>NZ_JBFRGC010000025.1:0-119384 GCF_052115145.1 Paenibacillus sp. 2TAB26
CTGTAAGAACATATACGTGCTTATTGCTCCATTTCCTACCCCGATCATACGCCAAAATTCGCTTGTCCACCATTTGCTTAAGCAAACATCAATAGACCAAAATAGAAAAATGGCGTCACAGGAATAAATCTCTGTGACGCCATTTTTTCAATATTCATATCGAGCTATCTCTCCAGTGAGTTCATCACTGTGGGACAGACCCTTCAATCGTTTGTTTGTTATCGCATTACCATTCCACGCTTACTGCAATTCCTTCCGGAACGCCTGGATAGCGAAGAAGCACCGTTCCTGACTCTCCATCATACTCGTATGATGCCGCTTGATCACCAGCTGTGACGCTGCTAGGCTCACTTGGTACACGCAGGCGCGTACTAACCGTGATGTCCAGCGGTGACTCTGAAACAAAGGAAATTCCGTTTTCAGCCGACAGCTCCTCACGAATGCGTGACGAACTAACAAGAATACTTGTTTCCCCCTGCTGGTTATCCGAGTAGTTCAAATCAAACAACAAGCTATCCTCGCCCGATTTGATTTCCACGGAATGTTTCACAGGCATGCTCGCTTCGAACAAATCGACGAACTGACCTTCCAGAACGATTGAATCATCCGCTTCCCTCTCATCCAGCACATGAGTAATGACATAAGGCCCCCGTCTAATATGCAGCGAGGTGCTTTCCTTATAATCAACCATTTCTCCGCGGATCTCGAGCGACCTTTTTACAGCACTCCGTATAAGAGCTGCACCCGCTTCAGAGCGGGACAATTCCGCCGGATTCTCACGGTAAAATAAAACAGCACCGCTGCCTACCGTAAACTCTCCTTGCTCCGGGTTTCTACCTAAGCCAAGCGACTCGAATAAATGTTCTTCCGGACGTAAGTAAGAGCGGCGGCTGTTCTCACGGTTCCACCATTCCCGCACTTCATGATAGGGGTCCGAGCCGTCACCGACATAGATGAGTATGCCGCCCTCCCTTACCCATTGTCCGATAGCTTGATGAATGCCCGGATGCTCCGGCTTCATAAATTCGTAGCTGAGCAGCAGCACCCGGTAATGATCCAAATATCCTGGGAAGGTCAAAATATTGTCCAGCTGTACCGGTCTTAGCGGAATGCCTACCTTCACGAGCGGAAGCGCGAGTCCGTAAAAGGATGACCAGTCAAGAAGCTCCTTCTGCTCTGCACTCAGCTCTTCAGCTGAACTCGTTCCGTCATATTTGGCGGCTTCGCCTTCCTGCTCGCCTTCACGGATAACGTCCCCGCGTTGATACATTGCAGAGTTGGATAAGCAAAGGCCAATGCCAGCTGTATAGGCGTCGTCTCCAGCAACCTCATCATGGTTATGCATGTCGCGCAGCACATTCATGACCGTCAGAAGCACGGTCGCATAGTCACCCGGGATCATTTCTTTTCCTTTCCCGTCCTCAGTCGGGTAGCTGCCCTCGAATACACGGCGCGGCCATGGGCATACCTCGTATTGCTTCACCTCAGGATGCAGCAGGGAAGCAACAACAGTAGAACGATAGTTTTTACGATAGTCGCTCCAGCTGTATCTAGGGTTATCCTCAATCGGATCGTGAAGTAACCACATTTCACGCCCCGTCCCCCGCGTGAGCTCCTGCATAATTCCATATTCCAAATATGCCGTCTCGAAGGTTCGCTCTCTGCGCAGCCCTTTATAAACGTTCGGAGTACGAGCCGTTCCCGTCCAGATCTGAGCAATGAAACCGTCACAGCCAGGCATCGACACGAGCAGCGCCTCAGGACTAATAATTCGCCACTGCGTGTAATTGATCAAGCTGTGAGTTGGGACATAGAAACGCACCGTTCTACCGTAGGTTACTAAGGAATATTCCTTCATTTGACTGCAAAGCCGGTCAAGCGCACGATAGTACATTGCCGCCTTCAGCTTGGATGCTCTGTACTGAGCGTCCGGCGAGGAGTGGGGAGGAATCCAATCCTCCCCGTAATAATTCAGCCACTCCCGCTTGAACGCATCGGAATAACCAGATGCCGCCCAAAATTCCGGCTCCTCCAAATGAATCGCTCCTGCGCCAGAGTCGATTGCCCGTTTAATATGAGAAGCCAAATATTCAGCGAAGGCAATGGTCGGAACCATATAAGGAACATCCTTGCCATGAAGCAGATGATTTCCGCTGCGGTCCATTTGAGCTTCATCCCAGTGCTCCCGTCCGTCGAACCGACCGTACAAGTAGTCCTGATACTCCCCCCAAGATACACCTGTCATCAAATGAATCTTATAGCCGGCATTTCTCCAGCCTTCGATCCGCTCAGGCAAATCATCAGATATTCCGTATACCATGACAAAATCGGTTCGCAAATCATACTTCGGGCCATACGGCCTTGATTCCTGAAAACCGGTCCACTCTGCTCGTTGTCCCAAACCCTTCGTCAAAGCGAGAAGCCTCCTTTAGTTTGCCATTCCAAACAAAGCAACTTCCTTGCCTTTCAAGTTGTCATTAGTAAACTGCATTGCTTCTTTATAGCCTGTTTTATTCATCTGTCCGCGAAGATCATTAATGATTTTTAGTGCCGCTTCATCCGATTTCGCATAAATCGCTTCTTTCCAGACGTCGCCTATTTTGTCCATGGATGGCTTCAGCATTTCCCACTGTGGAGACTTAATCATAACGTCGCCAGGATTGTATGCCGAAATAACACTAATACCGTTAGGACGTAAAATTTTACGCGCATTATCCATTGCTGCCAGACGATCCTGATCAGACCAGATGTCTCCAGCGCCAACAGAGTTGATGCGGTCTTGGCCAGACATGCTCTCAAGGCCAATGCCCATGCCTTCGTTTTTCTTCATCTTGCCAGTTGTATCCGCTGAGAATTTATCAAACCATTCTTTTTTGGCTACAGGCTTGCCGTTTTCCATATCCCAATGTTCGCCTTGAATGCCGTAACGTACGAGAAGGAAACCTTCATCAGAAGCAAGATAGTCCAGCAAGCGAAGCGCTGCATCTACGTTTTTCGATTTTTTCGGAATAACGGTTACGTTGTTTCCTTGAATAGAAAGGTCAGCAGGACGGTCTGCAGCAGCGCCAGCACGCTCAAGCGGGCCAACTGGAATATAATCACTGCCTGGATGCGCTTTCACATAGTCCTTGGAAGCATCGAGAATCRCTGGATAGTGAGCAGCCAGCACTGCAATACGACCTTGCTTGATTTTCTCATTCGCGATTGGATCGGTTTGCGTAAACGCTTCAAGATCAAGCAGACCTTCGGAGATCAGCTTGCGGTAATACAGCGTATAATCCTCGTATTGTTTCGAGAAGAAGCTGTTTTCCAGCGTTCCATCACCTTTATCTACATAACCAGAGCCATAGAACATCGTATTGCCGATACCGACAGCCCAGCCGTTATGGAAGCCTCCGAGAGGAATAACAGACATACCATTTTCCTTCAGGTCAGCGTCCTTGATTTTTTTCAGGAAGCTGTAAAGCTCTTCCTTTGTACGTACGGATTGCGGGTCTACTCCAACCTTCTCAGCAATATCCTTGCGGACGTAGAAGCCATAAAGCCAATCCATTGCATCCTCAGGTGTTGCAGGGTGGTTCTGGTAAAGCAAGAACTGCTTGCCATCATACACATCAAAAGCTTTCTCGTAAAGCGCTGGCGGAACATTGTCTTTCTGAATCGCTTTTGCTAGATTTGGATATTTGTCCAGCTTATCCGAAAGATCGACCAATTGGTCTTCCTTCGCTGCTTTTATAATTCCATCTAGCTCTCCGCCCCAAGCTGGACCTGTGTAAATATCAGGCATATCTTGAGTTGCAAAAATGGTGTTCACTTTCTCAACTTCACTGCCCTTTGTATATTCCCACTCGATCGTAATCCCCGTTTTTTCTTTAATAACCTTCTCGATCGCCGTCGTATCTGTGTCGCTGCCGCTGGAGCCGTTCCAGTTGTGAAGAACTTTGAGTTTCACCTCTTTTTGCTCTGTACCGCTGTTAGTTGTGCCTGCGTTGTCCGAAGGCTTATTGACGGCGCCACCGTTGTTGTTGCTGCAGCCAAACAGCGTAACCGCCATCAGAGTTACTGCGAGAAACAACGAAGTGCTTTTTGCTCTTTTGTTCTTCATAAAAACCCTCCCGTGAACTGTAATGAAATATGATAAAGTCCCGAATGCGGACGATTATCCTTTGACCGAGCCAATCATAACGCCCTTGACGAAGTAACGCTGCAAAAACGGGTAAATACACAAGATCGGAAACACCGTGATAACGAGCAAAGCCATTCGAAGCGATTCCGGTGTTGCCCCAGCCACATTGACACTGACGGTCTGACCGCCTTGCTGCGCCGCTCTCTGCATGGAGGATGATAGCGCTTCCGCTTCGGTCAGCAATTCTTGCAGCAGCGTTTGAACTGGTATCAGATTTTTATCCGACACATAATAGGCGCCTGTAAACCAGTCGTTCCAATGCGAAACCCCGATAAACAAAGCGATAGTCGCAAGAACTGGACCCGATAACGGTAGTATGATTTTAAGGAATATTTGAAAGTCACCGTAGCCGTCAATTCGTGCCGATTCCTCTAGCTCCTCCGGTATGCCTTGCAGGAACGTTCGAAGAATGACGATATGCATGAAATTGAACAGCATCGGAATGACATATACCCAAAAACTGTTGATCAGATGCAGCTTCTGCAACGTGATGAAATACGGAATGAATCCAGCGCTGAATATCGTTGGCAAAAAGATGTAATACGTAAAAAATGTTCTTCCTGGCAGCGTTTTTTTGGAAAGCGCATAAGCCATCAGCGTACAAAGCCCTACGTGCAGGAATGTGCCGAGCACAGTGCGTAGCAGCGTAATTTTGTAGGCCTGCCAAATGCGGGCATTATCAAAAACCTCTACGTAATTGTCGAGTGTAAATTTACGAGGGAAGAAATAAAGCGCACCCATCATCGAATCTTTTCCGTCGTTGAGCGAGTAGACCAGAATGTAAATAAACGGGTAGATCATCGACAATCCGAACAATGTTAAGAAAATATAATTACAAATGCTAAATATAGAAAATCGGCTTTTCGCCATATCAAACCACTCCTTAAAACAGGGATACGTCGCTAACCTTGCGAGCAATTCGGTTGACAGTCACGATAAGAATGAGTGCAATGACACTCTGGAATAATCCTACAGCAGCCGCATAACTTAATCGGCCTTCACCTATACCGGAGCTGATAACATGCACATCGAGTACGCTGCCGATTGCGGCGGTAGCCGGACCGTTCAGCAGGAGCAGCTGCTCATAACCAGCGCTCATTAAGCTGCCGGCCGAGAGTATGAACAAAATAACGGCAATGTTGCGAATACCAGGAAGCGTTACATGCCACATTTGGCGAGTGCGCCCAGCGCCGTCGATCTTAGCCGCCTCGTAAAGCTGCTGGTCAATGCCGGCGATTGCTGCCATATAGATGATCGAGTTCCACCCGATGTTTTTCCAAATATCTGAGCCTACAACGATTTGATAAAACCATGTTGTATTGTTCAAGAACTGAATCGGTTCTACACCAAACACACCAAGCAATTCATTGATTGGACCTCCAGATGGAGTAAGAAGACGCTGCATCAGCGTAACAACGACAATCCATGAAACGAAATACGGTAAATAAGAAAGCGTTTGCACGGTTTTCTTAAATTTAATGTTGCGAACCTCGTTCAATAGAATTGCAAGACATATAGGCATTGCAAATCCGATAAGAAGCTTCATGAGACTGATGATAATCGTGTTGCGGATCAACTCGAATGACTGATAATAGGAGAAAAACTGCTGGAAGTATTTCAGTCCTGCCCAGGGGCTTCCAGTGAAGCCCCCAGAGAACATGAAATCACGAAATGCCACTTGTACGCCAAAAAGTGGGACGTAGGAAAAGAGGAAAAACCAGATGATGCCGGGCAGCATAAACAAATAAAATAGTTTGTGCCGCCAAATTCGTTTCCACAATACAGACTCTGTCATATGCTTTACCTCCTTGCCAAACGGATCGTTTTTATTTCAAATGGAGTAAAGGCCAGGTGGTATGCCCCTTCCTCCGCATGGATTCTATCGATGGGTGTTTCCATCAAATCAGTAAGCCAAGCATCCGCTTCGTTCATAGCTGCAATGAGTTTTGCCTTAAGATGTGTTCCTGCGGTTTCATATAAACGGATGATTAGATCATCTCCGTCCTCTGCCTGCTTCACCGTTTCAACCATTACATTGGAATGGTCAACGCTGAAAAATGATTTTGCTGCTGGCAAATGCTGTGCCTCGTCGCTTGCTGTCATGCTTACCGAACGCAGTGGTACGTTAAGCTCATATCCACGCTTATAAACCTCTGCCTGAACATGATCCCCTTTATGCGGGTACAAGGAATACGTAAACTGATGCTCTGCTTGATCGGCTTCTGGATCTGGATACGATGTACTGCGCAAAAGATTCAAATCCAGCACATTCTGCCAAGCACGATGTCCGTATTTGCAATCATTGAGAAGTGCGACGCCATAATCCGACTCCGAAAGATCGATCCATTGATGAGCGCAAATTTCATCCTTCGCATAATCCCACAGCGTATTGCGATGTGTAGGGCGTTTCAAGTAGCCGAACTGAATTTCACAGCTTGCGCTGTCCGAACGAATATTGACAGGGAAGGATGTACGCAGCATCTTCGCTGATTCCTTCCAATCAACGTCCGTAACGAAATCGATACGGCGGCTGCCTTGAGTCAGGATGACCTTCTGCGTCATTGTTGATTGACCAAACCGATATACAAGCAGCAAGCCTACCGTTGGTCCATCTTGGAAAGCTGATGATTCAGATGGCTCAAGCGGTACTCCTCCCGAGAGGCGATAATCTTGTTTAATATCCCATGCATCGCCCTCATCATGATACAGGCTGAGTTCATTCGCCTTCTGGCCATGCGGGATGATTTCCCGGCCAAGCTCTTTATCAATGATGGATATAATCGTGAAGTCTTCAGCGAACGTAACCGATAACAAATCATTTTCCATTATCCGATCGATAGCCGATGCCCTCATATCAGGAAAGAGGTTATTTGCCGCTGTTTTCTCTTGCGTCCGGGCAGCTGCAATTTCTGCTTCAGCTGCTGCCGTCTCAGCAAGCGCTAGTGAACCAGTTGCAACGGCATATCCCATAGCAGGAATACGAACCCGCTGCCATGTGCCATTGTTTTCAAACCATTCTTCCCGATCCCATGACAGGGAGTTAAAGATTACCTCAGAGCCTTTCTCAGCAGGTACGGATTGTGCCACCGCTTCGTACGCTTCGGAAATTAACTGCTCGACACGGTCCAGCAGTATAGCGTATCTCTCCAGCGATTCATCGTATACGCGCTTGATAGAGGAGCCTGGCAATATATCATGGAATTGATAGAGCAGCACTTCTTTCCATATCGTTTCCAGCTCCTGCGCAGGATAAGGTTTGCCCTTTGTTCTTTCAGCCAAGACAGCTGCATATTCGAGCTCGCGCAAAGCTTTCTCAAGCTTACGGTTATACCGTTTATTGCGCGCTTGACTCGTCAGCGTTCCTTGATGGCGCTCCAGATAAAGCTCCCCGGACCACACTTGATAACGATCAGAGCCAACTGCAAGCTTCTCAAAAAATTGTGAAGAATGCTCTTGAACAACTGGGCTAAGGCCAAGTAAATTTTTCTCCCGCTGCAATCTCTCGAGATGCTCTTCGCCAGGACCGCCTCCGCCATCGCCAATTCCGAACAACATGAGACAATTCTCCGATACGTTTTTGTCCATGTATTCATTCTCTGCCTTCACAATGGAACGAGGTGCAGCTGGGCTGTTATACGTATCCTCAGGCGGCATATGAGTTAGGACACGCGAGCCGTCGATTCCTTCCCAGTGGAACGTATGGTGGGGATGACGGTTGTAAATGCTCCATGACAGCTTCTGCGTCATCATGTAATCAACGCCTGATTTTTTCAAAATTTGAGGCAGGCTCGCTGTGTATCCAAATACGTCCGGCATCCAAAGCGACTTCATCTCTTGACCAAACTCTGCTTGGAAATACCGTTTTCCGTAAAGGATTTGACGAATTAGCGCTTCCCCGCTAGGTACGTTTGTATCCGATTCAACCCACATTGCGCCTTGCAGCTCCCAGCGCCCCTCTTGCACGCGCTCTTTGATGCTTGCATACAGCTTCGGATAATGAATTTTCATCCAATCATAAAGCTGTGGCTGGCTTGCTCCAAAGATGTAGTCAGGGTAGCGTTCCATCATCCGCAGCACCGTTGAAAATGTGCGTGCTCCCTTACGGATGGTTTCGCGGATTGGCCATAACCAAGCAAGATCCATATGCGCGTGGCCGACGGCACTAATAGTAAGCACTGGATCTCCGCCGCGTTTATCAAGCTGCTCACGCAGCAGTTTCGATGCCTTAGCTACTCTTTCTTCACTCAAAGATGTAAGGATATGAGAGGCTTCATACAAAGACTGCAAAATGCGTGCTCTGCGTGCTGAACCTTCAGGCAAACGATCCGCCGTCTCCAGAAGCACCTCAGCGTCATAATAAAGCTGATGTATATTCTCGTGGCAGATTGCGACTTGGGCTTCCTTCAAAGTGCCGCTGCGGAAGCGACCGAACAGGTCGTTGCAGCCTGCGTCGCCCCACAAATCAATTTCTTCATCTCCCTGCGCGCTTTCACTAATGTGTACAACACGTTTGCCTGGAAGGCCAAGGCTATAATCAAACTCAGAATTTATATTCGTTAAACCCTGAGTAGGTGTTCCCTCTTCATCTACTAAACAAAGCTCACCATTCACATCGATAAGAAGCACAATTTTGGAGCCCTTCGCCTCTTGCGGCACTTTTCCGCTAAAGTGAAACCAAGCGCAGTCCCAAAGATTTCCCCAACGGTCACCCGCAGCGAGTTCAATCTTCCGGCCTGTCTTCCTATCCTCGTAAGAAACCGGCTCCTCAGTAACCCAAGCGGTTACTTTCAAATCCGTAAGCGGCTTGTAGATTTGTTCCTTCAACCGGTCCAACAGCGACTTCAACTGCTCCGTTCTCACTTTTTCGTATGGCATTTGTAGGTCTCCTTTATCATCCAGTTCTATATTTCATACAGGCTTTTTCCCATACATGCCTATCGACTTCAAAATGTTAGCGTTTTCAGATCGTACTCGCGAAACTATTCAAAACTTCGCTATATGACTTTGCAACCAAGCTTTATAAACATTCGTCTTATTCATAATATAATATATAGATTCAATATATTCAATATATAAATAAAAAAATCTTTTCCTTAGCGGAAAAGATTCTCAATTTTATCGCTTATTCAATTATTGAACTGGTCTTGGTCCAGTCGTTTGGCGGATAACCAGCTCAGGATTAAGCAGCGTTTTGCTATATCTATTGTTTGGGTCTACCCCATTCTCAATAATATTGATCAATGTGCTTGCTGCACGGTAACCCATATCATGCTCAAATTGATTAATATGTGTAAACAAGCTGAACTCATCTACGATTGATGTCGGGTCATCGAAGCTGATAATAGACAAATCCTCAGGCACGCGAAGCCCCGCTTGCCTAGCCATTTGATAAATTCGAACAGCCAGCCTTCCGTTAAGCGTAATATACGCTGTAGCCATTCGGTTGCGAATATAGCGGTATAACGGGTGCTTCTCCGCATCCTTAATACTGCCAACATTAAAATCAGTAATAATATGAGCTGGATTAATGAGTGCGCCTTTGTTTTTCAAAGCGTCCATATAACCTTCAATCCGCTCCTGTACCGTAATCGTTTGCAGCGGAGAATCTGAGCAAATCGCAATTTCCCGGTGCCCAAGCTCCCACATATATTCGACAGCAAGGCTTGTTCCAAGCCTTCCATCCGCAGCGATATAATTGGTTTCTACGCCAGGCAGGAAACGATCGATAAGTACAAAGGGGTAGCCATTGAACTTCATATTTAATATTTCTTCGTTATAATTCTCTTCATCTACGGGAAATACAAGCAAACCGTCCGTACCGAATTCCTTTAGCGTCTTAAACGCTTCTTTCTCTTTATCCACATCGCCCTCAGACAGCAAAATCATGCTTCGGTAGCCCTTTTCTCTTAGCGCCCTCTGCACTCCCTCAACTAAACGGATGGCAAAATAATCATAAATAGATGGCATAACGAGACCAATCATACGCGTTTTATTCTGGGTTGCCGCTCTTTCTAAACCAACTGTCGGCGTAGCCGGCACTGTCTCATCAACTTCTACCGGCCCATCATTGCTGACGAAGCTGCCCTTTCCCGGTACTCGGGAAATGATTCCATCGTTCGCAAGTCCGACCATCGCATTCACTACAGTTATTTTACTGACGTTAAACAACTTCATTAGATCTTTTTCGGTCGGAATGCGGTCCCCCGCCTTCAAGCCTTCCGTAGCAATCAACTCGCGGATATAATCCTGGATTTTCTGGTAAAGCGGCGTACGGACTGTTGAATTCATTTGCTATCACCAAGCTCCATATTAATATTTGTAATATATAATATAGGTTAGCCTCTTTTTAGGCAATACCCACATCTTTGTCGAATGAAGTAAATTACCCTTCTTTAGAACTAAGGAAGACGCTAATTTATAGCTTTTCTCCTATACATTAGGCGTTTTTAACCACTCTTCTTGTCGAATATCGCGAATTTTGTATATATAATATATACAATATATATTTTTAATTATATTCGAAATCGCTATCAATATGACAAATCATAAGCAATTCATCCATTTAAAACTCATTGTTCATGCATCAACCTATGTCCTAAGTCATGCTTTCACCTGCGCCGTTGACTCTCGGTACAAGATCTCTCCAGCTACAAGCAGCTTCTCCATCGGCTCCTGCTTGTTCGTTATTCTGCTAATCAGCCTCTCTACCGCACGCTTGCCAAGCGCTTCCTTAGGCACATGCACCGTCGACAAAGAAGGTGTCATGCGATAGGAATCGTCAATGTTGTCATAGCCTGTAATGGACACCTCTTCCGGCACCGCAATACCTAGCTCCTTCATGGCGTCAATTGCACCGATACCGATCATGTCATTTGCACATAGAAGCGCCGTAGGCATCGTTTTTGCCTTGAGCCTTTTGATTGCCCACTGTTTTATCGGCTCTTGAAACTGCTCATGCTCAAAACCTTCAACGGGAAGATAACAGTCATTGCTCATTTGAAACCTAGGCTCCACCAGAGCCTGCTCCTCCAGTACACTTCGGAACCCAAGAAACCGATCCTTAAAGCTCCGCGAATAATTCATATCACCAATAAAGCACAGCTGCGTATGTCCTTTACCAATCAAATGTTTTGTCAAGCGATACATTGAATCATAATTGTTCGTAAACACCGTATCACTAGGAATCAACATATCCTCATGATCCACGAGCACCATTGGCAGGCCGATGCGATGCACCTCTAGCAGCAGCGGAGTTGAAATTTCTCCCACGCCGATAAGCCCCAATATGCCATTCGGGTTCAAGAAATGAAGGAAATGATCGACGCTTTGCTCTGACACAATGACCATGCCATAACCATCTTCCTCCAATCGCGAAGCAATCCCATCGAGGATTCTTCCCCAATACAGCGACTCCTTCGTTTGGAAGCGAATATTAGGCATAAGCACGAGCACCGATTGTTTGTGGGCGGCAGGCGTTTTGGGAAGCTGCTCAAGCTTCATTGTTTTCACATAAGCATTCTTTTGCGTAAAATAACCCAGCTGAGATGCCGCTTGAATAACCCGCTCCTGTGTTGCCTCACTGACGCCGCCTTTGCCGGAGAGCGCCTTCGAGACAACAAATTTTGATACGCTTAAATAATCAGCAATTTGCTGCATCGTAACCTTGTTTGACATCGGTAGTCCACCTTAGCTTTCAGTAATGGTTCGCRCTTCTTTCCAGCGCCTATTGTATTCGGTAAACACCTTCTGCAAATCTGGAGAGGCAATCCACTCTTGAATATAATCGCCGGACCAAAATGCAATTTGAGCTGTATTCGCAATTTCAAGCAAGAGGTCGTCTGGCACTCTTCGCTCCAGAAATTCGATGTTGAACGATAAAAACTGTTGAAATTGCGGCAAGGAAGGCTGCTTATCCTCAATCACAGGCAAGAAGCCCGAATCATCAACATAACCAGATTCGTTTACAAAAAATTTGACCCACGCCTCGGCCAGCTCTTTATTCTCGCTAAATTTGCTTACACCCACAAACCAATCCGGGCTTAGCGGCGAGAAGCGCTTCTCGCTATTGTCGTAAGGGAATGGGAAAAAGCCGATATCTTCTGATTTCGCACCCGCTGCAATAACTTGATTGATAACCCAATTACCCATTAAATACATGGCGGCTCTACCGTCAGCAAGCTCTTTTTTGGATGTTTCCCATTGATTCGTAAGCAATTGGTTTTCCACATAACCTTTTGATATTAATGTTTTGACAATGGAAATTGACTGTCCCCATGCATTATCAATAGTCCACGGCTCGTCCGTGTTGACCATATTATTTAAATAGTCGGCATTGCCAGTCATATAGCTGACTAGATCCTCGCCCCAAGTCATAAGCGGCCACTGAGCGCCATAGTTCAGATAGACAGGCACAATGCCGGCTTTCTTCAGCTTCTCGCATGCTGCATAAAACTGCTCCAACGTCGTTGGAATTTGTGTAATGCCTGCCTTTTTGAAAGCTTGCTTATTATATACGATCCCTGTCGTGGAAGCGCCGGTAGCAATGCCAAAGCGTTGTCCAGCATAGGCTTTAAAGTCTGCAAAATGAATATGCTCGAACAAGCTGTCGCTTAGCGGCTCAAAATAATCAGGCAAGTCTTCATTTTTAATATTGTTCGGAAGCAGCAGCACATCGCCTAAGCTGCGGGTGGATAAGCGCAGCATAATATCGCTGGCATAATTGGTTATGCCCTCAAACTTGACCGTTACGCCAGGATTCAGCTGTGCAAATTGATCGGCATATTTTTGAAACACGCCATTCTCCATCAGATCAACGCGATTGGTCATTACGTTAATCGTCACATTTTGACTAACTTGTTCCTCTTTGCTAACGGGCTCCTTTTCCTTTTCGCTGTTGCCTTGTGCCTTCTGGCATCCCGTCAAGCCTATGCTGGACAAAAGAACAATAAGCAGCAGCATACAAATGTATTTGTTCATGCAGCGTCTCTCCCTCATTATAGTGGAAACTGTAAAATAACCTCGGTGCCTTTCCCCCGTTCACTGGTCACCTTCAAGCCATACACGTTTCCGTAGTGGAGCTTGATACGCTCGTTTACATTTTTCAAGCCGATTCCGCCTGATTTGCGCTTGACGACCGCTTCCTCCGATCCTGCAAGTGAACGGTTTAAGCGATCTAATGTATCCTCATCCATGCCAAGCCCATCATCTTTTATGCGAAGCAGTACACCAAGCGGCGTACACTCGCTGCTCATCACAATTCTCATCGAGGCCTTATTGTCATCCATGCCGTGATAAATTGCATTCTCGACAATGGGCTGCAGCACAAGCTTAATCATAGGATACTTCAGCATGTCATCGGTTATATGCGTTTCTAAATGGAAGCGGTTCGGATAACGATAATTAAGCATTTCCACATAGTTGCGCATATGCAGAACCTCATTCTCCAGCGTTACTTCCTCATGCAAATCGCTTATGCTGTATCGCAGCAGCTTTCCGAGTATGGCAATCATGTCGGCTGCGATCTGATCGTCGTTCAGCTCAGCCGCCATTCGGATCGATTCGAGCGTATTATACATGAAATGCGGATTGATCTGGCTTTGCAGCGCGTGCAGTTCAGCTTCCTTCTTCTTTGTCTCCATCAAATAAATATCCTGAATGAGGTGATCAATTCGGACAATCATTCGGTTGAACTGATTGCCTAGCTGGCCTACCTCATCCCGATATTTCACTTGAAACTGAACGTTAAAGTCACCCTCCTGCACGTTCTTCATCAATCGCATCATTTTGCGGAGCGGATTCGTTAGTGCAAAGGAAAACACAACAGAAATAAAAAGCGCGACGATAATCGTAATAATTGTAGCGATCCAGGTTACGTTGCGAATGACAACGGCATCTTTCGTCAGCTCACTGTCCGGAATGGAGGTCATTACCTTCCATTTCGTATTGGGCGAGGTCGTATAAATGTATAAACGATTAACACCGTCACGCTCAAAATAAAAGCTCCCCTTCGTGCCCTTTGCTTGGGCTACCGTAGGATCACTCATAATGTTTGTGGCCATTCGCTGCTTGTCGCTGTCATAAACGACATTGCCAAGCTCATCGATAATGACCGATTTTCCATTTGTCACCTTGTCGAGCTCACTCATTTGATCCTCAATGACGCTAATATTCGCATCCACCGCAATCATGCCGATAGGCTTAAGCGATTTATCAATCACCTTGCGAACGACGGTAAACGCATATTTGACGCTCTGCAAATTGCTCGTATATTTTTGCGTGCTGAACAGTCTCGCTTCACCGCCGGAAGTATTAATGAGCTCTCGCCATTTCTCATAGCTCTCCTTCACGTTCAGCCGAATGCCGCCGCCTGCTGTAGAATAATAGCCATTGCCGAACTGATCAAATATATAAACCGAGTTGGCGCCGCGTTTTATCGTATTGATGAACGAAATATTCCCCTCTATGCCTCGCTGGATCAAGAGCAGAAGGTCAAAATCGTCAGGCACCTGATTGCTATTATCGATCGACGTTTGCTGCCTTTTCTCGTAATAGCTGTTCGAGAGAATCAGATTTTGTTTGATATCGTTCTGGTACGCAGGAATGGAGGAAATACGAATCATATCCTCGATATAATCGTCAACACGAACCATCATGTTCTCGAGCATTTTGGTCGAATAGACAATCGTTTTCTCCTCAATCGAACGCGAGTAATTGCTATATGAGATGTAGCCTATAAACGATAACGGCAGCGTGATTAGAAGCAGGAAAACGATAAACAGCTTCCCCTCCATTCTCATGCTGCCTAAAGCTGCCCATATGCGCCACAATCGTTTTCTGGGGCTCATCCTCTTAACTCTCCCTTATTCTAGATGGCAGGCATAACGTTTCCGCCGTTTACAGGAATGTAAGCGCCAGTTATAAAGCTTGCTAGATCCGATGCTAGGAAAGCGACCGTATTGGCAATCTCTTGGTCCGTTCCTCTGCGTTTAAGCGGAACGTTTTGTGAATAAGCAAGGTTCTCCTCCGTACCAGTAGCACGATCGCGATCACTGATGGTCCACCCTGGCGCAACCTGATTAACCGTAATTTGATGCTCCCCAGCTTCTTTGGCTAACACACGATAGACGCCATCCATCCCGCGTTTGCCAGCTGTATAGGCTGATTGTCCTGCAAAATTTTGCATCGCGCATTCGGTGTTGATGCCAATGACTCTACCGCCGCCCCGCTCGATCATTGCCGGCACAAAAGCTTTCGCTAAAAAGACGCTTTGCAATACGCAGGATTCGAATTGGCTGACATAATCAGCAACAGGCTGTTCTAGTATGCTTGTCCATTGGTACTGAATGACCGCGTTAGCGACAACGATGTCTACATGGCCGAGCTCCTCTGTTACCTTAGCTTTCATTTCATTAATATGCTGCTCATTCGTTACGTCTGCCTGTACGATCATCGATTTTCTGCCCATAGCTGTAATTTCCGTCTGCAATTCTTTGGCCTTTGCTTCGTTATTATTGTAGTGCAGAACGATGTTAGCGCCGCAGCTTGCCAGTGTACGTGCCATAACCCGTCCTAAATCGCCAGTAGCTCCTGTGATTAAAGCTGTTTTATTAGAAAGATCAATGTGCATGAATAAGGTCACCTTTCTTTATGGAAACAGATTTGTTAGATCATTTACTAATAATTATGCTACCAAAAAATATTCATTTTATAAAGCTTATCCAAAAAAAATGAATTTGTACACACAAGTAAACGATACGGCGAATTAATTTACAATATGGTTATCTTCTTCATGGCTTGCAGCGGCTATTTCAAGCAATATTCCTTGTGATTTCGACTGTTTTCATGTATATTACAGACTATAGCCTACTCTAAACATTCACATATGTATTAATAATAACTCTTATTCGGAGGTAACCCTTGAAAATCGAGCTATCAGAGCAAAGCCTGCCTATATTTGAGGCTATATCGAGTAATGTACGCATTCAAATGATTCACCTGCTCTCCAAAAAATCAATGAACATTCGCGAGCTGGCAGAGGCTTTAGGCTTAAGCAGTGCAATCATGACAATGCACGTGAAAAAGCTGGAGAAGGCCGGAATCATCAAATCCGAAATGACCCCCGGCAAAGGCGGTGCCGCTCAGAAGGTGTGCTCGCTTAGCATGGATGGACTTGAAATAGCATTCCCCCGCAAGGACGTCGTACAGCGCGAGTCACGCAGAACCGAGGTTTCCATCGGACACTATACCGATCTCAACATCGTTCCTACTTGCGGCATTTGCACGACGGAGAAGGTTATCGGAATTTTCGACGACCCCCGCTACTTTCTTGATCCCGATCGCGTGAACGCCAAAATATTATGGTTCTCGCAAGGTTATATCGAATACAAAATTCCTAACTTCCTATTAACGAGCGAGAGTCCAGACGAGCTCGAAATTTCGATGGAAATTTCGTCTGAAGCGCCTCTCACCAATATGAACTGGCCTTCGGATCTTACGTTTTTCTTTAATGGTGTAAATGTTGGCATGTGGACGAGCCMTGCCGATTATGGCGGAAAAGGCAAGCTTAATCCACCTTGGTGGTTTGATGATGTCAACCAATTCGGTTTATTGAAGCGGTTGATTATTAAGAAGGATGGCACTTACATGGACGGCCTTAGGCTCTCGGATGTAAGTCTCGACCAGATTGATATTAGCAACAGTCACTGGACGTTCCGCATTGCGATTTTGGAGGATGCTGAGCATATTGGCGGCTTTACTTTATTCGGCTCTGGTTTCGGAAACTATAATCAGGATCTCATTTTCAAGCTGTACTATACGAAGCTGGCGCAAGAGGATCGGACAACCGTCTAATCTGCTATATACGAAGAAAAGAAGAGGAGCCCCGCATGGGACTCCTCTTCTTTAGCTTGATTAAGCTGACTCCTGTCATACTGCCTCGTTAAACTATTCTTTCGCTGATAGCAAATTCAAGATTCGGTAAAGAAACACTGCAGTTTCAGCACGGGTAGTATGGCTGCTTGGCTTGATCATGCCGCCATCGCCTTGAATGAGCCCTAGCTCAATCATGCCTGCTATGCTGCTGGCTGCATAATCTGGCACCTTATCTGCATCCTTGAAGCTGCTGAGCGATGCAATATCTCCCGTTAGCTCTAACGCTTCCGCTGCCTTTAATGCCCGCGCTGCCATAACCATCATATCTTGCCTTGTCATCTTTGCCTTCGGCTCAAATCGTCCACCCTCCATGCCGGTAACGATGCCTAGCTTCTTAGCAATAGCCACTGCATCATAATAATAATCCGATGGCTGAACATCTGTGAATGCATCGCTTGCCTCCGCCTTCAAGCCTAACGCTCTTACAAGCATTAGAATAAAGTCTGCTCGGCTTACCTCTACAGCCGGGCTGAAGGTTGCAGCCGATGTTCCTTTTACGATACCTAAGGCAGCCAACTTCTCAACCGCTTCCTGCGCCCAAGAGTATTTGCCGAGATCTGTAAAGGCTGCTGCGGGCTGTTTATAAAATACTGCATAGATGCCCATTCGGTCTGTTTGGAACCTGATATGTTTATCTGAGTTAGAATAGGCTGCTGCCACAATTGCTGATGCTGTACCTTGTTCATTAATGGACAATATACCGATGCTTGACGCTGTCTCGCTGTCTGTTAACAAATACGGAACCGTAACGGTAATCGGTGCCTTTGCATTGGTCCATGTATAAGCCTTTCCATCCAATAGCGCCGAAAGCTCAACGACTGCTCTTTCACCTACCTGGATTTGTACATCCTGCTTCAACGTTTTAAGGTCCCGCTCGCCAACGATAAGACGCAGCTCCTTGCCAAGCTCTGCTGACTTCACCAGCATCTGTCCAGAAAGCAAGATCGTTGCTTTAGGCGTCGTTACTTCAATAAGCAAGTTAGGATGATCAGACAAGAAGGATACAGGAAGATCCAAGGCATACTTCGCTGCCTCGCCGTTTTTGTTAAGCACAATCGTTGCTTTCAGCTTTCCGTCTTTATCTGCTTTCGCCCGAGCTATCGCCTTCTGAAGGTCTTGTTCACTGACCACACCGACAGCCATCGTTCCGCTCGGATCAAGCTTAGTGCTCATTTCCGCTTTGACAGAACCATCTGATTGCAGCTGGAACAAGTCAGGAGTGGAAATGACCGAGTCACCGCCTCCTCCGCCAGTCGATACTTTTTTGTATTCAAAAGTAACCCGTTTAGGCTCGCTCATATCATCTAGTGCTAGATACGCCTCATAGATTCCCTCTACATCACCTGTCAATGTAAAGGCGAATTGAAAGTTTCCAGCTTCTGTACTCGCCGTCTCGGCTGTGTAATTTACCTTGCCTTGTGGATCAAGCACCTTCAAGCTTACTTTTGTATGATCGCCATTCACCACTAACCCATCAATTGTTACCTTTTTTGCCGCAGTATCTAGTCCTGCTTTAACGCCTTCTATCGTCTTAATAAGCTCAATCTCTTTCTTGTATTCAAAAGTAATCTTCTCCGGCTCACTCATATCATCTGTCGCTAGATAGGCCTCATAGGTTCCCTCTAGTTCACCTGTAAGTGTAAAGTCGAATTGAAAGTTTCCAGCAGCTTCACTCATCTTCTTCGCTTCATAGTGAACTTTGCCTTGTGGATCGACGACTTTCAAACTTACGTTTGCAAGATCGCCATTCATCACCAGACCGTCTAAAGTTACTTTTTTGGATGCCGCATCTACCGTAGTTTTAATGCCTTCAATAGGCTTGGCTTCCTCTGCTCCCGATAAGTGATAAACGCCAAATTCATAGAACGAATATCCGTAAAATGTTGCTCTTTCGATCCCTTCAAATTTAATGTATCTAGCCTTGATCGGGTCAAAATGAACCGTTTCTTTGCCGTCCTTCGCCGTAATTACGCCGTCATTTTCCTTGATCACACTCTTCCAATTTTGCTTATCATCGGAGACGAGTAATTTATAGGTTTTTGCGCGAGCGTATTCCCAATCAATCGTTACAGTGTCCATCTCCGTCACTTCACCGAGATCGACCTGGAACCATGTGTTGTTCAGCAGTTCACTTGCCCATCTTGTTGAAGGGAATCCATCAACTGCTTTCCCCGGAGCATAATTTGGATTACCGGCTTCTACTGTAGATGCTTCCGCGGCTTTATTCTGTGCCAAATTTCCAAGCAGGTAATAGACGTCTTCCTTCAGCGTGCTGTACGCCCCGTCTGTAATCATATGCTCTTTTTTCAGAAGCTCCAGCTTCGCATTAAAGCCTTTTAAGTACTTGGTAAACTTCGACTTGTCGTTTCCTTCGAACCGGCTCATCATCTCCAAATAATTGTTCAGCGAGCGAGCTGCTTCGTCATTTGTGAATTGTTTGGTTTCCTTGTAGCTTTCAATTAATGTTTTCAAATCGGATGCGCTGGTACCCGCTTCAATCACATAAAATGTTTTTTCCGATTTGCCTGCTGCTACGGTAATGACAAGCTCATGTTTTCCTGGCTTGCCTGCCAAATTTATAACCGTTCCTTCTGTGTAAGGCTTGCCATTAAAGGTAGCTGTTACTTTATTCAATCCACTTCCATCATCATTGATTAATTTCCATGTAAACGAAATGGGTTCTCTTTCCGAAATAGCCACTCCGCTTTGAAGCACTTGGCCATTCATTTGTACTTCTGCCTTTGGAGGGGCAGCGTTGTTCGCTTGATACGTTCCTTTTATAAATTGATAGAGCCAATCGTACAAAATGCGTGTTGCAGGATCAGCACTTACCGCCGTATCAAATACAGCATTATTACCTTGGTAGTAGGCTTTAAAGGCTGATTGCATAAAGCCGGTTTGGACGCCGCTGTTTAAATAATCAACATACCGCTCCCTAAACACGCCATCAGTCACCATACGATCATCAAACTCAAGCTCAACGCCCATCCCATACCGCTTCGCTATGTTCGTGGCGTCTTCCAGACGATCCTCATCCAATGGCTCGAAAAAGTAGTTTGGCTGGAAGGCTACAGCATCTATCCCGACATCCTTCCACATATGGCTTTTGTAAGCTAAGAAGTGCGGTATCCAGAAAAGCTTCAAGTTCTGAGCATGCACTTTATTACTCGTCGAACGAATTAAATCCGGCCCTGTCGCGCTTGTACTGATTTGTTCCTCCAGCCAGTACATGCCGGCAAGCTCAAGATGAGAGTAATGGTTTGATGCCCATTTTTGTTCCGCTTCATTTAACCACCACTGTATCGCTTTCTCTCTATTTGCATACGCTTTCATTTCTCCGACTTCAGAAGCATTGAAGCTTTCAGATATACCATCACCGTCAATATCTCCGAAATCGTTCACATACTCACCTGGGTCTGGAATCATTAAAACAACCTTTACCTTATGATCAGGCTGATTTAGCTTGCTTCCAACTTCCATCGCCGCTTCGTTTAGCTGCTGCATATCGCCTGTTTCTGCAAATGTTTTGTTCAGGTACCATTTCCAGTCCTCCAGCGTAGCTCCTCCGCCAAACGCATTTCCGGCCGGCGATGTAAGTCCAAGATAAAGAACGCCGTCAAAAAGCCAATCCACTGGTTCCCCGGCAAGGTCTACGTAACTGATATTAGGAATAATCCGATCCTTCGTCCAAGTACCCTTATCATTCGCATATTGTCCGTTATAGAGCAATCCAAGATTACGAATGCCAGCCGTTGCTTCTCCCGGCTCTAAGTAGCTCGGCTGCTCAGCGGCAACTTCTTCCGCTCCTTCCACTTTTCCATCTGCGCCCCATATTTCGATTTCATCAATGAAGGTCCAAGCTCTCGTATGCATCGAGAAGGTTACTTTCACATAACGGGCATAAGCCATCTCCGCATCAGAATTCCCGCTTTTGATGCCATCTCTGCTTCCATTCCAGTCATATACCTCTTCTCTTGGCGGCCCATCCCCCCAAAGCAGCTTGGTTGAATTGTGTGAAAGCGTTCCCCAATTTTCTTTGTCGTCGGATACGTACATTGAGACCGTCAACGGCACAAGCATAGTGTTGTCAGGCCAATCCTGCAAAAATCGCGCTTTAATGCTCGAGATAGATTTCTTCTCCCCTAAATCAAACACAACCTCGCGTGTCATCTTCTTCACATGCCCTACCCAAGCCGGGTCCGACATATCCAACTTTCCATAAATGCCATCGGTCAGCTTATTATGATCATCCGGGTACTTGGCCTCCGGCGCTTCGGACCATTCATATCCAAGCCCCGCAGCAAGATTACGGAATGCAGACTGTCCCTGATCTTGTCCCTCTTCCGCTTGTACTGCCGGAACCAGTGTCAACAACAGGGCACTTATCAATGCGATAGCTATCCAGCTTTTACTTCTTTTCATTAATGACAGCTCCCTTTCTATTCTCAAATAAAAAGACTACTAGACATGCAATACAATAGGTTTCATTTCAAGCCTGCTTTAAGTCTTTTGCAGCACTCAATCCTCCTTCCTAAGATTCCATCGCAACCGATGTAGAAGCTTGCAGGCCATGTTCTTACTGTTACTTTAAGAAACTTGACCCGACTTTCAAAGAGATAACTTATGACTTTGATATACATTTGTTTACTTGTCTCATTTCACCGCCCAGATTGCTCTTGCCATGGACAAATAAATAGGCCTATCTCAAAATAAATAGACCCAAATAGGTAATGGCGTCACAGAAATAAATTTCTGTGACGCCATTTTTTTTCATCAGCTGCATGATTATTAATGAAATCGAGCTATCTTTCCAGTGAGTTTATCTCTTTTGAGACACACCCTTTTTTATTCGTGCCTCGCATGGAAGCGATAGGTTTAATTTTGCAACGCATTCTACTTTCGCATTTATACGTATTCACACAATTCGCCTCAACTATTGACGCTCAAAATGCTCTGTTGCTAGCGGCCATCGTTAAAGCATATATCGCTAACGAACCTAGCAGCTCTTATTTAGACTATTCGTATCGTTTTGAAATTCTAACGAACTCCAGAATCGTTAATTCGAGGTAAATGAGGCATAACACCTTATAAAACTTGAAATAACGACATTAAGATTCGTTAAAACTTAAAAAATCTAATTTTCTGTACAATAAGCTTAATACAGTTCGTTAGGGGAGTGCTCTTAGCATGTTGTGCGCCGCTGACGGCTGCACAATGATTAAGCACAAAAGGGTACTATCACTATTGAGACACCTTATCTCAACCTGCCTAATTACCTTATGCAGGCAGCTCTTGCTTCTCAAGCATATCCGACATTTTGATCGCAAGCCCCTCATGCAGCCTCGAATGCTCCGACGCAAATGCTATCAGATGGCTTTGCAGCGACGCCGTTGCAGAGGTCAAGCCATGTGAGGGATTGCTGTCAAATTGGCAAACGTTTCTCAGGAACGAGCTGACCATCCGATCATCTCCGCCTCCGTGGCCATCCCCTTGGACACTGCAGCGAATTTCAAGCTGTTCTCCCGTTGCATAACGATACAGCGTAAAAGAACCTTTCTCCATATCGCCAATAATTTCACCCTTTGTGCCCATCATTTGAACACGGCGTGTTCCGCTTTGCGTCAATCCTGACATAATGAACGATGCATTCGCTCCATTCTCGAATTGCATATTCACAACCTGATGGTCAACGACATTGTTATCGCAGCGGTATACACAACGTCCAAACGGTCCTTCCTTCAGCGCTTTCAGAATACCCTCTTGTGACAAATCATTCGTCATATATCTCGCCCAAGCGTGATCCGGCGCCTGCATATACATCTTTATCGCTGAGAAAGCACATTCCTTCTCGACGGCGCAGCCATCAATGCAGCGTTCCGCTGAACCATCCGGAGCATTCTCCGATCTGAAATGCAGTAAAGAGCCGTACGAGCTAACGCTTGTACAAGGCTGATCCATAAGCCAAGAGATGATATCCAGATCGTGGCACGATTTGGCCAAAATCATTGGACTAGTCTCCTCTGAATTCCGCCAATTGCCGCGCACATAACTATGCGTCATATGCTGATAACCAACATTCTCCGTTAATTGAATCGTACCCACCATGCCAAGCTCGCCGTCCTCGATACATTTTTTAATCCCAGACCAAAAAGGTGAATACCGAAGCACATGCGTAACAACAAGCAGCCTTTTATGCCGCAGTGATGCCTGCTCAAGCTGAATGCATTCCGTAAGTGAAGGCGACATCGGCTTCTCAAGCAGAACGTGATAACCGAGCTTCATGGCCTCCATCGCCGGAATATAATGCATCCGATCGAGTGTACAGATGATCATGACATCTGCTATACGCCCTTGCTCAAATACTTTCTCCCAGCTGTCATACACATGCTCTTGGTCGATTTGATGGATTTCTGCAAACCGATTTCTCCGTTCTTCATTTGGTTCAGCTACAGCAACCATTTTTAATTCATTCGGAAATTTCTCCGCATACGGCCCATAAATGTATCTTCCTCTGCTGCCTGCGCCTAGTAATACGGCTGTTAATGTTCTCAAAATTTCTCCTCCTCTTGTTCGCTTTCTATACCTCAATTGTAAGGGGAGCGTTCTGGAGGAGACAGAGATCGTTGTTTACAATCCATATACTATTGTTGACCTTGCATTTGCGACTGGCATCTTGCCATGCGGAAATCCTGCGGTGTCGTCTCGTTCTGTTTCTTGAAAAACCGAATAAAGGCAAGCGCGGAATTGTACCCGAGCGCAGCCGCAATTTCATTAACTTTCATGGATGTGTTCAGAAGCATGTCTTTGGCAACTAAATTCCGATAGTCGTTCACGTATTTCGATAAGCCTATGCCCGTTATTTGCTTATAAAGTCTGGACAAATAAGAAGGATTTAAGCTTACGTAATCCGCTAAAGCGGTTAAGGAAATATCGGTAGACAAATTCTCTTCGATATAGCGATGTATTTTATTTACAACCTCAGTCGGCAATTGCGAGCCGCGCAGCGTATTCCATTCAAAAAAACAGTCCGCCATTTGCCTATAATACTGAATCAATTCCGTCCATGAGGTAGAATCCCCGTAGCGGTATAACTTCTCCAAGTCGAGCTGCGTATTCATGTAATCCCGAATGTCCCGGTTTTTGTGTATATAGTAAAGAAACACTGCCGAGAGGGAATGATACATTTCTATTTTGCGCTCATTAGGCGTTCCTGGGACATTCCAAATTGCAGTAAGCTCCATATACAATTTATTGAACTGCTCCCGATTGTTATTTTCCAGACAGCTCATCAGCAATTGAACCCGAGCATGGTAAAAGCTATCATGAATGCTGCCGGCTTTATCGTCTGTCTCTTGATTCTGAATGTCCTTATCGGTCATAATGACCTCATTAAACAATCCATGCCCTTGCACCAAACCATATTTGTTCGCATGAAAACGATCCGATAGATCATTCCATTCCGTCACTTCGCTGCCAAGGAGAAAAGAAACGGTCGTTCCGAGCAGCCTCTTGCATGTACCTTGAATCGTTTCCAATATGCCGCTCGTATAGCGATAGGCTCTAACAAAATCCAAATTATTGGAACTGGTATCAGTAGATAACTCATCAGAGCTATTCGGTTGAATCAGCCAGACGATCTTTGACAGCTCAAATACAACGGAATAGCTTCTTACCTGTGCAGACAAATATTCGTCGCCAATATTTTGCAGCGCATAAGTTAACAAAGCTTTATCCGGCGCAGTGAACATTTCCTTCCATACATCGATTCTGGCAATAAGTACATAAACCGGCAGGGCAGCATCGAGCGGAATATTTAATTCATTGAAGGCCTGCTTTAACTGATTCTCCGCTGCATGCTTACCCTGCAGAAGCCCCCATATATACTCTTTTTGCAGTGAGGGCAATGCCAGTCTCATACTGGTTTGCGCTCTCGTAATCATCTGTACTTGATCCTGTTCCTCTTCTATTTTCTCGATGGCTCGTTCGACAGACTGGATGATTTTTTCGTCGCTTTCTATTTTCAGAATATAATCAAAACCACCGTAAGTAATGGCGTTTCTTGCATATTGAAAATCGTTATATCCCGTTAGAAAAATAACTTTGCAGGCAGGCCACTGTGCCTTTATTTCCTGCAACAGCTCGATTCCTTCAATTCCCGGCATTTTAATGTCGGATACGACGATATCCATGCGATGCTGGGATAATACCTCCAATGCTTCTTCCCCTGAATAAGCTTTCATCACTTCGAGCTGCAAATGCTCTGTCTGCTCGAACAGCTCTACTAAACCATCAACAATAATGGGCAGGTCATCTACAATGAGCAGTCTGTACATGGTGTTTCCTCCTCTAGCTTGCACTCAGTTTGATGGTGACCATCAATCCGCCTAAATCAGATCGTGACAGCGCAATGCCGTAATCCTCTCCGTAACGCAGTTGAATTCTACGATGAACATTTATAATTCCTGTTGTTTCCTCGATATGATTTGTAGAATGCCGCAGCTTCTTCTGTAGCTGTTCAATCTCTTTATCCGTAATGCTCTGGCCATTATCTTCCACATAAATCATGAATTCATTTTCCGTTTGGTCACTGTGTACCTTCAATTCGCCGCGCTGTACCATATTGCCTAAAGCATGCTTATAGGCATTCTCAATAATAGGCTGCAAAATCAGCCTTGGTACGTGAATAGCTGGGACATCTCCCGCAAAAGAAACCTGTATCCGTTCCCCGTAACAGATCGATTGCATGTCAACATAAGTACGCGAATGCTCTACCTCAAGCTCGAGAGGGATCTCATCCTCATCATCGCGAGTAATAAACTGAAAGTATTGCCCAATGTATAAACAAAATTGATAGGCCTTCTCCTTCTGACTGTCCAATTTAATTAATCGGCACAGAACAAAAAAACAGTTATATAAAAAATGAGGATTAATTTGCGATTGCAGTCGTTTCAGCTCCGAGCGCTGATTCCGAATTTGCTGCTCGTAATTTTCCTTAATTAACGTATTGAGCGATCTTACCGTGTCATTAAAGGCTTTGTACAAATATCCGAATTCATCTCCTCCACGGTCAATCACAATCGGCTCCAGCCTATTTTGCTGAACACGGCGAAAGGCTTGCACCAGCTTCATAAGAGGCCGGTAAATAAAGCGCAATAGGAAATAGGTGAAAAATAAGACGATACCTACCGAAAGAGCACAAGCCCATAAAAATAATGTTCTGTACATTTGCAATGATCCAAGAACCTTCTCTTCGGGAATACAGGTAATCGAATAGGAATTCCAAAGCGTAGAATATTTATATACTGTAAGAAAGCGCTTACCATTGTAGATAACCGTTTCGTAACCTTCATTGGACTTTGATTGCTGCTTTTTAACAGCCAAAGCTTTCATTTGCCCCAGTAAAGCCGAGTCTACCCCGCTTTCAATTTCCCAGCCGCGTTCCAAATTAAGAAGCACACTGTGTCCGTCTCGCGTTCCGCCAATTTGCGATAACGTGTCCTTTATTTTGCTCGTTGAGAGCTCAACCCCTACAATATACAACGGATTTTTAACTGAAATAATAGGATATTGCATCGTTATAAACAATCGGTTCTCCCAAAAAATGAACGGCTCTTCATACAATTTCACATTAGCCTGCATGGCGGTATACTCCGATTCATTCAAAGAGGTCTCAAAATCATTGCTCAGAATCGTGCGCTTGATTAATGGAATATACGCCTTAGCTTCTTTAATAAACGGACTTGAATTTTTCATAAGCTCAAGCCTTCGCTGGATATCCAATATTTTGCGCGAACGCTCATATGAGCTCATGTCATTGCCCGTTGTAGCAATTTCCATCAAATCTTTGTCCATCACATAGTTCGGCAAGTAACGGCTAATTCGATCCGCTTCCTTGTCGAGAGAGTCCATATAAAATCTAGTCGTATTCAGTATCGATTCTGAGATCTCGCTGCGAATATTTTCCGAGCCCTTCTCTATTATCATCCAAGTAATGGCCATCAGCGGCAGCAAGGCCGCCAAAAAGGCAGCCATAATTTTTTTGAATATGGAGGAATCATGCAAAAAGAATAGGTTTTTCATCGTTTTAACTCCTGCTAGTAGTAGTGGACCATTCCGGCACTATTCTTTTACGCTCCCCATTACGATTCCTTTGATGAAAAACCTCTGTAAAAAAGGATACACAATCAGAATCGGAAATGCTGCGACAAAAATTTGTGCCGCTCGGCTTGTGCGATCAGACAGCTTGAGCATTAATTCGGCATTTTCCGCTTTAATAAAGCGGAAATCCATCTTAATAATGACCGTCTGCAGAAACGTCTGAAGCGGATAATTCTCAGTATGATTCATATAAAGCATGCCGTCAAACCAACTATTCCAATGCCCCACCATCGTAAGAAGTCCCGTCGTTGCCAAAGCTGGTAACGATAGCGGTACATATATTTTCCATAATGTAGTGAAATGACCTGCACCATCTATACGCGAGGATTCCTCTAGTTCTTTAGGCAAATTACGATAGAAGTTAAGCAATAAAATAACATTAAACACCGGAATAGCCGTTGGCAGGACTAGCGCCCACATCGTATCGATTAAACCTAGCGATTTTACAGTCAAATAAGAAGGAATCAGACCGCCGCTGAACAAAATCGTAAACACGAATAACCAAGCATATAAGGTTCTAAGCCGAAATTGACGGGGATCTTTGGATAATGGATAAGCGGTTATAATCATCAAAACCATACTAATGGAGGTTCCTAGAACAACGCGCTGAATCGATACCCAGAACGCACGCAAATATTCCGGTTTTCCAAATACATTATCATAAGCCGCAGTGGTGAATTCAACCGGCCATAAAATAACCTTCCCAGCAGCCGCGGCAGCTCCAGAGCTGAATGAGATCGCCAAAATATGAATGATAGGCATGAGGCATAAGAAGGATGTCAGCATGAGAAAAGTAAAGTTGCACGCTACAAATAGTCGTCTGCTAAATGATCGGTTTGTAACCACGTAATGTCTCCCTTCTGAATTACGAACGCATCGTTAGAAAATGCGGTAATTCGCTACACGATAAGCTAACAGATAAGATAGAGAAATGAATATAAAAGAGACGATAGATTTCAATAAGCCTACTGCCGTGGCGAAACCAAATTGCGCTTGCTGCACACCCATTCGATAGACAAAGGTGTCAATAATATCTGCGCTTTCATAGACAGGCGGACTATACAAATTAAAGATTTGTTCGAAGCCCGCGTTGAGTACATTCCCGATATTAAGCGTAAACATAAGCACGATAATCGGCATCATTCCAGGCAGTGTCACATGAAAGGTCTGTTTGATACGCCCTGCACCGTCAATTTCGGCTGCTTCATAAAGCGAGGGATTGATGCCCGTCAGCGCAGCCAAATACACAATTGTACCAAATCCAAACTCCTTCCATACATCCGAGGCGACCATAACATATGGAAACCAATCATTGCTCCCTAAGAAAAAAATAGGCTTTATCCCAAACAAGCCTAATATTTGATTAAAAACGCCTGAGGATGGAGAAAAAACATCAACGATAATTCCGCTTAGCAGTACCCATGATAGAAAATGCGGCAAGTATACAAGCGTCTGAAACGTCCGTTTTATCCATTCTCTCCGCAGCTCATTAAGCAATATCGCAATCGTGATTGGTACAATGAGACCTACTATGATTTTCATCACGGCTATATAGACCGTATTAAAGAAAATACGTCCGATATCAGGGTAATCAATCAATAGCTGAAAGTTTTTCAGTCCAATGAAAGGAGACCCGAATAACCCTTTGTTTGGTACATATTTCTGAAAAGCCATAATGATGCCGACCATCGGGACATAGCTAAAAATCAAAACCAAAACGATTCCCGGAAGCAGCATCAGATGAAGAGGCCATTCCCTCTTCCACATCCGTGTCAGTACATTCAAGCCATTCACCTCGTTGTTTAAGGTTAATAAAAAGAGGGATTGCTTCAACCAATCCCTCTACTCATTCGTTTTGCAATTATTTCAGAGCAGCGTAAAACTCGTTTACTTCTTTTGTAATTTCATCGCCGCCAAGCTTTTTCCATTCCACGACGAATTTATCGAATTCATCCACTGATACTTGATTCATGATGATTTTGAAGAAAACTTCATCCCGCTTCTTGAGCAAAATTTCTTGTCGGTCTACCATAGTTGGAGTTGGCGCGCCGTAAAATTTATTTTGCAAATATTGCTTATTCTTCTGAATTTCCGGTACATGAGAGAACGCGCCGCCTGGGCCTGAAATCAAATACTCCCACCACATGCTCGTATCACCGTCAACATACTTCATTGCCCGCTCATACCGCGTTTTATGATCCTTCGTCACCAAAATGCTAGTATCTTTATTGGCAATCGCTTTTGGCAGTATTTCGCCGTTGTTATCCAGTTGTTTACCTACGCGCAGCGGACTAAGCAGCCAGTAGTTGTTGCCCTTCTCTTTCAAGTCTTTACCGAATTCGTATACCTTTTGCTCATCGGTTGGATGATTGTCGACGGCAATCCACTGGTTCAGCAGCCTAATAACGCCTTCTGGATGCTTCGCCTTCTTGGAGATGACATAATATTCATCAACACCCAGCCCGATTTGGGATAATGCAGGACTGCTGTCTACCGTTGGAATCGGGAATGCTCCCCACTCCTGAACCACTTTTCCGTCCTTCACAGCACCTTTCACAAGCTGAGCTGGTGTCCAAGATGCGCCATAAACCATACCAATGCTATTGTTGTAAACGAGTTCTGCCGCTTTCTCCACATCTTTTACAGCGAACTCAGGATCAATCAGCCCTTTTTTGAACATATCCTGCAGTGCAGCAAGCGCATCCTTTACTTGCGGCTGAATGTCGCTATTGACCAAGCCGCCTTTGCCATCTTCGATCCAAATATTTTCATAGGCATGATAGCCATTGAGGAATGCACGTAGTCCCGTTACTCCTGTATCCATACTGAATGGATTTTTACTTACGGCAAGCCCGTATGATGTGCCTGTGCCGCCTGGATCTTTGGCTTTGAAAGCTTCAGCAATCGCCATGAAATCTGCCATCGTCTTCGGCTCAGGCAAATTCAGCTCCTTCAGCCAGTCTGTACGCACATACAAAAACTGATATTGGTACGGATTGTATGAGCTCGGAATACCCATCAGCTTGTTGTCGAACATCGCTGTTTTCATCTGCATGCCGCCATCCATCGTCAAAAACTTTTTCGTTTCCTCTGTGGCATTCTCGTCATACACCTTGGTCAAATCCATAATCATATCCGCTTCAGTCAGCTCTTTCAATTGCGTCGCATTAACTAGGAGGAAATCGGGAAGATCATCGGATGCGATCGTAATCTTTACCTTTTCCTTGAATTGGCTCGTATCGGCTACCCACTTGTTCGTAATCTTGACGCCAATGTCTTTCTCATAAGCATCGTATACGGAATTTTTCTCGAAACTCTCGCCCTCATCAAACTTCAAATACTGATCGCTTGGCGAAACCGTCGATACTTCAATCACTTCATTTCCTTTCTCAACGGGCGTGTTAGTCGATTTTTCCGGTTCATTCGTGTTTTTGCCACACCCAGCAACGGCCAAGCTAAGAACCAATGCGATACTCAAGAGCGCCTTCCTTTTCTTCTTCATACTACCCCTCCACATGGTCTTCATAATAATAATGCGGCTGCTTTTATGCAGCTTTCCTTCTTAGTTCTAGTATAGAAAGGTGAGCAATGTTGATCCATATACTAGTCTTTACTTTCGTATACACCTCTTGACTCGGGCGAGCTCCTGCCTGTACCAAGCGATGAAATGCTGAAGATCTGAAGGACAATAAAAAGAGTTGCGCTCCAAATAAAACCGTGATACTATTCTAATCATACAATTCCACTAGGAATAATATGGAAAACGACCGGACAGCCGGAGAAATCGCTTTATGCGATAGCTCCGGCTGTTTTTATATTCTCATGCAACTTCAACATCTGCCAAATAAAAAGTTATTTTACGAAGGAGGGCGTACACGATGACGATTAGATGGAGCGACACAGCTGAAGGCAGCTCGTTCCCTGGCAAAACCTATGCTGAAGCGGTACTTGCTCCTGCCTATGACCAAGCCAAGAAGGAGCTTCTGCTTCCAATGATCTCCGTGCATAAAGCGCATCTCATCATGCTGCTTGAGCAAGGGCTGCTCAGCAAGGAAGAAGGCCATAAAATCGCCAAATCATTATTTTCACTTGATTTGGAGCAGTTAAACAGCGGTACCTATACCGGCCAATTTGAGGATTTGTTTTTTGAAGTGGAACACCAGCTGCTTACATTATCGGATGAAGCCTCCGGCAGCCTTCATTTGGCTCGAAGCCGCAATGACATGGGTATCGCCATATACCGAATCACTTTACGAGAGAAACTGCTTAGAACGATCTCGTCTGCCCTGCAGCTGCACACTGAACTGCTTGCTTTCGCCCAGAAACATACGGAAACGATCTTTATCGCGCATACGCATACCCAGCAAGCACAGCCGACGACAATCGCCCACTACATTGCAGCGGTAACAGACTCGCTCGCAAGGGATATACGCAGATTGCAGGCGGCCTACGCAAATTGTAATTTAAGCAGCATGGGAGCTGCCGCTCTGACAACGTCGGGTTTTGCCATTAGCCGGGAACGTATTGCCGAGCTGCTTGCTTTTGACGGATTAATTGAAAATTCTTATGACGCTGTAAGCGGAGCAGATTATGTCGGTGAAATCGCCGCAGGAATCTCGCTCGCAGCGATTAATCTTGGACGGTTTACGCAGGAGCTGCTGCTGTGGTGCACACAGGAATTTGGAGTCGTTCAAATAGCCGCCCCATACGTCCAAATCAGTTCCATTATGCCGCAAAAAAGAAATCCAGTTTCCGTTGAGCATATCCGTTCACTCTTATCCAGCATTACAGGCAATGCTCAGACCGTCCTTACGATGATTCACAATACGCCTTTTGGCGATATTGTGGATACGGAAGACGATATGCAGCCTTATGCTTGGCGCAGCCTAGAGACGCTTGAAGTTGTATACCGATTGTTGTCCAAGGTCATCTCTACCTTGCAGCTAAACGAGGATGTTCTGTGGCAGCGCACTGCTGCAAGCTTCGCTACCGTTACCGAGCTTGCTGACACGATCGTCAGAGATGAACGATTATCTTTTCATAAAGCACATTCAATCGTAAGCAAGCTCGTCACGCATGCCGTTCAGCATGGCAACAAGATAACTGACTTGAACCTTCAAGCATTAAACGAAGCTGCGATCCAAACCATTGGCTTCCCGCTTAGGCTAACTGAGGAGCAATTAAAGCAAGCGTTGGAGCCTGCGCATTTTGTAAATATACGCAGTCTGCGGGGCGGTCCTAGCCCTGCCGAGATGAACCGGGCGCTTACTGTTCAGCAAGATAGATTATCTGAGCTTGCGCTATGGCTGGAGGAACGAGAATCACGATTGGAAGCTGCTGCTGCCGATATTGATTTGATTTTAACTGATTGGATCATCAAGGAATTATGAATGGAGTGAAGCTATGTTTCGCAGCCGATTTAAAGTATTTGATGTGCATGGACATCTTCCTTACCGATTAGTGCTAGGAAATAACAAACGACATGAATCCGTTGCTCGCTATGGTGCAGAGAGAAGCGAGCGAATGCGGCTCACTTGGGATTTTCCAGATGCAACGATTGCAGACAACGATACTGAAAATGAAAACACGCCGTTAATTGACCGATGGGTGAAGGAGCTTGATAAGTACGGGATCGGAGGGCTCAACTTCCTCACCGCGCTTGATAATGACAATTTGGCCGATCATCTAGCCAGTCATCCTGATCGTTTTACCGGCTTTGCCCATCACGCCATCGAGGATGCTGGCGCAGAGGAAGAACTTCGAAGGGCAGTTAATGAGTTAGGGCTTAAAGGTTACAAGCTGTTCGGCCCGCTGACTTCCATCCCTTTTGATGATCCGTCCCTTACGCCCGTATGGACCTTTCTCGCAGAGAAGAAGCTTCCTGTGTTGATCCACTTCGGTTTACTCGGCCATGCGGGAGGAATTGCACATCATCCGAATATAAGTCCTCTAGCAATTTTCAACACAGCAAGAGAATTTCCGGACATTCCGTTCATCATTCCTCACTTTGGCGCAGGTTATTTCCAAGAGCTGCTTCATCTGTGCTGGAGCTGCCCGAATGTATATATCGATACTTCCGGCTCCAATCAATGGATGCGCTGGATGCCTTATGAGCTTACCTTGGAATTCGCGCTTCGCAAAACCTATGAGCTGATCGGGCCTGAACGTATTATTTTTGGAACGGACGCCAGCGGATTTCCTCGAGGTTACCCTTATCGTTACCTGCAGGATCAAGTTCGCGCCTGCCGCGAGCTGCGATTCGGAGAGGACGATATCGAGAATATATTCGGCAATAACGCTAGGCGCCTGCTCGGTCTTGAGCTGCCGCCAAACACGATTACCAAGAAATCCGACATCGCAAGCCAAGCATAAGTACCGTTTTTTTATAAAAAAAGGAGTGGATACCATTGAAGAAAAAAAGCTCAGTTTCTATCGTTACAGGATCACTTATCATCGCACTTGCTCTAGCAGGCTGCGGCAGCAACAATCAAGCAAACAGCACAGAACAAAATAAAGCAACGGAAAAACCAACCGATAAAGCAACAAACAAAGAAACAGACAAAGAAACAGATAAAAAAGTGACGATTGAATATTGGCAATATGAATTTCCAGCCAAGGTTGAATTGATCAACGAACTCATAAAAGAATTCCAAACCTTATATCCGAACATTACCGTAAAACAAACCAACTTCCCTTATGATCAATACAATCAGAAGGTTGCTACGCTGGTACCAGCCGGCAAAGGCCCTGATGTTATTAACCTCTACTATGGCTGGCTGCCCAAATACGTCTCATCCGGTTATTTGCAGCCGCTGCCTGAGGATCATTTTCCAACTGCAGAAATTGAAAGCAACTTTTACCCATTAGTGAGCGCCGCAAAAATTAATGGCTCCTATTACGCTATTCCTACTGCCGTACGCACACTCGCCTTGTTCTACAATAAGGATTTATTGTCCAAAGCCAATATTACTGAGCTTCCTACAACATGGGAGCAGCTGGTAGACGTATCCAAGAAACTGACAGAAACAGATGCCAAAGGGCAATTTGTCACTGAAGGTTTCGCATGGGAGCCCGGCGCGCAGCTGCATCACTGGTATCGAGACGGTCTGCTGCATCAAGCAGGCGGTCAAGACTTAAGCGATGATCGACGCAAAATATTATGGGCGGAAACACCTGCAGGTTTGGAGGCATTTCAATATTTAATCGATTTTGCCGTGAAGCATAAGGTTGGGATTAACGGATTTTATGAGAATGACAGCAATGCCTTTATGACCGGTCATGCAGCTATTAATATCGACGGTTCCTTCCGACTTGGCTCCATTAAGAAGGACTTTCCAGATTTAAACTATGGCGTTGCACCTCTTCCATCCTACAAAACCAAATCAGCCCCGTCCTCCTTCTGGGCGAACGCCATTCCCAAAAATGTTGAAGGCGACAAGCTGAAGGCTGCTTCTGAATTTTTGGAATTTCTAACGAGCAAAGAGGTTCAGGAGAAATGGGTAGAGCAAATCGGGGAGCTTCCAGCACAAAAAGCTGTTGCGACGCAGGATAAATACGTAAACGATGAGAAGCTAGGGCCATTTATTTCCCAATTGGACGATAGCCGCGCGCATTTCTTCATCGACGAAACCCAAGAAAAAACATTGTTTGTTGATGCGACAAATGAAGTGCTGCTCAATAAAGTTCCGGTCGAGAAGGCCTTCCAAGACCTTGTAGCCAAAACGCAAAAGCTCTATGACGACTATTGGGCTGCTGTAGACAAAAAGTAATTTAAAAGGCGCTCGGCCTAGAGCGAGCGCCTTTCTTTTGATGAAATGGAGGTGAGTTCCATTATGATTGCACATGCCTTAAAGCTAACCGTACGCAAAAGCCGAGAACTGTTCCTCACACGTTTGTCCTACCGCACGCAGCGTTATTTGTTTATTTATATTACGCTCGGAATTCCTCTGCTTTATTTCTTGAGCACGCGGTTGCTCCCCATCCTGTATGCCTTCAATGTGAGCGTTCGTGAATGGGATTTATTGTCCCCGAGCAAACCTTATGTTGGACTCGCGAATTTCAAGGCGCTGTTCACAGATGAAATCTTCCTCAAATCGATCGCCAATACGTTCAAATTTGTTGTTATTGGTGTTCCCGGACAGCTGATCGTTGGGCTATTTGTCGCATTGCTGCTTCACAATATCAAGCGGCTGCGCGGCTTGTTCCGTACTGTGTACTTCATCCCTTACGTCACAAGCATCGTCGCAGTAAGCTGGGTATTCCGGTGGATTCTCATGCGCAACGGCTGGTTAAACGAGATGTTATTAAATCTCGGTCTAGAACCGCAATTGTTTCTGCAATCGCCGCGTCAGGCGCTTATTCTCATTACATTAACGATGATATGGCAAAGCACCGGCTTTCAAATGCTTATCTTTATGACCGGGCTTGAAGCGATACCGCGCATGTATTATGAAGCGGCAGCTATCGATGGCGCAAGCGCATGGCGGAAATTCCTTCATATTACGCTTCCGCTGCTTAATCCCGTCATCGTTTTTTCGGCTGTCATAGGCGTTATCTCTTATTTGCAATCATTCGGACAGGTGCTGAGCATGACAAATGGAGGACCGCTGAACGCGACAACGACGATGGTGCTCCATATTTACAATTTAGCGTTTCAGCAGTTTAAGATGGGCAGCGCCGCAGCTGCTACGGTTATTTTGTTCGTCGTCATTTTGGTGCTTACGCTGCTTCAATTAAAAGTGTTGAACAAAAAAGTAGAATATTGATGGGAGGACGAATCAGTGAGCACACAAAGCGTTTATAAAACACAGAAAAACGCAAAGTCCCCCGCAGAGAGGCTGCGCACGCTTGTCATTTATTTGCTGCTAACGCTCGGCGTCGGCATCATGTTGTTTCCGTTCTTATGGATGGTCGCTACCTCCTTCAAGCTTCCTCAAGACGTTTACAATTTACGCTTAATTCCTGAGACGATAACCTTTGACAATTACGCTGCCATATTCAAGAAGGCTCCTTTCGCACAATGGATCAAAAATACGCTCATCATCTCTCTGATTGCAACCTCTACTGTTCTAATCTTCGATACAGCGGCGGGGTATGTGCTTGCCAAATTTTCATTCGTCGGCAAACAGCTCATTTTTCTGCTCATAATCAGCACCTTAATGGTTCCAACAGAGATGCTCATCATCCCTTGGTATTTAATTGCGAATGAATTAGGCTGGTCCGATACTTATTGGGGCGTGCTGTTTCCCGGTATTATTACGGCCTTCGGCATCTTTCTTATGAGGCAGTTTATGGACTCCATTCCTTCCGATTTGCTGGATGCGGCTCGCATTGATGGACTTAATGAATGGCGTATTCTGCTGCATATCGCCATCCCACTAGTGAAGCCAGCTATAATCACTTTGATTATTCTTACCTTTATCGGGAACTGGAACCAGTTCATCTGGCCGCTCATCGTGCTGCAAACGGAGGAGAAATTCACACTGCCCGTCGGGATTGTTTATTTTTCCAGCGAGCTGAAGGATACGAGCAATTGGATCTTAATTATGGCAGGAACAACGATTTCAATCGCTCCGCTTATTCTTATTTTTCTTATTTTCCAGAAGCAAATCATTCGTGGAATTGCGCTTAGCGGCATGAAATAAACAGGAGGTGATCCAGATGAGCGAGCCTAATCGCAGAATGATTTTAAATTTGTTTCTACACAATGCGGGCGCTCACAAAGGAGCTTGGCGTCATGCAAGCACGAAGCTGGATGAAATTCATGACGTCAATCATTTCCTGCGGATCGCCAAAAAAGCGGAAGCCGCCCGGATAGACTCCCTATTTATCGCGGACGGTCTGTCGATTGAGGCAAAAGCAGTCCAGCATGGTCCGATCTTCGGCTTCGAACCACTGACATTGTTATCTGCAATTGCGACCGTAACGGAGCGAATCGGCCTTATTGCTACCGTTTCTACAAGCTTCACCGAGCCCTATAACACAGCTAGAATATTCGCCTCGCTTGATCATATAAGCGGCGGGCGAGCTGGTTGGAACATTGTAACTACTGGCGTAGAACGTACAGCCTTCAACTTTGGGCTGGAGCAATTGCCAGCTCATGCAGAACGTTACGAGCGAGCGCGGGAATTCACAGAGGTCGTGCTCAAATTGTGGAGCAGCTGGGAAGCCGATGCGCTCGTTCAAGACAAAACATCCGGTGTGTATGCCGACGTTAACAAGGTTCATGATATACAGCATCAGGGAGATTATTATTCCGTACGCGGTGCGCTTAATATGATGCGTCCTCCACAGGGAAGACCTCTGCTTATCCAGGCCGGAGCCTCAGAGGATGGCAGAAATTTAGCTGCTCAATATGCCGAGCTTATATTCACCGTCCAAAACTCATTTGAAGACGCGCAGCTGTTTTATCAAGACATCAAAGAAAGAACTGTCAAAGCCGGACGTTCCCCGCATGATATTAAAGTATTGCCGGGCATTCATGTTATTGTTGGTGAAACGGAGGCTGAAGCTCGTGACATTGCGAGAGAGCTGCAGCAGCTCGGTTCAATAGAACGTTCCGTCATGTCTCTTTCCAATTTGCTTGGCATCGATTTTTCGGGATATGCACTGGATGAACCTTTCCCGAAACTGCCTGATATGGCCCAAGTTAATGCGTATCAAACCTTCTATCAGATGGTCAAAAAGATTGTTGATAATGAACAGCTGACACTCCGGGAGCTGCTCGAGAAATATTGGGTAGGCAACGGTCAGCTAAGCATTGCTGGAACACCTAACCAAGTAGCTGATATTATGGAGCATTGGTTCGTGAATGGTGCTGCTGATGGCTTTAGCGTTATGCCTCAGTTGGCATTTGGCGGTATTGACGCCTTTCTGGAACTAGTCGTTCCTGAGCTGCAAAGGCGAGGATTATTTCCTAGCGAGTATGCTGGACAAAATTTGCGTGAAAACCTCGGCTTCAGCCCGTTGTAACTTATTAAGATGAGGAGGCTGCTCACATAACGAATACGAGCCATTTACATTACCCTAATGAACATCTGCTGGCAGAGGTGCATTGGCTTAAAAACTATTACCAAGAGCCGAACATCGTTTTATTAGATGTCAGAGCCCGCGGATATGAATCAGGTCACATTCCAGGGGCGTACTGGCTGGACGCCAAAGCATTAAAGGATAGCTCACGCTACACTTTTGCTGCCGCGGATGCTCTTGCTTATTTGTTTGAAAATGTTGGCGTCAGCAATGATTCAACAATTATCGTCTATGATGATGGAGGCGGAGTGTTAGCGGCGCGCGTCTTTTATGTGCTGGAGTATTATGGTCTGAAGGATCAAGTGAAGCTATTGAATGGCGGTTTCGCAGCATGGACAGCGGCAGGCTATGAGACAACAATAGATTTGCCGCTGCCCTCTAAAGGAGCACTGACGTTATCTGCTCATTCAGAGCTGGTTGCCACGAAAGCATCTATCCAAGCTGGGCTTGATAATTGCCTTCTTGTCGATACACGTTCCGCTTTAGAATACACCGGAGCTGATCAACGCTCGAATCGTAAGGGCGGGCATATTTCTGGCGCAGTTCATAAAGAGTGGAACGATTCCCTTGAAGGGGCAGATCAAGATGGCGTCGTGCGTTTCAAAGCTTATCGAGATTTAAAGCAGCAATTTGATGCTCTTGGCATTGACCCTGCAAAAACAATCGTGCCTTATTGCCAGACAAATCAACGCGGAGCGCATACTTATTTTACTTTACGACTAATGGGCTATCCTCATATTCGCCCCTATGAAGGCTCTTGGGATGAATGGGGCAACGACGAGTTTACCGAAGTGAGCCAATCGAACGCCTCATTCTCTAGCTTATCTAACTTGTAGGCTTGCAATAAAAAGAGCTGTGCAACGGTCATCGCAGACCATGCACAGCTCTTTTTGCCATTGAATATTTACTCGGCTTTTTCTTTCTCCTCAGGAGGCAGCAGGATAATCTTGCCTTCTCCAAGCTCTACGCGCAGCTTATTCGAGTTTTTCACACCGATGGATTCCAAATAGTTGGAAGGCACCTGCAATCGGCCCGCTTTATCAAGCACCGCATATTCTACATGCGTGCCTTCCTCATCCTCCTGCTCAAGCTCCGCCAGCTCTTCCGCATATGAACGTTTGCGCAGCATTTCGGATGAAATCTTGCCGTCTCGGATGGCCGCTACACGATCTACCTTCTTCGCAAGCTCTGGATCATGCGTAACGATAACAACGGTAATGCCAATCGTACGATTCAGTTCACGGAATAAGTCCAAAATCTGATTAGCCATTCGCGAGTCTACCGACCCCGTAGGCTCATCCGCAAGCAGCAGCTTAGGATGATTGGCGAGCGCAATGGCGATTGCCACCCGCTGCTGTTCTCCCCCTGATAATTCATAAAGCTTATTTGAAGCACGGTGGCTTAAGCCAACGGCGTCAAGCAGCTCCTTTGCTCTCCAGCGCTTGCGACTGCCTGTTAGCAAAATAGGCAGCTCTACATTTTCAAGCGCGGTTAAATAAGGAATCAAGTTTCTCGCATTATTTTGCCAGACGAAACCTACGCTCTCTCGCTTGTACCGAACGAAGTCGCGCTCCTTAAACTTCAGCATATCTCTTCCGTCAACGGTCAGCTTCCCCGCCGTCGGACGGTCAAGCCCGCCAAGCATATTCAGCAGCGTTGATTTGCCGCTGCCGCTGTTGCCAATAATGGCCATCAGCTCGCCGCTTTCAATTTGAAGATCGAGGCCTTGCAGGGCGAATACCTCTAGGTCGGCTGTTTTGTATATTTTGACAAGCCCTTCGCAATGAATCATCCGTCAATCCTCCCCTAGCTTGATCGCTTGATGAATACGCAGCTTCGATAGCATATAAGCTAATATGCCAAGTCCGATGACCAACATAAAGCCGACAAGCACATAGATCCGTATTAAATCCGTCGCATCGAACATAACCTTGAAAGGCGGTACAAGGCTGCTTGGATTGAACGCAATTTGGAAGTTAGGCACATACAATCGACTCGCGATGTTTCCGACACCTATTCCAATAAGAACGGCAACGCCCGATGTTAACAGCTGCTCAACCCCAAGCATGCCGATGAGCTGTCTCAGCGATAGGCCAATCGCGCGCAAAATACCATTTTGCAAGGTCCGGCCTCGGAGTGATAGTACCCAATATAATAGAAACCCGATAAAGCTAACAAGAATCGACAAGACAAAACCTAAAGTCAAAATACCGTTTAGTGCCATGAGGAACGGATCGTTTTTGGCAGTGACCAGCTTCTCTCTTGTATTGACAATATTCGTAATCGGAAGCTTCGATTCCTTAAGCCCCTCATAAAACTCGGAAGTGCTCACCTCCGGCTTTAATTTAAGCCAGACGTCGTAAGGCTCAAGTGCTAGCTGAACTTGAATACGCGGCAAATGGCCGACGATCAGCATCGGTGCTCGACCACCCGATGTATCTTTATCTTCACTAACATTTACGCTGCCTACAGCAGGGTTCGGATTAAAGGTTGGGAAATAATTAATGATGCCATACACCTTGAACGGCTGCTGCGGTACATCGCTCCAGCCTACCCAAATCGTGTCGCCAGGCTTCACCTTGTTCTGATCGGCTAACGTCCGCGATATGAGAACAGCCTGCGGATCTGCTGCAAGCAGGTTCAAATAATCATTAAGCGGATAGTCAAGCAAGCTGTCACGGAACCACGTTGTTTCACCAAACTCATCGGAATCAATACCAATTAACGTTGCAGGGCCATTGCTTTCATTTACGCTAAAGGCGACTTCCTTCTTGAATACTTTAGCTGCATGCTCTACACCTTTGAGTGCTTTAAAGGGCTCGAATGCCGGCTCCAAGTAATGGACTGGCGCGAGCATAGCTAAATCTTGCGCTGGCGTCGACGGTGCTCCCGGAGGCGGGGGCGGCGGTGCATCGTTCATCCATTGTGTAGTCAATACAACCTCTGCGCCATTGCCATACCTGATTCGATCCTCTGTGTTATTGTTGATCGTTCTTGCTGCTGAAGCGCTAAATACGCCGGTAGCAATCGTCATAATAAGGAAAATCATTAAAAATTGATATTGCGTACTGGAACGTCCAACCTGAATTAATGTCGCATAAACGGAAGGCGGCCACCATTTCTTACCGATCCAATAGATGAGTCTAAGAATCCAAGGGTACAAACGAAGTAAGAGTAGACCCGCACCCATAATAAACAAAGCAGGAACAACAAATTGCAACGGATCGATGTTTAGATCATCAGCATTTAAACCTAAGCTTTGCAAATCAGCAAGCCTTTTCCGGAATGTGTATAAGCCATAAATAGCTAACGCTAATGCAATCACATCAAGGAACATTTTGTGCCATAACGGTGATTTCAAAAGTCTAGCCAGCTGCTGCTTATGACCAACAATAGAAACGCGAGTAGCCATAATGATAGGAATCATCATAATGACAAAACAAACGCCGGAGGCAATCGCTCCATAACGGAAAGACTCGTCCGTAAGTTTGACCGGCAGCCGAACGCGCTGTACAAATTCAAGGAAACCATTGGATGCACCAAGCATTTCGGTTAGGATGACGCCAAGCAAAGGACCCACACCAAAGGCGATGCCGCATAAAATAATGCCTTCCACTGCATAAGAGCTAATAACCTGCCAACGTGCAGCTCCTCTGCTTCGCAGAACAGCAATCTCATTTTTTTGCCGATCCGCAATTAGATTGGATACCATGAACATGTAGAACCCGAGCATAATCAAAACAGGAACATTAAGCGACCACATGAGCGTCTTCAGCTGTTCTGCCCGTACCATGTATTTCGAAATCGTATCCAGCGCCGGTGTTTCCGAGACGGCTTGATACATCGTTACATTATTAAGCATAACGTTGCGAATTTTATTCGTTGTCTGTATGAAGCCATCTACCAAGCTAAGCTCAAGCTTAGAATAATCCAATACAAAAAACCAACCAACGGACGCTACCGGAATCCGGCTTTCCTGCATGAGCTGCTGCTTAGCGAGTTTATCACTAATGACAAAGCTTGAGCTTAGCTCACTTAGATCCGTATCTCTAAAATAGGGGTCGTCATCCTGCTTTTTTTTGAACACGCCTACCGGCTTAAATGCTATTTCCCCGGCAATTTTATCGTCGTTCACATAAAACTTTGAATCCAGTACTGTTTTGAACTGAACCAGGCTTCGTTCTGTAACAAGCACCTCATAAACGCCATCAACTGGCTGCTGCTCAGCCGGCATTCTGCCGTCCGTCAGCGTAATATGCTCTTCAAGATCACTGAAGGAGCGCAGCGACATCGTCTTGAGATTTTTTTTCGTATCTGGCTCTGGATCATTCTCCGGCCTGATCTTCATTGATCTGGATTGAAAATCAACGATAAGCTCTTGCACCGGTATGCCAAAGTTGGATTGTGCTTGCTCACGTATGTAGCGATCTACTTTTGTATAAATCTTATTTACTTGCTCCGGTGTTTCTTTCGTGTAAAAAAGTTTATTGTATTGATTGCCGGGATATATCCCCCGCTCGCTCTGCATAGTCTCTAAATCCTTGACCAGCATCCTCGATAAAATGGCTTCCGAATAAATCGGCATGCTGCTTACCAAGGCTACAGACATGACTAAGCCTATAAACAAGCTCCCGACCAACCACTTATTTTGCACCATTTTACGAATAATCATAATAAACAAAGCCACTTCAAAACCTCCCAAGCGTAAACGGCTCATAACCTTCCTATGAAGCTAGTTGATGGTTATCAATCGTTCTATACAGACTCATTATTGAAGTACAACAATCGCGCCTTCTTCCAAGCCCTTCGTAATTTCAATTTCCGTCGAGCCTTTTATGCCCGTTTCAACATCAATCTCACGAATTTTATTGCCATCCTCAAGCGTTCTTACGAATGTTCTGCCAAGGAAGCTGCGCACGCCGCTGCGTGGAATTTTGAGTACATCATCACGCTGCTGCAAAATAATTTTGACATCAGCAAACGCTCCGATTGTGGCGTTTCCAGGCACTTTCGGCACTTCAATAAATAATGTTTTGGAGTAACGATCTTGAAGCTGCTGGTTCAGCGTCGAAGGAGCCGATGATGGTGTCTGTACAACTTTCCCTTTCACTTCTTCAGACCCGAAGGTAACCATTGCTGGGAAACCAACATCAACGCTGCTAATTTCCGCACCTGATTCAACTCGCAGCGCTAGACGTAGCTGTGATGGATCGGATATGACAACAAGCGTTTGATAAGCCTCAACAAAATCGCCTTCCTTCAGATCCTCTACGAAAGTTACTTGGCCGTTCATTTCGGCAACAAGCTGTTTGCTGTTAAAGGTCGCGGTCAAACGATCCAGCTTTAACTGTTCAATATCCATTTGCAGCTTAGCGATATCGATCGCATCATTGTCACCGCCTAATTTGGCCTGTTTAAATGAAAGCTTAGCTTTGGCATGGGCGAGCTGCTGTTCCTTTAATTGAATGTCCAGTCCATCTACATTAAGCTGAACCAAGACATCTCCTTTCTTCACCTGCGCTCCCGAGGTTACCATCATCTTCGCAATACGGCCGCCTTGTCCTTTAAACTGTGCTATCTCCGATTGCGTCGACTCCAGGCTTCCGCTTCCTTTAATTTCTTGTGTGATTGTCCCCTTCTCGACCGTTACCGTGCGGTAATTCTCTTGCGCCGGCTTAACAAGAGGAGGTTTCAAGGCAGTCTCCTCGGCAGGAAGCAAGGAGCACCCTGTTAGTGAAGCGCTAAGAAGCAGCGCGAATGACCAGCCGAGTATCGGCTTAAGCTTTTGCGACAATTTGTCCATCCTCCAATTCATAAACATGGTCAACAATTTCCATTATTGCAGGATCATGTGTCGTCATGATGATTGTCATTCCTGCCATTTCTACCAAATCACGAAACACTTTCATAATTTGCAAGCCTGTGCGGCTATCAAGTTCAGCTGTAGGCTCGTCTGCCAAAAGAAGCTTAGGCTTATGGGCAATTGCCCGTGCTATAGCTGTTCGCTGCTGCTCTCCGCCCGATAGCTCGAATGGCCGATGATGCATGCGGCTTTTTAAGCCAACCTGCTCTAAAGCGTTAATCGCTGCTTCCTTGCGGCCGTTTGCCGCCATACCTGAAACTCTTAATATAAACTCCACGTTCTCATAGGCGGACATTAGAGGAATGAGTGCAAAGGATTGAAAAATAAGCCCCATTTCCTTGCGGCGTACCATATCTCTCTCATGATTCGACATCGCCGTCAAATCGCGTCCAGCAAACGTAATATTTCCTTCGGTCGGACGATCCAGTGCGCTTAGCAAATTAATAAGCGTCGTTTTTCCAGAACCTGATCTCCCTTTAAATGCAATAAGCTTGCCGGATGGTATCGACAAATCAACACCTTTTAATACGGTAACTGCACCGCTTCCACGTCCAAACGTTCTTTTTAAAGCGCTTGCATGAATAATATCATGCGTGATAGACAGCATCTAGTAATAGACCTCCATTTCCAATAAATCGATTACCCTTGTATCTTTTTCCATTTTAACCTTGTCCATCTTGTTGCACAAGAAATAAAAAACCTAACAAACTCAAAATTAAGAGGTTGATAGGTTTACTAGTTTCTAGATATCAAGATTTAAGAAAAAAATGACTGCAGTAACGGTGATTATGCTTAAAATGGTAGAGACAAAGACAGATTGCGAGGCAAACTCTGGCTCGTTGTCGAACTCTACAGCGAGAAGCACACTGCTTAGTGAAGTAGGGACAGCTGATGAAACGATGAGTGCGGCTGCCGTCAGCTTGTCGAGTCCCATCAGCCAGACGATCAGCCATGCGAGCAAAGGACCGGCAATCAGTCTGAGTATGCCCGATATACTGACATCAATGAGGAGTGAGCGCTTTATTTTCCACTCCATATTGCCCAACTGTACGCCCAGTGTAATAAGCGCTGTACCGATAAACGCTGCTGATAAGTAACCGATTGGTGTAGCTATAGGCTGCGGGATGGGAACGTCGAACCCTCTGAGCAGGAAGGCAAGCGGGATGACATATATAATCGGCATTGAGATAATTGTCCGCCAAATCGCCCGCATATCTGCTTTGTGCGCGTTAACGTTATATATGCCATACGTGTTCGGTATAAGAGATTGCATCATCATAATTAATATCTGAATAGCGAGTGTTTTCTCGTTGCCTGCAAAAGCCAGCTGATTGAGCGGTATGCCGTAATTTGCGCTGTTGTAGAACAATACGCTGTTGCGCATCRCACTTTTCATGCTTGGCTGATACCCTCTTATTCTAATAACCAGCTCAACGATAATATATTGCGTAACCATAAACAGCACAAAAAACAATAAGATTCTCCCTACCACTTGGGCAGAAATGTCCGTTTTATATAGGAGGTCGAACATAATAGCCGGTGAAAATAAATAAAAATTCAGCTTCGATAACGTTTTAATATCCAGCTTGAACGCTCTTTGAATAATAATGCCAAGCCCAATCATGATGACCATCGGAAGCACGTTTGTCATTAAAATGTGAAAGAAAATATTCATCGCTGCATCTGCTTCTTTCTATTATATAGTTTGAAAAATGATAGTGTCGGAAATGGCCATGACTGCGACTAAGATCGCTTCCTCATTTTAATAGGTTCATGCTTGATAAGGCAAGCATTCATATGGGGCTGGTTGTTGTGATAAAGCGTTTGGTCTTCAGTGAGTTGCTGTGAATTCTGTGACTTGCTGTGATTTGTGTGAATCTGCGACTTATGTGACTTGCTCTGATGTGCGATGCTGCAAATCAATTCACATGCTCATCCATTCGGCGAATCAGCCCATATCCCCTCTAAGCCGCGAATCGGCTGAAAATGATCTAGAAACTAGATCTATTTCCATCAAATTAGCTTGTTTCGTGCAAATAAGACTAGAAACTAGTCTTATCCTGATGTAAATTTCCCACTATACACGTCAAAACACCAAATCAGCAAAAATAGAACTAGAAACTAGTTCTATTTCCATCAAATTAGCTTGTTTCGTGCATATAAGACTAAAAACTAGTCTTATCCGTAATTAAATCGCCCCACTATACACATCTAAACACCAAATCAGCAAAAATAGAACTAAAAACTAGTTCAATTTCCATCAAATTAGCTTGTTTCGTGCATATAAGACTAAAAACTAGTCTTATCCGTAAGTAAATCGCCCCACTATCCTCGCCAAAGTACCAATCAGCAAAAATAGAACTAAAAAATAGACCTATTTTCATCATATCAGCTTGTTTCGTGCGAATAAGACTAGAAACTAGTCTTATCCATAAATAAATCGCCCCAATATCCTCATCTAATCGGCTAATCAGCAGAAATAGAACTAGAAACTAGTTCTATTTCCATCAAATTAGCTTATTTCGTGCATATAAGACTAGAAACTAGTCTTATCCATAAATAAATCGACCCAATATACCCGCCAAAGTACTAAATCAGCAAAAATAGAACTAGAAACTAGTTCTATTTCCATCAAATTAGCTTGTTTCGTGCAGATAAGACTAAAAACTAGTCTTATCCGTAAGTAAATCGCCACACTATCCTCGTCCAAGCACCAAATCAGCAAAAATAGATCTATATACTAGATCTATTCCCACCAATCCAGCCTAATTCGTGCAACAAAGTCTAGAAACCAGACTTAGACCCCAATATGGCGCTCAATCAACAAAGCAAACAATCGTTTAGTCAATAAACCAATCCTATTAACCTAACCCCTCACTCCAAAACAGTCTGAGCCTGTAACTGCCTTACTCTCCCACCATACGCATCAAATAAAAGACAGCCTTAGGCTATGAAGCCTCGAGCTGTCCGTCCTTCTACTATTACCAAACCTTAAAGCTGCTGTTCCTGTTGATACAGCACCGTTGACAAGTAGCGCTCGCCGTTGCTTGGGATAACCGCAACTACCCGCTTGCCGGTGCCCAGCTTCTGCGCCAATTGTATAGCGGCATATATAGCTGCTCCTGAGGAAATGCCGCCTAAGATCCCTTCCTCCTTAGCCACTCTTCTAGCTGTCTCAAATGCATCATCATTGCTCACTTGAATAATCTCGTTATAAATATCGGCATCCAATATCGAAGGCACAAAACCTGCGCCTATGCCTTGAATTTTGTGCAGGCCAGGCGCTCCTCCCGATAAAACCGGTGATGAGGACGGCTCAACAGCAACAATATGGATATCGGGGAAACGATCACGCAGTACTTCGCCAGCGCCCGTAATCGTACCTCCTGTGCCCACACCTGCTACAAAACCGTCCAGCTTGCCATCAAGCGATTCCACCGCTCTTACGATTTCAGGGCCAGTCGTTTCCCGGTGAATTTTCACATTTGCCGGATTATCGAATTGCAGCGCCGGAAAATAATCCGGATGTTTCTCTTGCAGCTCCTTCGCGGTGCGAATCGCTCCCTTCATTCCCTCAGCTCCGGGCGTAAGCACCAGTTCCGCACCGTATGCCCGCAGCAGATTGCGGCGCTCCAAGCTCATCGTCTCCGGCATAACAAGCACCGCTTTATAGCCTCTAGCTGCGGCTACCAATGCAATGCCAATGCCCGTATTGCCGCTCGTCGCTTCAATGATCGTATCGCCCGGCTTCAGCTTCCCTTTCCGCTCCGCCTCTTCAATAATGCTGATGGCAATTCGATCCTTTACGCTGCTGCCTGGATTAAAAAACTCCAGCTTCAAATAAATTTCTGCACTTCCGTCCGGCACGACCCTGTTCAAACGAACCAAAGGCGTGTTTCCTATCAAATCCGTAATATGATTGACAACATGACTCATCTAATCTGCCTCCTATATGATGAATGGCCTGGCGGCTCGTGCCGAAAAAAGTAAATATGGCGCAAAAAGAGTTTTATACAGCAATATTGCCTTGCGAATGCTCAAACAGCTCCTTGTAATGTCCATCATGCTCCAGCAGCTCCTGATGATTGCCTTGCTCCACGATTTCACCGTGGCTCATCACAATAATCCGATCCGCCTGCATGATCGTCGACAAGCGATGCGCAATTACAATAGTTGTTCGATCCTGCGATACGACCTGAAGCGCATTTTGAATCAATTGTTCCGTATGAGAATCCAAGTTAGCGCTCGCTTCATCCAAAATAAGCACTTTAGGCTTGAACACAATAATTCTCGCAAAAGAAATCAGCTGCCGCTCACCTGCGGATAAACCGCTGCCGCGTTCTGACAGCATCGTATCATAGCCATCCCTCAGCTTATGGATAATCGTATCCGCGCCTACAAATTCACAGGCACGAATAACCTCCTCGCGAGAAATGGAATCGTCGAACATTCTTATATTCTCAATAATGCTGCCCGAATACAGATAAGGCTCCTGCTGAACCAAGCCGACTAGTCGATGCAAGGTTGCTTGCGGGATATCCCTGACATCGATCTCATCTATTCTTATGCTGCCTTCCTTCACATCATAGAATCTGCATAATAAGCTGATCAACGAGCTTTTGCCCGCTCCTGTCGTACCTACGACGCCAATAAGCTCACCCGAATGGATATGCAAATCCAAATCTTTTATGATAGGAATCCCTTCTTCATAGGAGAAGGAGATCCGATTAAAATCGATTTGGCCCTTCACCTGCTCCAAGCTCAAAGTGGATATAGACGCTTGACGTTCATCCGCCTCTTCTTCGCTATCCGTCTTATGCAGCTCGATCGATTCAAGCTCGCGGTCTGTAATGTCCGGCTTATTCGCGAATACGCCCCAAATTCTTGTAATGGCAACGGTAGCAGACTGCAACGTATTCCATTGCTGCGTGATCGTATTAATCGGCTGAAAAAACTGGCGGATATACGTAATAAACGCATACAATACGCCGAATTCCAGCTGGTGGCCAAGAACAGCATTCCCGCCGATCCATGTCACAAAGGCAATCGATAAATTGCTCAAAATATCAAAGGTTCGGCCAAACACAACATTCGTCCGAATTTCCCGAAGATTTGCTTTAAAATATAAGCTGTTTCTCTCATTGAATTGCTTCTCTTGCTCCTTCTGCTGATGAAACACCTGTATAAGGTTCATCCCCGACAGGTTCTCGGCAACAAACGCTACAAGCCGGGATAGCCTCGTTCTAGCAAGCTGATAGGTCGTGCGCATAAACGAGCGGAAGGCAATTGCAATCGCCCATATGATCGGCAATAAAATCAAGCAATAAAGCGCCAGCTCCGTGTCTAATTGAAACATCATCACCATGATAAAAATGAGTGTAAGCCCATCCCTAAACAGGCTCAGCAGCACCTGATTAAAAAACTGGTTCAGCGCCTCTGTATCGCTTGAGACATGCGTAATTAAGCTGCCGCTCGACATCCGATCGAAATACCGCATAGACTGCTTCAAAATATGACCAAACAGCTGCTTGCGAATGCGCGACACGATGCTTTGCCCAATATTTTGAAGCAGATTGTTTTGCAAATAGCTAAAAAGCAAACTAGACATGGATAAGCCCAAATAGATGAAACAAATGGTTAGCAACCCTTTGTAGTCATTTTTGCCGGATAATAAATTGTCATCAATCGCTATTTTCATTAAAAAAGGCTGGAACAAATCAGATAAAATCGCGATTAACGTACAACAAAACACACCAATAAAAGCCCATAGATGAGGTCTCGCATACCCGAACAATGTGCGGAAGGCCGAGACATATTCCGGTTTCTGCTCCGGTTGATTCGGATCAGCCTTCTGATCTGCCTGCCAATTATGAATGGCTTGTGCCGGTCGCATGTTGACTTCCCTCCTCCTGTATCGCATGAAGCGTCGCATAGAGTCCTTGCTGCGAGAGCAGCTCTATATGAGTGCCCCGCTGCACAATCAAGCCGTCATCCATCACAATGATTTCGTCTGCATGCTTGATTGCACTAATTCGGTGCGCAATAATGATCGTCGTTTTGCTGTCTCTTTCCGTTTGAATCGCTTCTATAATATCCTTCTCTGTCACCGCATCTACGGCACTAACACTATCGTCCAAAATCATAATCGGAGCATTCTTAATCATTCCGCGGGCCAAGCTTGTGCGCTGACGCTGACCGCCGGATAAGGTTAATCCGCGCTCGCCGAGCCTCGTTTCAAACTGATCAGGCAGCTCAGCAATATTATTATAAATTTGAGCTTGCATCGCAGCTTGCTCAACCGCTTCAAGCTTAAGCTCTCGGTTAGAGAAAGCAATATTTTCTCTAATTGTTGTACTGAACAAAAAGCCGTCCTGCGGTACGTAGGCAACTTGAGTTCGCAAGCTTTCAAGCGTCATCCCTCTTATATCTGTTTCTCCATACCAGACCGTCTCTGGAGGCGGGTCATAGGTGCGAAGCAGCAGCTTCATCAATGTTGTCTTGCCGCTCCCTGTTCGCCCGATGATACCAAGTGTTGAGCCAGGTTTAACGTTCAGGTTAATATTTTTCAGTACTGGACTAGACAATGGATCGTATGAAAAGGATAGATTGCGAATCGCAATGCCCGCATCTGTCAAATTCACTTCTTTGGCGTCAGGAAGCTCCATAATTTCGGTTTGCTGCGACAATAAGCCGTTTAAACGCTCAAGTGAAGCGCGAGAACGTTGAATGGAGTTAATGACATTGCCGATCTGCTGGAGTGGATTCATCAGCATTCTAATATAAAGCGTCAATGCAACGAAGTTACCCATCGTAATTTGCTTCGTGATCGTCATGTAACCGCCAAAAGCAAGCGCGACGATTAAAGAAATTGCTCCTAGAAACGGAATCAACGCTTGGAAAAAAGAAGAAACGCGCACTAGCCGCAATTGCCTCAGCCTGATCTGGTCGACCGTTTTTCCGAAGCGCTCATTCATAATGTCTTCTACCGCAAATTTTTTCGTTACACGGATGCCGCCGAATTGCTCCTCTGCCGTCTCTGTCATGAGGCCTAGAGACTCCTGCACCTCAAGCGACCTTTTTCTAATAATAGGCCCGAGATATACGACGATAAAAGGGATAAGCAGCAGCGGAAATATCGAAGCCAATATCAAATAATAAGGAATATGGCTGACAAGCATCATCGTTATGGAAGCCACGAGCAGCATCGACGCATTCGCTGTTGAATTGACCCCCATCGAGATCGATTCCCTTACAGCTGTAACATCGTTCATAAAGTAGCTGAGCAGCTTGCCTACACCATTTTTCGAATAAAACCGTTCGCCCATTTGTGTAAAATGCTTGAATAGCCCTCTTCGAACAACAAATTCAAATTTTCTTCCTACATACATAACCAAATACATTGCGATGCCGTTAAACAGCACCTGCCCAACGCCAATAAGCAGCAGCAATAAGCTGTAATCCACAATAAGCTGGCTTGTTAATCCACCGATTTGCAGCTTATCCGTGAATTGTCCCAGTACCTTTGGAAAAAAAACGTTGATCAGGTTAGAAATCAAATGGAAAAAGAGAGAGAACAGGTAAATATGCCACGTACTCCGAAAAAAATCGGCCAACAGCCTTTTTGATTTCAAGAAGCGACCACTTCCTATTTTTCAAAATTATTGTTCTGAAACATCCTTTTGCGGGAATTGCAGCTCATAGAGCTGACTGTACCGGCCTTGATGATTGAGCAGTTCATCATGCGTTCCATGCTCGACGATTTCTCCTTGCTCCAGCACGTAAATCCGATCCGCCTTCTGAATCGTAGACAGACGATGCGCGATGACGAGACAAGTCCGGCCTTGCAATAATTGTGCGAGCGCGTCTTGAATATGCTGCTCTGATTCGGTATCAAGTGATGCAGTAGCTTCATCTAAAATAATAATCCGCGGATTTTTTAGAATCGCCCGTGCAATAGAAAGCCGCTGCTTCTGCCCGCCAGACAGCTTCACGCCGCGCTCGCCAATTTGCGTCTCATAGCCCTGCGGGAACGTTTCTATAAAGCCGGCAGCATTTGCCGCTTTTGCCGCTGCAAGCACTTCCTGATCTGTTGCATGCAGATTGCCGTACCGAATATTCTCTTCAATAGAGCCATTGAACAGCACAATATCCTGTGATACGATGCCGATTTGCTCCCTAAGAGACGCGATCGTTATATCCTTTAAGGAATAACCATCAATCGTGATGTCGCCAGACTGAGGTTCATAAAATCTAGCGATGAGATGTGCAATGGTTGTTTTGCCAGAGCCCGAAGATCCAACAAGCGCTGTCACCTTGCCTGCCGCAAGCTCCAATTGAAAATCGTTTAACACAGTCGAATCCTTTGAATAAGCAAAATCAATATGATCAAAAACAATATGCCCGCTCACTGGCGGAAGCTTCACAGCTCCTTTCTTTTCAATAATTTCAGCCTTCGTGTTCATAACCTCCATAATGCGTTCATAAGCGGCGGCCGATTGCTGAATCGTATTAATAATGCGGCTGAAGTGACGAATCGGGTTTTGCAGCAGTCTGAGATAAGCTATAAAAGCAACGATTGTACCCACTGTCATTTGTTCTTTCATCGCAAGCCATGCGCCAAAAACAAGGACGATTGCAAGGCCAAGAAAATTAAGAAAATCAATAATAGGTTCATAAGCGGCTCGCAGGCGAGTCACCTGAATATTCGCATCCATATTTTTCTGTGTTCGTTCGGAGAATCGTTCAGACTCGTAATTCTCGGCAGTAAACGCTTTAATAAGGCGGATGCCGGTTAACGTATTTTGTAGATGATCGCTTACATCAGCCACCGATTCCTGTACCGTTCGGAACGAGGAGCGCATTCTTTTGCTGAAAAATCTAGTTGTCAAAATCATAAACGGGAAGGTCGCAAGCAGCATTAGCGTCAGCTTCCAATCGATCCACAGCATATAAACCGCAATGGCCGTAAAGGTGAAAAAATCGGTAAACAACTGCATCATGCTGGAGGAAATCATTTGCTGTAGGATGCTTACGTCATTCGTAACCCGAGACATTAAATCACCGGTACGATTGCGATCGAAGAAAGAAATGTCAAGGCTTTGCATATGGCGATACAAATCGTTTCGCAAATTGTAAAGCACCCTTTGACCGATAGACGCCATAAGGGAAGTGCTAATATAGCGCAAAGCACCGAGCGCAACAGCTGCTCCCATGACGCCGCCGCCGATAAGCAGCAGTTTATTAAAAAGCTTATTCGGAATGATGTGGTCAATCGTAAGTCTCGTTAGCTGCGGAACGATGAATTCAAGCAGCGATATGGCGATAACGCAGGCAACTGCTGCAATCAATGCGGGCAATTGCGTCCGCGCATGCGCATATATTCGTATAAACATGCTGTAAATGCTGGCAGGCTTTACTTTCTCGCCTGTTCCGAATTTTCTCATGCCGCCCATTCCTGCCCCGCCTCGAAATGCCGGCGCTGAATTGTGCTGCTCTCTCATATCGCGCCGCCTTCTCTTCTGTCACAGTCGGTTTCTGTTGTGATTTGGCGAAGCGATACTCGAAGGTCATCCAGGATGACGCGCAGCTGCGCAGCTTTGCTCGGATCAGTGACAGCCGCTCGTTCTGCAGCCTTCAGCAAATGCAGCAGCTCCTTGCCAGCAGGCGTCAATCGACGATTCGGCTTTCTTCTCTCAAAGGGAGCGCCTTCGTCTTCGGATTCACTTTGCTCAGGGCGTTCCATTCCTGCTGCAGCATTATCGTTCTCCTCCAGCAAATAAGCTCTGCCTTCCTCAGTAATCTCAAACACTTTTTTGCCGTCTTGCTTGGAGGACTCTACAAATCCTTGATCCCGCAGCATCTGCAGCGTGGGATAAATGGAGCCAGCACTTGGTTTATAGGTGCCTCCTGATTGCTCCTCAAGCGCCTTCATCATTTGGTAGCCGTGCATGCCCTGCTGTTCAAGCAGTGCAAGCAAAGCATATTTGACTCCGCCGCGGCTAAAAAAACGTCTGCCCGAGCCGTGTCCCTCCCTTTCATTCGCATGATGTAAAAACAATTGTTCCTCTGGCTGCCATTCTTTCGTCATTGTGTAATCTCCTTCGTTAACGATATATCGTATTAATTTACATACTATACGATATATCGTTAACTGGCAATTACTTCTTACGATTTCATGACAAAGTCCAGTAACGAGATGCTCTTTACTGGACTTTACTCATTTTCGGCCAGAGATGATTAGAATGAACCTCGTGCAGATACAGGGCCGTTATCGATAACCGCTGCAATACGTTCTAGTGTCTCATGATCAAGTTCAATACCTGATGCCTTCACGTTTTCTTCGACCTGATCGGGACGGCTTGCACCAATCAAAGCGCTGGATACGTTCGGCTGGCGCAAAATCCATGCGAGCGACAGCTGACCCACTGTCAGCTCCAATTCGGATGCGATTTCCTTCAGCAGCTCAACCTTCGCCAGCTTTTCCTCCGTTATGCGGTTTTTAAAATTTTCTTGCTTCGCGGCTCGCGACTCATCGGGCACTTGTTGATCGGAAGAGTACTTCCCTGTGAGCAGCCCCTGCGCAAGCGGCGAGAACACGACCTGCCCAAAGCCCTTTTTAATGCCAAGCGGTATGATCTCCTTCTCGATGTAGCGCTCAAACAAATTATAGATAGGCTGATTCACGACAATACGATCTAATAAATATTTGTCTGCTATGGCGAACGCTTCGGTTATTTGAGYAGCCGTCCATTCGCTGACGCCGACATAATGCACCTTGCCTTGACGGACCAAATCCTCAAAGGCGCGCAGCGTTTCTTCAAGCGGCGTCTCCTGATCAAAGCGATGGCTGTAGAACACATCTACGTATTCAAGTCCAAGCCTCTTCAAGCTTGCATTTGCCGATTCGATCACATGTTTGCGAGAGAGCCCGCGATCATTCGGTCCATCGCCAATTTTTCCATAGACCTTGGTCGCCAGCACATAGGATTCACGGGGATAAGCACGCAGCGTTTCTCCGACTAYTTTCTCGGCTTCACCCTTCGCATACACATTAGCTGTATCAAAAAAATTAATGCCAAGATCATACGCCGTTTGAATCGACTTCACTGCATTTTCACGCTCGACATAACCGCCGTACGTCAGCCAGCTCCCGAGACTAATCTCACTAACCTTTAACCCGCTTGCTCCTAAGTTTCGATATTGAACCGCCATATGAACAACCTCCTCAAAATGTATACAAATGTTAGTTTTCTGCTGCGGCAGCGGAATGACAACTGCTGCCTCGTTATGGGAATCAGCCGTTTATCTTTTCTGCTTCTCTGCTTAAAGCCCATATCGCTTTATGTTTGTTTTCCGGCTTTTCCAGCCCTAAATTCTCGCGCAGCGTTTTGCCCTCATAGGCCGTTCGGAAGAGTCCGCGATTTTGCAGCTCAGGAATGACCTTATCGACAAACGTCTCCAACCCGCTGTAATAAATATGTGGTAAAATATTAAAGCCGTCCGCGCCGTTATTTCTAATCCAGCTTTCAATGAAATCAGCCGTTTGCAGTACAGAACCCGTAAACGATACATGACCATGACCGGCTGCGCTTCGAGCAAGAAATTGCCGAATCGTCATTTTGTCTCGTACCGCGGCATCCACCACCACCTCCTGCCGGCTTGTAATGCCTGTCGTTATCGTTCCGTATGGCTTTGCTTTATCGACTGGAACAAGACTATCAAGGGGGTATTCTGACAAGTCGACTGTAAAATAGTTGGAAAGCCGCTTTAACGCTTGCTTCGTATTCAGCAGTCCATTAAATTCATCCTCAATATCGCGGGCTTCTGCTTCCGTATCAGCCACAATCGGACTAAGCCCTGGCATAATGAGCAGCTGCTCCGGCGTCCTTCCATGCTTCTGCAATCTTCCCTTCACATCCGCATAAAACGCCTGGGCAGCACCTAATGTTTGCTGTGCCGTAAAAATAACATCCGCTGTTTTGGCAGCCAGCTCCTTGCCGTTTTCCGAGGAGCCCGCTTGCACTAGAACCGGATACCCCTGTGGAGGCCGAGGGATATTAAGCGGTCCTTTTACCGTGTGATATTTGCCCTTAAAGTTAATTTCGTACACTTTGCTTTTGTCCAATGAGACATCTGCGGCTCTGTCATAGATCAGCGCATCCTCTTCCCAGCTATCCCAAAGCTGCTTCGTCACCTCAACAAATTCATCGCCAATTTCGTAGCGCTTTTGCACGTCTGGGTGCTCCGTCTTATTAAAGTTTTCAGCATCATCTTGCGAATGCCCCGTTACGATATTCCAAGCAGCCCGCCCTTTGCTGATATGATCCAGCGAAGCGAATTTGCGCGCTACATGGTAAGGATCGTTATAGGTTGTACTGACGGTTGCGATAAGTCCAACATGCTTAGTCAGCGCAGCAAGCCCCGAGAGAAGTGTAAATGGCTCCAGTCTCCTGCCAAGTCCGGAATAGTTGTCGGCTGTAAACAACGAATCAAATAACCCTCTTTCCGCAATCTTTGCAATGTTCGCATAATACTCCAAATCCAAATCCTCCTTTGGATTCGAATCCGGGTGTTTCCACGCCGCAGAATGATGACCCGCTCCACGCAAAAACACGTTGAAATGCGCCTTCTTGTCCCGCTTAATCTCGCTCATTTGCCATCCCTCATTTTCGGTTCATTATGATAACACTCAAAGTTCAATGTTGCTGCTCAGGAATCGTTTCTTCACCACACTTTTCAGTGCCACTTGAGTACTTATAAGGAATTTCTCCTGTTCATTCAGCGGAATTCGAAGAAAAAAGAGAGTTAACAGGAATTTCTCCTGTTATTTTAGGCATTTACCGATAAAACCGCTTATTTCCGCCTATTTAAGAGGAACTTTTCCTGTTAAATGGCACCAATCTGATTAATTCTCAAAATTAGCTGGAGTTTTTCCCGTTAGATTAATAAACAAGATAAGAATCCAAATAAAATGAGTCTAACTAACAAAAAAGAGACTTAGCTTATCGTCAGCTAAATCTCCGGTGGTCCGGTCGTATTATATTTTATTAAATGGGGTCATTTCAGCTTGAACCCTTGACCTACAAGGAAGTCATGCAAATGATCACGCAGCCGATCTGACTTAAACCTTCTTAACATTTCACGAGACCACCTTGTTTCCTGCTCTCCACCTTTGCCCCCGCCTTTGCGCGTAGCATAATACTCCCGAGTGATCGAATCGTAAGCAATAATTTCATCCTCCAACCCGCTCTGCTTATACGTTTCTTGATGATAAACAGCTGCGAGCGGCAATCTTGGACGAAGATCAGGCTCTTGATCAGGGACGCCTACGCACATGCCAAACACCGGATAGACAAGCTCAGGCAGTTCAAGCAATTCAGTTATTTCTTGAGGATTATTGCGAATTCCACCGATATAAACGATACCATAACCAAGCGACTCCGCAGCGATTGCCGCATTTTGAGCAGCCAGAGTCGCGTCAATCGTTCCGAGCAGAAACAGCTCCACGTTCTGACGAAGCTCTACATCCTCATGCAGCCTTGCTGCCAATCTGACTTTATTTAGATCAGCACACCAGATGAGAAACACCGGACTTTCAACTATTTGCTGCTGATTGCCGGCAAGCTCCGCAAGCTTTCGTTTCCGCTCAGAGTCCTTTACAGCAATTACGCTGTAAGCTTGGATATTGGATGAGGTGGAGGCTGCTTGCCCTGCCAATATGATTTGTTCCAAATGATGCTCAGGAATGGGCGAGTCTTTATATTTGCGGATGGAGCGATGGTTTTTTAATAAAGCAATAACTTCGTTCATTGCTATACCTCCTCTACATGAATAAGTACTCTTGAAACAAAAAAACCGAAGACACAGATCAACTGTTGTCTCCGGTTTTCCGGTAGAACTATAATTCCGATTATTCAAACTGTTTTAGTGCGAAAAATGTACTGAAAATTTATCACGTAATAAATCTTTTGTCAATCATCATTGTTTATCACAATACGATCTATCGTACCTTTTAGAAAAAAGTGTATTGCAAAACATATTATTCTTAGTATAATACTCGGCATAAAATCAAAACAACTTAAATGGAGGTGAAATCTGTGGTTGATCTCATCATTATTGGCGCCGGCCCCTACGGAATTTCACTTGCCGCTCATGCAGTCGCAAGCCAAATGTCCTATGTCCTTCTGGGCAAACCTATGTTTTTCTGGAAGGAGCAAATGCCGCAAAATATGTTCATTCGCACCCATCCCCGCTACATCAGTCTCTCCGATAAGAATGATGAATTCACCATTGAACGATTCAGCTGCGAAACCGGCATAGAACTGCAGCCCCCCTTTCCTCGTCCTCATTTTGTTGATTATGCCTTATGGTTTGCCATACAAACCGATATCTCCTTCACTTCGGAGCACGTATCAGAGCTTCATTATTCATCCTCAGGCTTCAGCGTGATCACCCAGGAAGGTGAGCCATATCATGCCAAACATGTGGTCATAGCTACAGGTTTGCAGCATTATAGCTACATCCCTCCAGTACTAAGCTCGTTGCCGCCTCAGCTCATCTCCCACACCTTCGCTCATCGTGATTTTAAGCCCTACGCAAACAAGAAGGTAGCTGTTATCGGCAGCGGCCAAAGCGCTTGGGAAGCCGCCGCACTGCTTCATATGGCTGGAAGCGAGGTTGAGCTTTTGTTCCGGCGTGACGCCGTCCAGTATGCAAGCGAGGATAATGTCGAATCTGGCCAGAAGCTCATCGACTCCGCTGAACAGTTCTATCTACAGTCCGACCAGCTCAAGGCGGAGCGGCGAAATACACCGCGTCAAAGCAGTGTTGCTCCTTTCTTAAAGCCCTACGTAGAAGGGAAAGTGACGATGACTGGCGGCGCAGCCATTGCGCATGCAGAAGCTACGATTGATGGCAAGGTGCTGCTCCAGCTTGGAAACAATGAAACTCGCCTCGTCGATCATGTTATTGCCGCTACCGGCTACCAAATCAATCTAGACCAGGTGCCTTTTCTGCCGTCCCATGTGTTGCAGCTTATCGAGCGGGAGCCAAATTCTAATACAAAATTCCCTCTGCTAAGCGCTCAATTTGAAAGCAGCATACCTGGACTTTACTTTGCCGGCCCACTAGCGACCTTTACTCATGGTCCCGCTTTCGGCTTCGTTGCAGGCTTGCGCCAAGCATGCCGATCCATTATTCCTCATATCCAGCAGCATAGCTAATAAAAGCAGGGGCAAATGAATGCAACCTTCATTTGCTCCTTCGCTTTCCTTCCTTAACCCATTCCAATCCGCTTAAATGAACAGCACAAAACAAAGGGGCCGCATTTTACGCTGCACCTTTGCTCTGGCTCTCTAATCTACTTATCTCCTATTGTCGTTCGGAGCGTTTCAACGTCTTTGTTGATGGCCTCCGTTGCTTTGCGAATTGCAGAGTTCACATCCAACCCGTTGATGGCTAAATCCTCAGCTGCCTCTGTCAATCTTGTCGTTATTTCCAGTTCGTAGGGATGAACGTAATGCTCCTGCAGAGGCTCGCCAATAAACACGTTTTGCACCGTTTTACCCTGCAGCACTGGAATGTCCAGCCCATATTCCTTCTCCAGCTCTGGATTAATAACAGCCGGAACCCGGCCATTTCTAGATAAAATCCGCTGGCCCTCATCCGATAAAATTTCAGCAATGACTTGGAAAGCTTCATCCTTATGCTTGCTCTGGCTGTTCACCGAAAGCGAGTGAATTTGCGCCTCCCTAGTTTTGCCCAGCTGGTCGCTAAAGTTTGGTGCCGGAGCGAAATCCCAATTAAACTCAACGCCCTGCTGACGCAGCTCCTCCAGCGGACCAATCATATTCGCCAGCCAAGTTACCCGCATGCCGATAATTTGATCCTTCATAAATTGATCGCGTCCCCAGTTCCAAGTATGATCTGGCGTTACGTAACCAGGAATTTCAAAGATGCGCTTATTAAGCTCAAACACGCGCAGCCAGTCGGGCGTATCGAGTGCAGCATTTCCCGTGTCATGATCGACGTATGGCAGCCCTAGCCCTTTGGCTAGCCCCGTTAGGTTATCAACCGATAGACCGATATACTGCACGCCATTCTCCGTACGAGTCAGCTTTGCAGCAATATCCAGCACCTCATCCCAGGTCAGCTGTTTTTCTGTAGGATACGGAACACCAAACTTATCAAAAATATCTTTATTATAGTAGAGGATATGCTGATTGGAGTTAAACGGAATCGCATAGATTTCGCCTCCCTTGTCTTTCGTTATATCTTTGATGTAGTCATACAAAATCGGTTTGATCCGGCTCTCATCAAAATGATGGCGTTTAATAAGCTCTCTCAAATCCTCATAGGCGCCCGTTCGAATAATGCGCTGATGGGACGAAGAGGAGGAATAAATAATGTCTGGAACATGTGTGGAAAGCACTTCTTCATTTGTAGTTGTTGCCGCAGGCGTTATTCTTTCGATGGTTACATTTGGATATTTTTTCTTAATCGGGTCCGCGATGAGCGTATTAAATTCCACGTCTGGAAAAGTACCGCTCGTGCTGAAAAGGGTTAACGTGAGCGGCTCGTCGCCAAGCTTTTTGAAGTCCGCTTCTTCCGCTACGGCTGCGTTCGTTTCTTGCTGCTTATTTGCATTGCTCCCAGCCTTATTGGCCGGTGTATTATCCTTACTGGCACAAGCCCCCAATAAAGCAAACAACATTAAAATAACTACGCCTATCGTAAGTTTTTTCATGATTAAACTCTCTCTCCTCTATCATGAGGTACAGCTGTGTCGTTTAATAGCCAACAAGCTCTCACCTAGTCTTTTAAAGTACAGCTTTGCTCTCATAACGAATATTCGCCGGCCGCTTCAATCCAAGCTGCTCTCGCAAGCTCGTTCCCGAATATTCCGTCCGAAACAATCCGCGATTTTGCAGCTCTGGAATCACCTTATCTACAAATTGCGTAAGGCCGCTCGGGAAAATCTGTGGCATAACATTGAACCCATCAGCAGCGCCGTTAACAAACCAATTTTCAATCACATCTGCAAGCTGAAGAGGTGTACCTGTAAACGTAAAATGCCCTCTGGCTCCTGCTAGGCGATTAATCAATTGCTTCAGCGTTAACTGCTCATGGCGAACGAGATCCAGTATGAGCTGATGTCTGCTTTTGTTGCCATTAACCTCATCCGTTTCACGCACACCCTCCAAAGAAAGCGGCTCATCAAGCGGATACGCGGATAAATCAATGCCTAATCGCTCCGATAGCTGTTTAATTGCACCATCTTTATTTACATAATTGAATAATTCGCTCTCGATTTCTCTCGCTTCCTCCACCGTGTCTGCCAATATCGGGCTAATACCCGGCAAAATCTTCAGCTGGTCCGCCTCTCTTCCATACTTCGGCAGTCTTGCTTTTACATCCTTATAAAACTGCTGAGCACTTTCAATGCTTTGATGCGCGGTAAAAATAACTTCCGCTACCTTTGCCGCAAATTCCTTGCCGCTCTCCGAGGAACCCGCCTGCACCAGCACAGGATAACCCTGCGGCGGCCTTGCGATATTTAGAGGTCCCTTCACCGAATAATATTTCCCTTTAAAATCAATCGTATGGACTTTGTCCTTATGGACGCGAGTTCCTAACGTTTTATCATTAATGACCGCCTCATCCTCCCAGCTGTCCCACAGCTGCTTGGCGATTTCTACGAATTCATCTGCTTCCTCGTAACGCAGCGCATGATCGGGATGATCCTCCCTCCCGAAATTATGCGCGGCTGATCCAGCACCCGTAACGATATTCCAGCCCGCTCTGCCTTTGCTTATGTGGTCTAAAGAGGCAAACTTCCGCGCCACATGAAAAGGTTCATTATACGTAGTGCCAACCGTAGCAATTAAACCAATATGCTTCGTCCTGCTTGCCAGCGCAGCCAGCTCCGTGAATGGCTCGAGCTTATTGGAGCGTCCGATATAGCCATCAGCCAGAAATACGGAATCCATTAGTCCTCTTTCAGCCGTCTGAACGATTTGCAGCACATGCTCGAAATCAAGGTTGCGGCTCGGCTCCGCCTCCGGGAGCCGCCATGAAGCTTCATGGTGGCCGGTCCCGAACAAAAAGGCGTTGAGATTTAATTTGCGCTCCGATTCTCCCATATTTAATCCCCTCTCCATCGTCTGCTTATTGACCGATCGTCGTTTTTAAAGTCTCTACATCTTTATTGATCGCATCCGTTGCTTTGCGTATAGCCGAGTTAACATCTAAACCATGGATGGCAAGATCCTCAGCTGCTTCGGTAAGCCGTATCGTAATGCTCGATTCATAAGGATGAATGAAATGCTCTTGAATGGGCTTCCCAATAAAAACATTCTGAACGGTTTTGCCTTGTAGAACCGGTATTTCTAAGCCGTAATCCTTCTCCAGTTCCGGATTAATAATGGCTGGAACACGTCCATTCTTAGCAATGATCCGCTGCCCCTCATCCGATAAAATTTCCGCGATTACTTGAAACGCCTCATCTTGATGCGGGCTCTGGCTGTTGATCGCAATAGAATGGATTTGCGCTTCTCTTGTATTGCCCAGCTGATCGCTGAAGTTTGGTGCCGGCGCAATATCCCAGTTGAACTCCACACCCTGTTGGCGCAGCTCCTCAAGCGGACCAACCATATTGGCAAGCCAAGAAACCCGAATGGCAATGTTTTGATCCTTCATGAAATGGTCACGAGTCCAGTTCCATATGCCGTCCTGCGCTACATAACCCGGTATTTCAAAAATCTTCTTCTGCAGCTCGAAGACACGAAGCCATTCCGGCGTATCGAGCGCAGCCTGCCCCGTCTCGCGGTCCAAGTAAGGAATGCCCAGCGATTTACCCAAACCAGTTAAATTGTCTACAACAAGTCCGATATATTGAATGCCGTTTTCTGTTCTAGTCAGCTTCGTGCCAAGCTCGACCGCTTCGTCCCATGTCAACTGCTTCTCGGTTGGATATGGAACGCCGAATTTATCAAAAATATCTTTGTTATAATACAAAACATGCTGATTGATATTGAAAGGAAGCGCGAGAACCGCATCTCCTTTGCCCTTCGTTATGTCCTTGATATAGTCGTAGCCGATCGGTTTAAGGCGGCTCTCGTCAAAATGATGTTTTTTGATTAATTCTCTTAAATCCTGATATACACCCGTCCGAATAACGCGCTGCTGCACACTGCCAAATATAATGTCCGGCACATGTGTGGACAGCACTTCCTCCGGAGTTGTCGTCGCGGCTGGCGTAATTCGTTCAATAGTTACGTTCGGATACTTCGCATGAATGGGACCTGCAATCATCGCTTCGAATTCCACGTCCGTAAAGGTAGCGCCAGTGGAATAAAACGATAATTTTAGCGGCTCATCCCCAAGCTTCTTGAAATCAGCCGTTTCGGTCGCACTGTTCGTTGCATCCTTCTTACCTGATGCATCATTCTGCTTTGCAGGTGCGTTATTGTCTCCCCCGCATGCGGAGATCGATGCTGCAAGAACAAATATGACGATGATAACCCCTAGTTTCTTCATCCTATATCCTCTCATTTCTATTATTTATTTATATTTGCTGAAGATGGCGCGTATTGGCAGGACGCTGTAGCCCTAAGCTGTCACGAAGCGTCTTGCCTTCATATTCGGTACGGAATAATCCACGGTTTTGCAGCTCTGGAATGACCTTGTCTACAAAGGCCTCAAGTCCTGTAGGAAAGAGCTGCGGCAACACGTTGAAGCCATCAGCCGCATGGTTTTTAAACCATTTTTCAATAAAATCCGCCGTTTGAAGCACAGACCCGGTAAACGTGATATGCCCATGTCCTCCATTGCTGCGATAAAGAAGCTGGCGAATCGTAAAGCTTTCTCTGCGCGCCGCATCGATAATAACCTCCTGCCTGCTGCGAATGCCGTTGAACTCCTCAGCAGGTTTTGCTTTACACAGCGGCACCGGCGCATCCAGCGGATAATCATTCAAATTCACCGTGAATCGCTCCGATAAGCTATCAAGTGCACGCCTTGTATCTACAAAAGCATGCAGCTCTTCCTCGATCTCGCGCGCTTCCGCTTCCGTATCAGCCACAATCGGAGCGAGCCCTGGCAAAATAACGAGCTCATCAACCGTTCTCCCATATTTCGCTAAGCGTGATTTCACATCGTAGTAGAAGGCACGGCCTGCATCGAACGTTTGCTGCGCCGTAAAAATAACCTCCGCCGTTTTCGCTGCCAGCTCCTTGCCTTGCTCGGAGGAGCCTGCTTGCACGAGCACCGGATATCCTTGCGGCGGACGCGGAATATTGAGTGGTCCCTTCACCGAATAGGTATGTCCTTTGAAGTTGATCTCGTGCACCTTATTTGCATCCAGCAATTTACCAGCTTTCTTATCGAAAATAAGGGCATCGTCTTCCCAGCTGTCCCATAGCTGCTTCACCACTTCCACGAACTCCTCGCCCGTCTCGTAGCGCTGCGCATGCTCTGGATGTTCATCTCTGCTGAAGTTATGGGCAGCTGAGCCCGCACCCGTCACAATATTCCAGCCAGCTCTGCCGCCGCTTATATGATCCAGCGAGGCAAATTGCCTTGCAACATGGAACGGATCGTTATATACGGTCCCGACTGTTGCAATCAAGCCGATATGTTCCGTTACAGAAGCAAGTGCTGCGAGCAGCGTGAACGGCTCCAGCTTGCTGCCGCCGCCTGCATATCCGTCTGCTAAAAATACGGAATCCAGCTTGCCACGCTCAGCGATTCGAGCCAGCTGCCCTAAGTAATCAATATCCAGCTCCAAATCCGGACGCGCATCTGGATGCCGCCAAGCTCCCGCATGATGGCCTGTCGCTCTCAAAAAAACATTCAAATGAACCTTTCGACTCGCTTCACTCATTAGGAATGCACCTCTTCTTCCGTTTTTTTGGCCTGCCAGCTATTTGTAGGTCTCGCTAAACCTAGATTTCCGCGTAGCGTTTGCTCTTCATAGGAGGTACGGAACAATCCGCGATTTTGCAGCTCAGGGATAACTTTATCGACAAAGCGCTCCAGCCCGCTCGGATACACCTGTGGCATCACATTAAAGCCATCGGCCGCCCCATTCTTGAACCACTTTTCAATGACATCAGCCAGCTGCAGCGGTGTGCCCGTAAAAGTAAAATGCCCTCTTGCCCCTGCTAAGCGATTGATCAATTGTCGAAGCGTCGGCTGTTCGCGTTCTACTAAATCCAAAATAAGCTGGTGACGACTCTTCATGCCGCTTACCTGATCTGTCGTTTGTGCGCCATCCAGATTGACAAGGTCATCAAGCGAATGATTAGACAAATCAACGCCTAAGCGACCCGATAACCGCTTAATCGCCCCTTCATGATCGATAAGCGCAAACAGCTCATTTTCCAAATCCTGCGCCTCTGCCTCTGTATCCGCCAATATCGGACTAATTCCAGGCAATATTTTCAGCTGATCCGTCGTCCTGCCATACTTCGCCAAACGTGACTTCACGTCTTTATAAAAAGCTGCTGCCTCCTCGAAGGTTAGTTGAGCAGTGAAAATAACCTCCGCCAGCTTAGCGGCAAATTCCTTGCCCGTCTCAGATGAGCCCGCTTGAACAAGTACAGGATAACCTTGTGGCGGCCGCGCGATATTCAGCGGTCCCTTTACTTTGAAATACTTCCCAGCATAATCAATCGTATGAACCTTGGCTTCATCGATCAGGATGCCGCTGATCTTGTCATTTGGCAGCGCGTCATCCTCCCAGCTGTCCCACAGCTGCTTGACGATCTCTACAAATTCCTCCGCTGATTCATAACGATCATGATGCTCCGGATGCTGTTCCCTGCTGAACTGCTCTGCAGCAGGTCCCGCTCCCGTCACGATATTCCAGCCTGCGCGCCCCTTGCTAATATGGTCTAAGGAAGCAAACTTCCTTGCGATATGAAACGGTTGATTATAGGTCGTTTCTACCGTTGCAATTAAGCCGATATGTTTGGTTGCTGCTGCTAATGCTGACAGCATGGTGAACGGTTCAAGCGATCCCGATCCCGCCCAGTAGCCATCCGCCAGAAATACAGAATCGAGCAAGCCGCGTTCGGCAATTTGAGTCAGCTTCAAGTAGTGCTTAATATCAACGCCTCGCTCCGGCTGCGTATCCGCATGCCGCCACGATGCTTCATGATGGCCTGATGCGGCCAGAAACGCATTAAGATTTAGTTTTCTCTCCGATCCACTCATCGCACGACTCCCCTTAAGTCATTTTCGAATGAAATACCGTTGTTCAATTCCCAAAAAAAATAGCCAGAGCTGCCCTAAGGCAATCTCCGGCTATCCGGTCGATCATTTCCAATTAAATCAATTGGTTTTATAAGGATTATAGTAAGTGCTAAGAATTTATCATCTCAACTTCGTAATGTCAACGTTTTTTTTGATTTACTATTCTACCAATCCTGTCCGTTCTACCCCTTCAATGAACCACCGCTGAGCGAACAAATACACGACAAGCAGCGGCATAATAATTAGGAAAGAGGCCGCCATCTTGATCGCTTCGGCATAAACGGTAATCTCCCCCGCCCCTTCTGCAAGCTTCATCTCGCCAGCCATTCTTGCCAGCGTAATGGAGAGAGGTACGTTCTCCGCAGTAAACATAAAGAGTGACGGAAAGTAAAAATCATTCCAGTTCCAAACGAAGGAAAATAGTACGACCACAACGGTAGCCGACCTCGACAGCGGAAACATGACACGAAAGAACAGGCGGAAAGGGCCTGCTCCGTCCATACGCGCAGCCTCATCCAGCTCTTTGGGCAGTGTGGAATAGAAGGATCGATAGATGATAACGAACATTGCTCCTTTCAAGCCATGGCCAAATAAAGCGGGGACAACCATCGGCAAAAACGTGTTCAGCCAGCCGAACTCTTTAAAGAGCATGATCGATGGCAAAATCGTAATTTGCGGCGGCATAATAAACGTAAACAACAGCAGAGCTCCCCATACTTTTTTGAAGGGGAACTCCAGCCTTGCGAACGCATAACCGGCAATTGCACAGGAGAATACCTGCAGCACCGCTACGGAAGAAGCCAGCGAGACGCTGATGAGGAAACTCTTCGTGTAATTCAGCATTTCACTCGCCTGCTGCAGATGCCCCAAAAATATGGACCGCGGCACCCAAATAACGGTTGGGTCAAGAATGTTTCTCGCATCCTTAACCATCGTCGTCACCATGTATAGAATCGGCTTCATATAGATGAAGGCGACATTAATCAGAATAATATAAACAAACAGCTTGAAGAGAATGCCCTTATCAATTTCTGCTCCAAGCAGCCGATACCTGAGACCAATCAAGCTTCTTCGCAGCTTTTCATCGCTATATAGATTAGCCGCAATCTCATTTCCTTTTTTCACAATTTTCATGAACGCTCACCTCTCTTTCCTACTTATCGTTTTCCTGAAAGCGACTTATCCACTCGGCTGTATAGCAATAAGGTCAAGAGTACGAAGGTTAGGATGATTAAGAAATAGATCCATGCCAAAGCGCTGGAGCTGCCATAATTGCTCGTATTCACTCGGCTGACAATCGGATTGGATGGGAAGGTGAATAAATCGACTACCGTGTACATTAAGTTCAAGAAGATATAAGGGACAAGACCGGGCAGCGTTATTTTCCAAAATGTATTCCAAGGTCCCGAGCCGTCAATACGGGAAGCCTCGTACACAGATGCTGGCAGCGTCTGGCGTCCAGCAAGGAAAATAAGGATTTGCACGCCTGAATACCAAAGGACGAGAACAAATGAGCTCATGACCTTTTGAATCGGAGCCGCCCATGATCCCGGAACATATTCACGCAAATAATAGTCGATACGCAGCGTCTCCATAATGCTGAGAGAGCCTTCCCCCTGCGCAATAAACTCCTGCACAATCTGGCCAGAGGAGAAAATAACAGGCAAAAAGAAGATGACCCGAAACAGCGTTCTGCCTGGAAAACGCAAATTAAGCAAAATGGCGACAAACAGGGAAAAGACAAGAATGATCGGAATCATCATGGCAGACTCCCTTAGAAACGGGAACAGCTCCTCATAGAGCAAGCTTCCGTTCGCGATCAAAATTTCCCGGTAATGGCTGAGTCCAATAAACGTATAGTTGACGCTGCTCACCGTAATTTTCACCTGATGAAAGCTCATGTACAGCGAATAGCCGAGCGGGAACGCCACAAAAACGAGGAAGCCAAACACCCAAGGCGCGATAAACAGGGAGCCTTCGAGCTTCCTAACTGTCGTATTTTCCAGCTTGCGACTCCATCTCATGGCTTCGTTCCTCCTTTTATGACGACAAAGTCTTTTGCTGGAACGATAATGCCATCCTTGCTGTAATCGGTCTGATTATAATTGACGATAATGCGATAATCGCTGCCATACTCTGTTTCCTTCACATTTGGAGCGAGCGTACGATGTCCCGTAATAAACTGCTCCTGCACAGCTGCAAGCGCCTCATTGGTTTTGGCATATTCAGCACTTAAATGATCGATCCAATCCTTATAGTTCAAGCTGTAATACCAGTAGGAATAGGAATTTTTCAAATCAGCTGCCTTGTCGCCGCTAAGCACATAAGCAGGGTATGCCCCATATTCAATGCTGCGGAGCAGCTCATCATCAAACTCATCGCGCAAATTAGACCATTCCAGCGAATATGTGCGCAAGCCATGGAGAACGATTTGGGCAAAAGGAATCGCTTCACTGATGAAGACATCATACGAATAATCAGCGGTTAGGCGATGGATATGGTCGATTTGAGCTAGCGCATAGAAATTCACATTATTCGCCACAAGCGACCCGAGTGCTTCCTTGCTCTTGTTCAAAATGCTGCGCTGTACATCGACAACCTCTGCCCTGCTCGCCAAGTATCGGCTGTTGAAATCCGTATTGACCTGCTTGCCGATGCCATCCTCGAAATAGATGCCGTCTGCTCCCAAGCTCTTATAGCTGTTCAAATCGGCCGAGACCACCTTCTCATAAAACCTCGGGCTTACAAACTTCGCTGCATCCTGGTCCTCATTTCCCCTTTCCTCCAGCACCGTTCCTGCCAAATTGCGCAAACCGTCGCGCCTCCACCAGAACCGATCATCGCCATTCGTATTGAGCGTATAATTCGCCGTCAAATAAACAGGAATATCCAAGGTATGAGCGAAGGAGATAAAGCTTTTCATCCCTTTGTTTCCACCTAAGCGCTTATCTACAGGAAAGTAGCCGCCATGCGTGCTGTAACCGTCCTGCTGCCACCCTGAGAATTGAATTTGCAGATGCTGAATGCCGCTGTCATAAATCGAACGAACAAGCTCGGTTGCCTCTTCTGTCGTAGTCGCTTTTAAATATGAATCTGCAAAAAGCCCCTTCTCGATGTCTGCGCCTACAATATCTACAAACAGCGGAATGTCTTTTTTGTTTGTTTCCAGCGGTTTTACACCCTGCTCTTGAATCAAATAATTGCGATAAACCTCCGCCATGCCAGCATAATCACTTTTATTAGGGAGCAGTGGATAATAACGCGTTGCGCGAGCATTCGTTATAAACTTATCGCCGCTGTATGTATAGAAGCCTTCACCCGTGCTCTTGCTTACACTTTGGAAAAACTTCTTCCGATACTGCCATTCGGTCGTCACCCAGTTCGAGCGGCCCACCGCACCTGACGGCGCTGCATAAACATTCGCAAACGACTCCCCTTCGGAGATGATCGCAACAAACGCCTGATCCCCTGACTTTAAGCCGAATACAGGCATCGTAATCCCCTGTCTGCCTGTATTTTCGTTGTAATAGGATAGATCCTGCCCATAAACACTTTCATTGTAGGTCAACTGCTGCATCAAGCGATCTGCCTCAAAATGGATCAACGAGCCGGAGCCGTCCGGCAGCAAAAGGTAACCCTCCTGGCCAGCAGACGGCTGTGCCCCAAACAAAGGGTATAGCTTAATATTCAATAAGCTTAAAGCGCCTTCGACGATTCCCTCATCCAAAATTCTCGTCTCTACATAGTCCTTGTGCAGACGCACCTCAATCGGAATTTTCAACTGCACCTTCGGCAGCGCGAAGGTGACCGAAAATCCATTTTCCGCAGCCTGGAAGTTTTCCAAGTAACCTTGGTTCTCGATTAATCCGGCAGTTACAGAAGAGGATTTGTAGTTTTTAGCATTTACGTATTCAATGATGACGGGAGAAGTTAAATTATTTTTCCACGTATTCGGTACCGTTTCTTCCTCCCAATACTTCGGCTCTGGATAGGAACGCCATATCTTCCCTGTCGCTTTATTGATTACTTGGAAGTGAGCTGATGCCTTATCTACAAGCAACAGTAATTGGTCTGATTCTGCGATTTGCTCAAAATTTGCTTCAACTGGCAATCCCGCTTTATAGGGAACAGTACCTTTCGTTTCAAATGGATTTGCAGCATCTACAGCCACGTCGGCAGGCTTACCCCATAACCCGACCGCCACAAGAGCAAACCATCCTATACCGGTCAGCAAAACAGCTAAGAGCAGCAGCTTCATAACGAGCTTTATGTTTATTTTGCGTACAGTCATCGGATGATCACCTCCTGATATAAGGAATTAATAAAGTTGACCAATTCTATGCTTAGGCTAATTAAGATGAAAATAAGAATGACAATTATCGCAAGCGCAATCAACGATAAGAGGATAATAAAAATTGCTTCGATGAAAGTATAGTTGTGTATGCCTTGCACCATCCATATGAACAGGAAGACAACCCATAAAACGATAAACAGCTTCAAAAACTTAAAGATCGCCAGCTCGTTTAAGGTCAGCACATTGGAGAGTAAAGTTACAGGTATACCGATGAGAATAATCGGAATTAAGGCGTAGCAGCTGCCATAAAATACGTCTCGGAACCGTCCCTCACCTCTAAGAAGCGAGCTGATTAAATAGTTGGAGACGACAAAACCCAGCCATATCCCAACAAATTGAATCGTAATGGGAAACAGGTCAATACCGACCTGCACAGCAGGGTTAAAGACAAAGCTTGTGCCCGCCTGTATATATCCGTACGATGCTAATGCAAATACAAGTATCAGTATGCTGCTTAACCATCCTGCTTTGTTTTCGTACCGAATAGCATAGAAGCCGTCTACAGGATGCTTTATTAAATAGAACATATGCTGCAGCTGTTCAAGTATCGGATGCCTAGCACTGCGTTTAGCTGACGATTTGCCTTTCAAGCGAAGCTTTTTGGATAAAACATTCCATAGAAGATACACGACGCCGAGCACGAGCGCCACATTCATGAGGACGCCAAAGTGCTTCTGGAACCACGTCAACCGATTTTGCCAAAAGGATTCTGAATAGCCGCCTACTACGCCTGCCTGATAAAACAGCTGCTCCGATCTTGCGTACTCCTCTTTTTTGTAAGCGGCCTTCGCCAAACCGATCAGTGCCGGTGTATATTGTGCATTTAAACGATGAACCTCGCTCCAGAGCGGCTCGCTTTGCTCGTATCTGCCTTCCTGCGTTAATTGATTCGCTTCGTGGACGAGATGGCCGAACTCAGACAGCCGCAGCACYTGAATGTAATTATTGACGCTGTCCAGCACGAGCAGCTCACCCTTGGAATTGCTCGCAATAGCTGCTGGCGCTTTGACGATTCCTGTCTTGGACGTAGCGGTAATGACATCCCCGCCCCAGAAAAACAACAGATTGCCATTCGAATCATATTGACTAATCATATTGCCTACAGAGTCGATCACAGTAAAGTTGCCGGCAGCATCCACCGTAATATCATTGAGCTGGGGACTTACACTTTGCTTCGTTCTGTGAAATACCTCTCCGTAAGAACGCACCGGCTGCAGGGCAGCAAATTCACCTTTGCCTACCAGCTGGTCGAGACCCGCGATGTTGAGCTTCTTCACCTGATCCGCGCTAATTTCCTTCGTCACCGTATAAATAAATCCGTTCTTGTCTATCGTTGAGCCCGCAATAGCTCCAGGCAGCTTCTTAAGCTCCCTTTGATACATTTCCCGCGTATATACAAATCGCTTAAATGCATCAAACAAAGAGAAGCTTACGCGATTCGGCCCAAAAAAACTAATGAAATTGCCCTCTGGATCAAGCTGCACCAAGCCTTGAAAAGCGCCAAGCGTCGTTACATAAATAAAGCCGCGCTTATCGACAATGAGGTTAACCGGATCATACTTGAAAGCCGGCGGCAAATAGCTGGACTCCGGACGGCCAAATGCTTTTAGCAGCTTGCCTTCTTGATCGAGCCTTACAACCCGGTTGTTGCCCGTATCTGCAACGTAAATCTCTCCAGCTTCATCGACATAAATGCCGCTTGGCTTCTTGAGGGGGCTTTCTGTTACTTTGATTTCACGAATATATTGGCCTTGCTCATCCAAGTGTACGATTCGATTATTGCCCGTGTCTGCGATGTAAATATGATCCTTATCATCCACAAATAGATCCTTGGGCTGATTAAGCTGCAGCTTTGTTTTCCCTTCGGCTCCCGCAGCTTGATTTGCTTCCGTAATCTCAACATCCGTGCCAATAATGCCAGCAGGAATGTAAGCCGCTTGCGTCTTCACCAGCTGTCCGAATCCATCCTTATAGTAGGTTTCGTACGGTAACTGCGAGGCTGTGGCCGGTGAGATGGGCCAAGCTATGTAAATCGCCGTAATCAGGATTATAATGATCGGACGAATCCGCAGCCTCCTGTTCTTCAAACGATTTCCCCCTTATTTAATACCGGAATGCGCCATTGTCGAAATGACCTTGCTTTGCAATATTACAAAGAAAATTAAATTCGGAACGAGCATAATAAGCGCTGCTACAGCAGCCGCGCCTTGACGCGCCACATTGTTCGCCAAGTTATTGGTCAATGTCGATAGGAAAAACGGAAAGTTTTTCATTTCATCGTCCTGCATGAACAGCATTGATGTCTCAACGTTGCCCCAAGAGTTCTGAAAGGCGAGTATCGCAACGGTCGCGATGGCCGGCATACACATCGGAATGACGATTCGAGCAAATACGATAAATTCGTTTGCCCCGTCTATTCGTGCAGCCTCCAGCAGTGAATCAGGAATCTGATCCACGAACTGCTTGAGCAGGAACACGCCCACCGGCAAAGCAAGCACGGGCAGCAAATGCCCCCAGTACGTATTCATAATGCCAAGGTGGCTGACGACCAAATACCTCGGAATTTGAATAACCTCCGGCGTAAACATCAGCATCAGAATAATCGTAGCAAAGATGAATGCGCGGCCCGGAAAAGGATGTTTCGACAGCGGATAAGCGCAAAGCGCGCTCACCGTCGTCACGCCAACAACACTCGCAGCCGAAATGAACAAACTATTGAACAAATAGCGCGATACCGGAACGATTGAATTGGACGTTACCCAAAAGAGCTCAACAAAGTTCTGAATGTTCGGCTCCTTCACAAAGAAGGTAGGCGGATAGACGAATAATTCATGATAAGGCTTGAAGGCATGATTAAAAATATAAATGATCGGCAAGATCATGATGACGGATATGATAAGCATGAACAGATTAAAGCTTATTTTTATACCAAGGCTTGATTGTTTCAGCTGTTACTCCTCCTTCGTACCGAACAATCCCCAGCTGAGCTTGTTCGCGAAATACATAAATATAAGAAGAAACACCGAAACCGTCGCCGCATAACCCATTTCAAAACGGATGAGACCATAATCGTTAATATGGTTCACGATCAAATGCCCGGCATATTCGGGCGTCGGGTTTTGACCGGATAACTCAACACCAATGGATCCGGTCTTAAAGGTCGTAACGATCGCCATTACGGCGCCAAAAAGCATCTGTGGCTTCATGGACGGAATCGTAATATACCATAGCTCCTGTATGTTGTTTTTGATGCCGTCGATTCTTCCTGCCTCATAAAGTATCGTATCCACGTTAAGAATACCTGCCAGCATCGCTAGGAAACCTACACCCATGCTCGACCACAATGTGACGACAATCATCGAGTTCATAAGAAACTCTGGACTTGTCACCCATAGCTTTGGCACGTCGATAAGGCCTGCTTTTAATAGAAAGCTGTTCAAATAGCCAATGCGATCGCCCGACAGCAAGGGAAGCCAGATAATCGTCATCGCTATGCCAACGGTAAGCGATGGCGTATACATCGCAAGCGCCACCCACTTGCGAACGCCGCCGCTCAGCCGTGAAATAAGCCATGCGAGCAGGAAGGCGGCAGCATAACCGCCGGGACCAACAATGACAGCAAACTTAAATGTATTGGGCAGCGCATATTTTAGGAACAGCAGATCCTGCGCGATCAAATACTGAAAGTTGCTCCAGCCAATAAAGCGAGGAGGCTCAATCCCGTTGTAATAGGTAAAGCTTAAGCCTACCGCCGCAAGAATCGGAATAACAATAAACAGAGCGAAGCATATAAGAAACGGCGCGATAAACAAATACGAAATGCGATACGACCATAATCTACTCCACATAACGATCAATCCCTTCCCAAGGCTGATCGACAATAGGAATGTCCAGCTTATTCACCTGTTCGCCTCGCTCATTAATGTAGCCAAATTCCTGCTGCTTCCTTAGAAGCTCGCGGTTAATGTCCCGAACGGCTTGCTCCAAGGAGGACATATAATTCGCCGTTCCAACAACGGATCGATTCCATGCATTATGAATTTCGCGTTCCAAGAAATATCCGCCGGGCACATTCGGAATATCCTTATACCATTTCCACTGGTTCAAAATAATTTCAGCATCCTCCTTTTTCCACGGCAGATGCGTGAAGGCTTCCACGTTGGACGTATTCCAGCGGAAAGCGACGCCATTGACCGCTTCCAAGTCAGAGCCATATTGCTCCTGCACCTCAGCTGACAACCACCACTTCAGGAATTGCCATGCCTCTGCTTTTTTATTGGACTTGTCAAAAATGACACCCGTGCGCTGCCCTCCGCCAGCCCAGCGGCTTATCGATCCGTCCGCCTGCTTCGTACCGGGAATAAGTGCGATGCCCCAGCGTCCATTCAGTTCAGGTGCAGCAGCCGAAAGCTGAACATACATGTTGTAATCCGATATGCCGATTGGCATCGTTCCGCTGCGAAAATGCTGATAGAAGCTCGGCACCTCCCGCTCCACAGCGTATGTATTAAATAGATCCGTCCACTGCTTGAAGGCACGATATGCTTCTGGACCATCGAGACATGATTTCACACCGCCGGGTTCATAAAACTCCACGCCGTTTTGATAGAAAAAATGCGTAAACTCCTTCGGATTTACGTAGAAGTTCATGAAGTTTTGCTGCAGCGTAGGCAATAGCTGATAAACGTCCTCCCATGTCTCGGGAATTTCAGCTCCAATACGCTTCAAAATATCCTTGCGATAATAGAGAACTTGGAACGACTGCGTTTCCGGCACGCCATAATAACCGCCATCGTAGTGCAGCGGCAGCCATGATCCCGGACTGAACTTCGGATACAACTGATCAAAATCTTCAAACTTGCTTAAATCCTGCAGCGTACCGCGAATGGCATAATCGACTGGCAAATCCTGCGTCAAGCCAAGGGCAATATCCGGCTGCACGCCAGCTGCATTAGACATAAGCAAAAGCTCAGCATTTGGAAGCAGGTTCACCTTTACCTCAATGCCTGTTTCTGGCGTGAACGACTCATCAGCAAGCTGCTGCAGCTGATCCACATAATCCCTGCCGCGCTGAACCCAAATGTTCAGCTTCTTGTCATCCAAATCGTTTAGGCTGTCCCTCGCATCGAAAGAGTAAATAAAGTTTTGAGCGCTGCCCCATAGCCGGCCAAAAAAACCAGCTTCCATTTTCGGAGCATCCGTCTTCTCGGGAATAATATAAACCTCATCCAGCTGCAGCGATTGCTTTAGCAGTGTATCGATAAAAGTACCGAATTTCTCTCTCATCGAAGAAATCTCTTCGACCTGATAAGGAATTTCTTCAGGCTTCTTAAGCAATGCTCGCAAATCCTTTGCTGATGTATCGAGTCCTTGACTGATTGAATCTTTGTTGCCGTTCGCTTTAACTACCCGCTTCGACAGTGACTCCATGACATCCGCTGCCAGCGCCATCTTGTCAGTCATCCCTGGGAAGTCCTGCTCCATGTTCCACGTACGATTGCGGTCAATGGTCTTCTTCGAGCTCGAACCTGTAATGGTACGCAAATCCCAATCAATTGCATCCAAATGAGCGATCAGCTTCTCGACATCCACAACGATAGACTTAATAGGCGATTGTGTGACGGCTAACGACAACGTATGTTGGCCCTTCTCAAGCTTTAGCAAATACGGATTCTTTTTTTCGTCCTGCAAAATCATTCCGTTCCAACCAGTAGAATAAGGAAAGCCATACGCTAAAAATTGCTTAAACGGTACCTCTCCATCCACTCGAACGACCCGGTAGGAGGTTTTCTGAGCTATCGTATTTTGCAGAGCGCGAAAGCCTATTTTGTACAAGCCGCTCTCCGGCACCTCAAACGACCATGAGATTTCCTGATTTTGTTCAAGCCAGCGTGGACCGCCAACCGTATTGTAAATAATTCTTCCCGTATAACGCGGCAGCGTGCGTGAGTTTTTATCCGAAAATAGCTTTATTGCCGTATCATTTTTGCTCGTAAAATCCTCCGCTTGAATCGTCAATACATCGCCCGCAAGAGAAGGCGTATCGGCATACGCAGCCTTAACTTCAGCATAATCAGGTATTTGCTTGCTCGGAACAAGCTTAATTCGCTCAAGCGCAACGGGGTCAAACCCTTGCAATCGAATGGTATGCGTTCCTTGTTCGAAATGCCATTGCAAAGGCTGCGCATATGCCCCTCCTGAATCCGTTAACGGCTTCTCGCTCCAGCCCGACACATCAATCGAACGAGGACGAATTTCATCGCCGTCTGAGTTTTTCAGAATAGGGCGCACATCCTCCCATGTCCGATATAAGGATATGGAAGAGGCTTCCCTAAACGGCCTTTGGCCATCTATCGTTACCTCCCACCCGATCGGTCCCTTTCTTCCATCCTTCAGAGGGTTATAAGAAACGTGGATTTCATACAGCGCACTCTCTGCAACGTCAACTTGATATTCAACCCATCCTGTGTTCCTTGTATTCCAAATCAGTATGTTTGATTTACCGTCGTAATCGCCTGCTTTGATCTCCTCTTCATTCGATACACGAGATGGCTTCGCTGCATCCAGCTGAATCGAAGTTGTTGCATTGCTCAGCCCCTTCTCCTGCCATGCTGCCAGCGCTTCGCTAAAATAAGAATCAACCTCATAATTAAATGTAGTTACGAGCTTGTCATAATCGACCTTATTGGTTTTAGCTCCAGATTCAGAGTTTACTGCCGCTCCACCATTAAGCAGCCAAGCTGCAATAACAATATTGGCACCATAGACAAGCCATTTCCGTTTCTTATTCATAAAGGTTAAGCCGCCTCCCTCCTTCGCAAATACCGATCATTCTGTAAATCTTTCACCCGTATCCTTATGAAAGAAATGAGCCTTCGATATATCAAGCTCTACCTTCACTTTCTCATTTTCAGCAAAACGATTATCGGGATCGACGCGTGCAATGAGCAGCTTCTCCTGTCCGATGTCTAAATAAAGAAAACGATCAGCGCCCATAAGTTCATTGTCCTTATAGATTCCGGTAATGATCGTCTCCGAGAACAAGCCTTCCAGCTTCACATTTTCCGGCCTTATACCTAATATCACCGATTTGTTTAGTTGGTTATTTTTGCGTAAAATATCCTCCATCACTTCATTTAACTTCAGTTGAAAACGATTCGTATGAAACTCTAATCGCCCCTGCGGATTCTCCTGCACGCGTCCATGAATGAAATTGATTTGAGGAGAACCTATGAAGCTCGCAACAAACGTATTCGAAGGTTTGGAGTAGATCAGCTCCGGCGTATCACATTGTTGAATGACGCCGCCCTTCATCACGACAATACGGTCCGCCATCGTCATCGCTTCGACCTGATCATGCGTAACGAATATAAACGTTGTGCCTAATTTTTTGTGCAGCTTCGTTATTTCCATACGCATCGTTACTCTAAGCTTGGCATCTAAGTTAGACAACGGCTCATCCATCAAAAACAGCTTTGGGTCACGCACGATAGCTCTGCCAAGCGCCACCCGCTGGCGCTGACCGCCCGACAGCTCCTTTGGCTTGCGATTTAAATAAGGCTCAATCTCCAGAATTCGGCTAGCATTTTTTACCGCCAAATCGATCTCATGCTTCGGAAGCTTGCGCATCCTCAGTCCAAACGCAATATTCTCATATACACTTAGATTGGGATAAAGGGCATAGTTCTGGAAAACCATCGAAATATCACGGTCCTTTGGAGGTAGCTTATTGACGAGCTGCTCTCCAATATAAATCTCGCCTTCGGAGATCTCTTCAAGCCCCGCAATCATTCTTAATGTCGTCGATTTGCCGCAGCCGGAAGGACCGACGAAAACGATAAATTCCTTATCTTTAATTTCCAGCTGAAAATCCTGCACTACCGCGTGTTTGTCTTTGCCATATCTTTTGTATAGATGATTAATCGTTACTCCCGCCATGCTTACCGCCTCCCATCCGAACTTGATAAAAAAATGAGGATATCACGCACTGCTCTGATATCCTCCATTGATACGGTAGAATGTATTTAATTATAGAATTAGCTCGGAATGGCTTCTTTTGCCGGCTCCAAATTGGAGGTTGCTTCATCGGCCTTCGCCAGTTCCTCAGCGCTTAGTTTAACATCCCAGCTTTTTGCAGCTTCCGTAATATGCTCAAGCTTCGAAGCGCCTAGAATTGCCGATGTAATGCCAGGACGACTCAGTACCCAAGACAATGCGTATTGCGCTTGAGTAAGACCCTTTTCTTCCGCCAAAGGTCTAATTGCCTCAGCAACTGGAATTGCATTTTTCTTCAAAAGCTCCTCCAGCCTTTGCTCGCCTGCCGCAAGCCGTGATCCTTCAGGCGGCGCTTCTCCAACCCGATACTTGCCAGAGAGTATTCCTCTGCCAAGCGGACTATAAACGATAACGCCAACTTGCTCCGATTGCACAAAAGGTATAATTTCCTTCTCAATTTCACGCGAAATGATGCTGTATTCCGGTTGGAGACTTTCGAAGCGATGCAGGCTGTGCAGCGCGCTTATACCGTGAGCCTTCGCAAGCTGCCATGCAGCAAAATTTGAAGCGCCTATGTATCTTACTTTCCCTTGACGCACCAGATCATCTAAAGCTCGAAGCGTTTCTTCAAGGGGTGTATTAGGATCAAATCGATGTACCTGATACAGATCCAAATAATCGGTTTTCAACCGTTTCAAGCTGTCTTCAACAGCCTTGTAAATATGATAACGGCTTTGCCCAGAATCATTTACCCCTTCGCCTACGCGGCCATGAACTTTGGTTGCCAGCACAATTTGGTGACGCCTTTCTTTTAACAAATTGCCCAGTATACGTTCCGACTCGCCTTCCCCGTATACATTAGCAGTGTCCACGAGGTTAATGCCATGATCCAGCGCGGCATCCAAAATTCCAGCAGATGCCTCCTCATCAATCCATCTTCCAAACGCCATCGTACCTAAGCTCACCTCAGATACTTTTAGCCCTGTTCTTCCCAATTTACGATATTCCATGTTCGTTATCCTCCTCAAATTTTGTACAAAAAAAACCGGAGACAGGTTTTGCATTTGCAAAATGTCTCCGGTTTTCCGGTCGAATATATTCATTATTAGTATGCGGCCAATGCTCTTATTACCGGAACTTCGTGTTCAGCAGCAAATTGGCTAAGCTGAGCGACCAAATTTCCTTTGCCAAAAGATAAATACTTATGGCCTTCTTCCGCCTGCAGCTTGATCATGTGATCTAGAAACTGAATAATCATCTTCCGCCGGCCTTTAATTCCAGCATAACCGTTGTCATACAGCCATTGATCAATGGTATTGTAGACACCACGGTTCAGCCGATACATTTGCAAGCAGTAATGATGAAAGGCAAGATCCGGCCATTCATATAAACTGGAGCTCCTATCTTTCTTCATACGCATCCTCTCCACTTATAAACGGTTATCTTTGCTTGCGAGCAGCCGATGGCAGCTTCTCCACCTCGTAACGGCTGCGTTCCGTCCGATCAATTTGTACAATTTGACCATTATGAATCGTAATTTGAACGATGCCATATTGAACGCCTGCCAATTGATCCTGTATTCGCTTTAACCATTCATCAGCAACCTCAACCGTTCTGGACATATTCAACATCCTCTCCAAATTTATAAGTGTTTTCAAACTAAATGTATAAGTGCCATCAAACCAAATGCATGGTCACACAGGTTTCCAGAAATGCGATTAGCCGTTTAATCTACCTTAATCTCCAGTAGACTCTCAGCCAAGGGGCGACGCCCATTCGGAATTTCTTTATCGCGAAACTTTTCATCGAGCGTATCAAGTCCTCCCCGATGACCGAGTGCGATGACGGCATGCAGTGCAATATGTTCAGGTACTTCTAAAATCTTGCGTGCTTCCGCTCGGTCAAATCCTCCAACGGCACGAGTCGATAGACCAAGCAGCCTCGCTTGCAGCGCCAAAGTTGCCCAAGCAGCTCCTGTATCGAAAGCATGCGACACATTCGGATTGCCATCTTGCTTAACCGCTTCAGAAGCTAGAAGCAGCAGCACGGGTGCGTGGTCTGTCCACAAGCGGTTGCCAGGCACAATGAACTTGCGGAACTGCTCATGCTCGGCTTCTTCCCTTGCCACGTAAAATCTCCATGGCTGCAAGTTGCTGGACGATGGCGCCCATCTTGCAGCTTCCAAAACCGTATAAAGCTCTTCATCGCTCACAAGCTGATCCGAGTAGGATCTTGGCGACCATCGATTCAGAATAAGCGGGTGTACAGGATAATCAGGGCTTCTTGCATCGGCAACCTCTTTACTGTATTGCTGCTCAAGTGACTGAGCATTAGCTCCAAAACCAACATGACTCACTATCCCCATCTCCTCTTCCTTTGAATAAAAAGAAGGCGCACGACAACCGATTCGGCATTCGGTTGGCATGCGCCTCCAGTTTTCTAGCGAGCGCGACTTGCAATCAAATACAGCGAAACCATTGCCATGAATGACGATGCAAGTTGTCATTATTCATTTCCGACTAATTCAATAGGATAAATTAAATTTAACATGATGTTTTCCATCCGTCAACACTTATCCGTCTAATTTCCACGACTCTTTTTTACAAATTGGCGCCACGCTTTCGCTGCTGCCAAGGTCAAGCTTGCTTCGCCACTCGTTACTAAGCTCCCTACGCCAACTGAAAATTTTCAAATTGAATTCACTAATTTATTACCTAAATCCTTAATTAACTGGATTCTTCGTATGAATTTCCCCATAATACGAAACTCCCAATACTAACTCGATTCTTCACACGGGATTTCCCCTCAATTGGTACGAGAATCCCTACACTAACTCAATTTTTTACGCGGGATTCACGCAAATGTTACCCAAACCCTTTACTAAATCGATTCTTCACACGTAAATCCCTTCAATTGTTACATGAATCCCTACACTAACTGGAATTTCTCCTGTTAATTCATCAAAAAGAGTCTAATTTAACTAATTACATGGAAATTCTCCAGTTAATTTTCTTCATATTCCTGAATTAGAGCTAATTTCGCAAAATTAACGGGAGATTTTCCTGTTAATTGAGCATTTGACGTATAAACTGAGAAATTAACAGGAGTTTTTCCTGTTAGAAGATACGATTACTCAAAACACGATTAACCTTACACATACTCATTATCGAGCAAATCTGCCCATTCAAAAAAAGCCTCCCCACCCACTTAGAACGTGGATTAGGAAGCTTCTTTATCGTACAATGAACCACCTACAACACCCTAAAAAGATCGTTCGCCAATGCCTCTGTTGTTAATTCTCTATTTTCTTCATTCATAACGTACAGCTTGATGCCTGGCAGCTCCTTTATCTTGTCAATTTCGGAATGGCTATCCAAGCAAATCGTGCCTATGATGAGATGCTGCGAGCTTGAAACCATGTCATAGACCATTTTCCGAAAAGGTACCGATAACATTTGCATGTAGCCAATTTCATCAATAACCGTTACCTTCTTCGTCTTCAAGGAATGTCTAATTGACGTTAGAGCTAAATTCTCAAAAGCTTCTAATTCAACGCCATATCTTCCTATTCTTATGGAACTTGTACTATCTACACTTGCTATTCTTTCGCTTACTCCATCCAATGTTACGCAGTTAAATCCAATACGATCCGTTTCGCTCCGTATTTCTTCCGTATAAAATCCTCCAACATGCTCAGCGCCTATTCGGTTAATAAGCTGTACAATGGCAGTCGATTTGCCTACTCGCGGCTTCCCAGTCAACAAAAAACATGTTTCCATATCATTCCCTCATTCGGCGGTGCAGCATATTTTCTGCTAGGGCATATAACAAACCCACAACCGCAAATATTATAATAGAGCTATTTCTATTCAACTCGTATCCCGAGACAAAATTATCATATAAATAATGAAACATATATACGCCCACCAATCCACCAAACAGGATATAGATTGAAGCCTTAATCATTAATGATTTCACCAGCTTATGAACAACCAAAGAGATGGGTAGCAATGTAATCGGATAAAAAAGGAAAGCGTAAACAACCATCAGCAAAACGAACGTCAGCCCGATATTACGGAGACCATAATATTCGGTTGTCATAATTTTGCTCCCCTCGAATAATTCCAAGACCACCGCTGCCGCAACAAACAATATAATCATAAAAATCCAAAGAAAAAAATGTTTGACTATCTCCAATTAAACACCGCCTTGTTTGCTTAGATAAGTATTAAACGTTTATTTAATTTACAATGTTTCACAATTGCCTTATCTGTTTTATTATTTTGATGCTTCGCTCCATTCACAAAAAAGCCCGCGCAGCGCACGGACTTCACAACAATCAGTCTTTATGGGACGAAAATCATATTTTCACCTTCACTCTCCATTTTCCTTCCTCCCTAAAATAGCTGTTCTATCGATTTCCACAGGTTCGATAACTTGGAATAAAAACCGTGTATCGTTTAAATAATCTCTTATATACGCCTGAGCATACGGCTGTTCTGCAATTAAACTGGCTGTTTCTCTTGGGTCTGAGGCATGATGGCAATAATTCTCGATCATGAACATGACGAAAAAACATTCAAGCCTCTTAACATAGTCCGTTTCCAGCTTTCTTACACTTTCGTAGCCTTGAATAAACAGCCAGCGATGCTTCGGATAAAGCTCTAATAGCGAGCCTGCCATATCGTACAGAAAATAACCAAAACCGCATCTGCCAAAATCAATGGGATACGGCAGATTCTCGTTAAAAACGATGTTGCCGCTATGCAAATCCGCATGAATGAGTCCGTAGTTATCACCGCTGCGTTCCATTACAGCCAGTTCCGATATGATTTTCTCAGCCGCTGCTTGATACGATCTCCATGCCTCACCCGATAAAAAACATCCATAATACTGTTCCAGCTTAGCCATTTGACGACTAAAGCTCTCTGCTCCCCAAACAGGACGAACAAAATCAGAAGGCGGGACAAAATTTGCAGTTGCTTTGTGAAACCTCCCCATCATGACACCCATAAGATGAACCGTATGATCCGAAAACTCCCCGCTAGCGTGCTCGCCATCTACCCATCGCATCAGAGTAACATACGGACGACGATAGCCCGCTTCCGTACCGATCTGCAAAACATAAGCGCCACTGCAGCTTGCCAGCGCTTCTGGCACATGCAAATCCTCCGATTTATTTAAGGCCTGAAGCAAAGCAAGCTCTGAACGAATTTCCTCTATGCTGAGTCGATCCGAATGAATTCGAAGCAAATATTTTTCCGCTGTATCTGTCTCAATTTTATACGTGATTGTGTCCGACAGCTGAATAAATCGAATGCTCACCCATTCCAAGTCATACTCTTGCAGTGCCGATAACGCAACTTTCCTCGCTCGAGCTAGCAGTGATATCCTATTCTCATCTGTATCAAAACGAAAAAAATCAATCATATATTATCTCCTTCAACGGCTATAACCACCATTTCATTGTTCTTGTAATTATAATGGCTATCATGCCATGAGCCTAAGTAATAAACATTTAGAAATCATTTAGTACACAAAATCACTCCATTATCTGCTCACCGATAACAGAGGTTTGTGATTCCATATTTGTCCGTTAATTATTCATCCATATTCATATAAAACTAGCAAAAAAAAACGCCATTTCAGGAGCCGCCAACCCCATTCGAGGTAAGCAGTACTCCTTCTATTGACGTTTTCTATAAAACGAATGATGTTATGATAAATCAGCTTAATGCTTCGCCGCCATTTGCTTAAGCTCTGAAAGCAATTGATCAAGCTGAGCATATTCTTCTACCATCGTATGAATCTTCATATCCTGTGTTTCCATGCTGGCATGAACCTCTTCAACAGAAGCCATATTTTGTTCCGTAGTAGCTGCGATATTGAGCATTTCACTCGACATGCTCGCATAACGCTCATGCAGTTCATTGGCAGAGCTGCCAACTGAATCAGAATGCCTTTTCACAAGCTCCGTATTCTCGTTTATCTGATCAATAAGCTTCTCAACCTGCAAAGATACATCTCTGCTCGTCGTCACTGCTGCTTGGCCACTTTCAACTTGCGCGTGTACAGCACTGATTTGTGAACGAATACCCGTCAAAATTTCAGATATTTCATTCGTCGCCGCTCTCGCATTATCTGCAAGCTTGCGCACCTCGCCTGATACGACAGCAAAACCTCTGCCGTGCTCGCCTGCGCGAGCTGCTTCAATCGCAGCATTAAGCGCAAGTAGATTCGTCTGCTCAGCAATCGTACTAATCGTTTCTACAATTGAGCTTACACGATCATTTTGCTCATTGAGTTCAATCATCATGTCCACGGTATGTGTAATGATAGAGCGAACACTTTCTACCTCTGACGATAACACAGCCATTTTCTCCCGATTGTTCTCCGTCAAATCTGCATTAACCGTAGAAAATTGCTTCAGCTGCTCCGTACCTTCCAAAAGCGTTTTAACCGAAGTATCAATGACCTGCGAGGATTCACTAATGTTCATAATAGTCCCTGTCTGCTTCTCAATCGCAGCCGACATTTCGGAGAACGTTGCCGTTACCTCTTTCGATATTTCTCCAGTGGAACGAACCGTCAGCTGCTGGCTGCTGCTGAACTCCGTTAATACAATAATAGAAGAGTTTAGTTTAGCGAGCAGCGCCTCTGCCATATCCTTAGAAGCTAAAGCTTCCCGCTGCTTGTCTGTTACCTGCCGCTGCAATTTGCCGCTGAAGCCGGCTGAGAATGCGAGCGCAACCGTAGCAAATAAGAGATACAAAAATAAATAAACAAGCGATTCGTTTGGGAATAGCTTAGGCTGCAGCACAGGATCAAAAAATAAATATGTGCTTACTGCGGCTCCCAAAACACCTGTCAAAATAATCGGTCTATAGTCTGCGTAAAGAGTAATGATTGCGAGGTTTACATAAACTAAAAAGTACGTGCTCACAATAGGATTCGGATCCGATACGATTAATAAAGTAACGATAATGGTCAATATAAAGGGTACAAAAAATTTAATAAATTGTGTAAAAATGCCACGGTATGTCATGAAAGTAGCTGCACCGCACAAAAATATACCGACTCCCGCAAGAAGAAGAACCATCTTTGCATCAAGCCCAATAGCAAGATCTGTAACGATCCCGAGAGCAAGCAAACTCCACAGGATTTTTATTAACAATCGATTCCGTTTGTCTAGTTCTGTTAATTCTTTTTTCATGACATTTCCGCCTTTTCTGTGTTAACTCATGTTTTCATACGTTTAAACGGTACGTCCAGTTCCTCCTGCACCGTTTGCAGCCAAAACCGCTTCTTGCGGATAGACGAGCCATTCATAACTATTTTTGTTGCAATACATCTTTTCCATATCGAACAATACGGGAATGACGTCATCTCCCTTATAGAACACCTTCTCTCCTACTTTTTCTAATGGTACTTGATATGAAATACGAAGTGCCCTCATAAATTTCGGCTCAAGCAACGAGACAAAATATTTCAGCTGCAGCTTCTCTGCTATGTAGACTGCCGACGAGAGCAAATCTGAGATATGCCTTCCTCTATAGGATCGGAGCAGTGCAATTTTGTCAATTTCAGCTACAGCGTCGCCTGCTTCAATAATTTTCGGATGCGTTTGAAACGGACCTGCATCGTTAATGGAGCTTGAAGTCAAGCAATAGGGCTTAATTTCAGATGTCCCTACATAATGTCCTTCCTCTGTCACAATGACGAATCTCTCAAGAGTGTTTTCAGAAAATTCAAGTTCAAAACCTTTCTCCATCCAGACGGTTGTCCAAATGCCGTTAAACATAGCCAGCTCCAGCTCATTCTCCACTCGTTTAAACATGATTTCTCTCCTCTATCTCTCTATTTTTGCGAGTTTCTACATAGGTGAAATAGGCAGGCAATTTTTTTATCGGAATAATTAACTCAATAATTAACCAATTTAAGAGAATAAATATATTATTTTTAAAAACTTTTCTAAAGCTACTTCTAATTTTTCATCTTACTAAATATAAACGCCCTCCTTCTCAATCTTTTTATATAAATTATTCCATGCAATCGATTTACTCAACCGTTCATATCACATAATTCCTAGCAAGTAAGTGAGAAATCGAAACAAATCGTAGCATCGTCTCCCTTTAATTGTCAATAGTTTCCTTATTGATTTGTTTCAAAACGTTTGTTTTCGTTTATATATAACTAAGAAATTCAAACAACGTTGATCAACTTGATCGACAAATACAAATCGAGGAGAGATGACAAATGTCACGAGAAAACTCTAGTAACGGCGTATTGATTGGCGCAATTGTAGGAGGTGCTATCGGTGCTATTTCAGCTCTGCTGTTCGCACCAAAAACAGGTGCAAACCTGCGGGAGGATCTCTCCAACAAGTTCAAGACGATTAGCGAAAAGACAAAGGAAATTGCCACTACGGTGGGAAATAATACAAAGGATTTAGCTGCTGCCGTCGGACAAAACACGAAGGATATAGCAACTAATATCAAAGAGGAAGCTGGCGACTTGGTAGATCACGCCAAAAAATCAAATCAGCATATTATGGATTCCATTTCCTCTGCTAAAGATGATGTCAAGGATGGACTTGCAACAACTGGGAGGTAATGAAATGAAAGACGAGCTTGAATCAACTACAAATTCAATGGCACCTACAGAAGAAGAGATGATTAAGCTTGGCGAGGATATGGAGAACATGGAAACCAATGCACAAGTCATTGAGAATGGCATGGTACCCGATCCGGTTCAATAACAATAAGGCTTATAACAAAAACCCCCTTTCCATCAAGATGGAAAGGGGGTTTTTAATATATTAAAAATTAATAAAAGTGCTTTACATTCCAAATTCAGCGCTATGATCTGCGAGCAGTACCTTCAGCTTTTCAATCGCCCGCTTTTGTATGCGAGAAACGCTCATCTGCGATACGCCAAGCTGATCGGCTATATCACGCTGAGATTGACCATTATGATAAGCAAGAATAAGTACCTTCTTCTCCTCTGCTTTCAGTTGATCCATCGCCTCCTCCAAGTCTAGACGATTATCAACATTCTGATAATCGTCCTTGTCTGAGCCAATTAGATCGCCTATAGTAGCAGCGCTTTCCCCTTCGCTTGATAATGGAGTATCAAGCGATACATAATGATAGGATTCGCGGCAAGAAAGTATCTCTATCGTTTCTTCCACCGAAAGCCCCAAATGAACCGCAATTTCTTCCATTTTGGGCGAGTGGCCGAGCTCAACGGTTAAGTGATCGATGGCTTGCTGAATCAGCAAGCCTTTTTCCTTAATCCGTCTCGGCACCTGGATATACCAAGACTTGTCTCGCAAATAGTTTTTCAAATGCCCTATAATGCTCTTCATTGCATATCCCTCAAACGGGATTTCACGCGAGCTGTCATACTGCCTAAATAAACGCAGCATAGACAACTGACCGACTTGGTATAAATCCTCATAGAGATCTGGTCTGCTGCGCGACATCTTTGCAGCTGCCATCTTCACTATGGGCTCAAAATGCTGCAGCAATACGGTTGCAACTTCATTACAATTCGATTGCTGATACAATTTTATTTTTTCAATCATATGTTCTGGATCCAGGAAGGATGAATTTGCGTTCATGCCATCTCCTCTTTCCTACCAAATAGCTTGGTCAAAATTACCTCAGTGCCTCTCTCAGAAAACACTTCCACTTTATCCATCAATGCATGCATCATAAACAGCCCAAGTCCACCAGCCGTTACTTCACTTAGTTCTTTATTGTGCAGAGACTCGGTTTTGCTTGCGGATGGCTCATATTTAAAGCTCGTACCCTCGTCCTTGATACGAATAGAAAGCCCCTCTTCCTCAAGCTCAAAGCTAATATCCACTACACCAGGCTGGCTATTGCTGTATGCATGGAGTACAACGTTCGTACAAGCCTCGGTTACAGCAACCTTCATATCTTCAATTTCCTCATAAGAGAAACCTGCTTTGTTCGCAACGCCAAATAATGTAAGTCTAACAATATCAATAAATTCTGCTCTCGCCGGAATCGATAAACGAATGAATGAGTTCATAGTCGCTTCTGTCCTCTCTTCTATGTTCCTATTATAGCTTATATTTTCTTCACTTTATTCCATATCCTTATTGTGGAAATTGCACCATCATATATCGTACTTATTAAGCTAGGTTCAGATGCTGGTTTCTTCTTGCCTTCACCTTTTATTGAAGCAACTACGCTTGCTGCCGATTCCTTAGCCGCTCCAGTAAATGAGTGCAAGGCGTGACCAAGATCATTGACGGATGCGAACAACACATCGAGCGAGCTTAGCTTCGTTCGTACATCAAGTGTCATTGCATTCGTATTATGAATAGCCTCCTTCACCTCAACGCTAATTTGAGTCACTTCAGTTCGCAGCGAGCCAACGGTTTGCCTCATTTCATCAAGTGCACCTCGCAATACTTTCAACGTTTGAATTAGTGAATACAAGAGAACAAGAAAAGCAATCGCTATAACCGCAATACTGATTTGCATAAGTAGATCCATCGGTCATCACTTCCTTTTTTTCATTACATACCCGCTATTTCATTCTTTGAAACAATAAGCGGTTTTTCTCATATAAGAGGCAGGAATATTCTATGCACTCATTCATGCTATAATAAAGAGAGACTGTTACTAGAATTCTTTCATATAAAGGAGTTTATTCTATTGGGTAATTTACGTTTCAAAATCCGCTCAAAGATTTTACTCGGCTATTTTCTGATCATACTCTGCTTAGGCGTTTCTATCCTTGTCGTCAGCGAGAGAATATCATCCTTACAAACAGAAATTGAGTCAATTACAAGTCGAGATATCGAAGTGCATAATTTGATTACCAGTATTCGCTATAATGTCGTAAGCATGGAGACTAGCCAGCGCGGTTATGTGATTACGGGCAATGACCTTTATTTAGAGCCCTATATTCGTGGAAAAAGCGAATGGGAAGCCAACTATAACGCACTGTACCAGTATTTGTCCGATAATCCAACTACTCTCAAAAGTATGGAAGAAATAAAACTGACCATACAAAATTGGATCGAAATTGCCGGTGAGCCTACTTTAACCATGCGCAAAAATAACGATACGCAAGGTATTATTGATTTCTATAATGACGATATTGGAAAAGACCAAATTGATTCTCTTCGGATACAGTTAGAAACCTTGCGACAAAATGAGATCACTTCAACGAAAGAGCATATTGCTGAATTGGAAAATCGAAATGACATACTGATTATTAGCTTGTATCTCATGCTGCTTATCGTGTCAGTTATTGCTTTCATCATCGTTTCATTTGTTTCCGGCGCAATCGTCAAAACGATCCAACAGGTTGTGAAGACGATAAACGATATCGCATCCTCCGGAGGGGATTTATCCACTCGTATTAAAGTAAATACAAGAGATGAAATTAAAGATCTCGCTGAAGCTACCAATAGTTTGCTTGATAATATAAACGATCAAGATTGGATCAAAACAAAAGTTGCCGAGGTGGCAACGATGAATCAAGGCATTAATGATACATCAACGCTAGCAGATTCTTTTCTCACGAAGCTTGCTCCAATTCTAGGTGCAGCCTATGGCTTATTTTATCTCCGCCAAGGTGCAGGCGAGCAGCAGAGACTTGTAAAAATGGCTTCCTATGCAGCCCATGGCGATCAGTCAGGACTAGAAAGCTTCCGATTGGGCGAAGGCCTTATCGGTCAAGCGGCAGTGGAGAAACGTACGTTTTTGTTGAACACGGCTCCAGAGCATCGAATTAACTTAACCTCGGGTCTTGGAACGCTTCAGCCTAAGAGCATCCTAATCGTGCCTTTCGAGTATGAAGGCAAAGTAGTAGCTGTCGTTGAATTTGCTTCCACCGAGTCATTCACTTCTCAGCACTTAAAGCTGCTTGAGCAAATCGATACTCATTTTGGCGTTGCGATTAACAGCGTTGTTGGCCGAATGGAAATCGAGAGGCTGCTTAGCGAATCGCAAGTGATGACGGAGGAGCTTCAAACGCAAACCGAGGAGCTGCAGACACAGTCTGAAGAGCTTCAGATGCAGCAAGAGGAAATGCGCATGACTACCGAGCATTTAGAGGAACAGAATCTATTTGCCGAACAGAAAACAAAGGAATTGGAAAAAGCAAAAGAAGAGCTCGAGGCCTATTCGGAGCAGCTTAAACAAAGCTCGCAGTACAAATCCAATTTCTTGGCTAATATGTCGCATGAGCTTCGTACTCCATTAAACAGCATCTTAATTCTCTCTCAACTCCTTGCGGAAAATGAGAACCATACGCTTAATTCGGATGAAGAAGGGTATGCTAAAGTCATTAATACATCCGGTAAAGATCTATTAACGCTAATAGATGACATTCTTGATTTGTCTAAAGTCGAAGCCGGAAAACTCATCTTGACGATGGATGAAGTAAACGTAAGTGAAATTCCTGAACATATGAAGCTGCTATTCCAACCTGTCGCTGAGCAGAAAGAAATAGCTTTCCATATTAACGTCAATGCTAATGTACCTCAATTGCTTTATACAGATGGTCAGCGGCTGCAGCAAATTTTGAAAAATCTACTGTCCAATGCTTTTAAATTTACGGAAAAAGGATCAGTTACTCTCGACATCCAGAAGGCTGGCTCGCATGAAGTACAAAAACTTGTACCAGCACATATAAATAAAGACGTTTTGGCCATATCTGTAACCGACACCGGAATAGGCATTCCACTGGATAAACAGCAGCTAATATTTGAAGCGTTCCAGCAGGTCGATGGCGAAACGAATCGTCAATATGGCGGAACAGGTTTAGGTTTATCCATTTGCAATGAATTTACTAAGCTTCTGGGCGGCAGTATCATCCTTGAAAGCTCGCCAAAAAAAGGGAGTACTTTTACTCTCTACGTACCAAGTCTGCCTGATATGGAGAAAGAACAGCTTGTATCCCTTAATCAAGAGGTTGCAGCAGCTTCAGAAACTGTGGTCATCGATGCCTCACCTGATATTGCCGATGATCATAACATTTCTGACTTATCGGAAGATGAATGCACTTTATTTAAAGGGAAAAAGGTACTGCTCGTCGAGGATGATTCCCGTAATGTATTCGCTCTCGTCAAAGCGCTTGAGAACAAAGCATTTAACGTAACCGTGGCAAGCAATGGTAGACAATGCTTGGACATTATAAAAGAACAATCCGACTTCGATATTGTGCTCATGGACATTATGATGCCAATTATGGATGGATTTGAAACGATGAAAATCATACGTCAGGATACCGAAATGAAGGATACGCCAATTATTGCGCTTACGGCGAAAGCGATGAAAAGCGATCGCGACAAATGTTTAGAAGCCGGTGCTTCCGATTATATTAGCAAACCTCTAAATATGGACCAGCTTTTCTCGCTCATGCGGGTATGGTTGACGAAGCAGGTGGGCAATTGACCAGTCAAGGAAATGAAGAAGCTGTAGATTATAATGAATTAACGCTCGATGATCTGGAACGAATCGAAATCGATTTGTTATTGGACGGTATTTACCGCGTCTATGGTTATGACTTCCGCAATTACTTGCGTTCATCGCTTCGCAGACGCATTACGCATCGAATGAATCTTGAAGGCTTGCCCACGATCACCTCTCTCCTTGAGAAGGTGCTCCATGAGCCTGGATTTATTCATATATTGCTTAATGATTTCTCCATACGAGTAACGGAAATGTTCCGTGATCCAAATTTCTTTGCTGCGTTCCGCAAGGATGTTATTCCTTTTCTTAGGAACCTTCCTGAAATTCGCATTTGGCATGCGGGCTGTGCGACTGGAGAAGAGGTTTATTCAATGGCTATCCTGCTCCAAGAGGAGGGCTTGCTGGATAAAGCGAAGATTTATGCAACGGATATGAATGAGCATGTTATCGAGAGTGCAAAACAAGGGAAGTTCCCGCTCAAACGAATGCAAGGATTCACCAAAAATTACTTGCAGGCTGGCGGTACAAAAGAATTTTCCTCTTATTATACGACTGATTATGAGCATTCCTTATTCCATCCTTATATCAAAGAAAATATGATGTTTGCCCAGCATAACTTGGCAACGGATCGTTCTTTCAATGAGTTTCATGTTATTTTGTGCCGGAACGTTCTCATTTATTTTGACCCGGATCTGCAAAGCCGTGTTCATACTTTGTTTTTTGAAAGCCTCGCTCTACAAGGCTTCTTGGCACTAGGCAATATGGAATCACTAATCTCGGTTCATAAAATCAAATACGAGGATTTTAATCAGTCAGAACGAATTTTCCGCAAAATAAGTAATTAGCTAAAGCTGCTTCAGCTCACGAAACAAATAAGAGCCAAAATCCTTTCCTAAGGATTTTGGCTCTTTTCGTTTTAACGTATGGATGATTTCGTTTGTCTCCTATCGGCTAATCGAAACCGAACCTGCTGCTTTAATCGAGGCGCTAATCGTTAATTTTTTCGCTAGGCATTGAAGCTCCTCCGCCGTTCCCTCGAATGGCTTGAGAGCAAGGCATAATTGCAATAAAGCAGCTTTTGCTGCCTCTTCAGCGAGATATGCATCTTGCAAAATAAAGTGAGCAACCTGATAGGCGTATGGCTCAACTCCTTTTAATTGCTGGAGCTTGCAAGGTGTTAGAATGGCTCTGCTCATAACATTTCCTCATCCATTTATTTTTCCGACAATTTCCATATTGTTTAAATGTAAATTCTCCTTTAATTCTTCTGGTGTTTGCTTGCCATTGCCGATTTCAACAACACGGCCAGTATAGAGCAACTCCCCTGTTGCAAGATCGAGCACAGATGCTCCGGCAACATCTGCATGTTGAGTCATAACGTATACACGATTTGAGTTAATCAACAGAAATTTGATCTCGTCTACGTTCAACTGTTCTGCGGATAATTTGGCATAAGCTTGCTCGAATTTATTAGTTGATAAATGATACCGCGATAAGGTGATGTGTTCAGGTCCACTTTTTGCTACATAATACTCATCGCCTTGCAGGCTCGTCCACGCTTCCTTAATCACTAAATTAGTCAATTCAGTCATTAAGCCCGTACGGTAGGAATAAGCAAAATATTTCTCGCTTAGCGTTTCTGGTACCTTGTTCGCTTCTCGATCTTCTTGGCGAATTTTCTCTTCCCTTACAATAAAGATTATTTTCTCGAAAGGAGAACTGTATTGGCCACTTGAATCCCCCATATGCCCAATTTGGATTTGAACATCTTTTTTATTACTTGTGGACTTGATGCCCAGTGACTCGATGTTCGTATTACGCAGCAGCTTCCCGCTTTTCATATCGATGACAAATATCTCGTAGCTGCTGCTCTCGTTGTCGTAATCATATGTACTGACGAGCAAATGAATCTCTTCATCTACCTTTTGAACATCCACTAAATTCATATAATTATTGCTGAAATTGTTCACTCTTGTCGTTTTCACAGCTTTCGGCAGCTCATAAGTCACTTTAAGCTTCGATACTTTATCTGTTGATTCTTCAAGCAGCTGCAGCTGAAATACCGCAATTGCGGCTTCTGAGCCCTTTTTTTCTGCTTTAACTTCTGCATAGACAACCCACTCCTCGTCTCTGTAAAAGCCTTGTGCATTAAGTTTACCCCGCATAAATGACTTATGATCTTTTATCATTTGCTTAATGTCAGGCTGCTTATAGAACCATGAGTCTCCGCTAAGCACATTTTTACGCATATTTTCGTTCGACCTGTAATATTCGCTTCCTTTGAAATTAATATTTAGAGCTTCGGAGCGTCTCTCTAAATATTGAGAGCCTGATAATTCGATATCAGCGCCTTCCTTGGCATCGCCTTGTATCGTTTCCAGCTTATAATCAGGCAAGAAATCTAATCTGCCATATGAATAATAAGTGGCTATTCCGCTTACAACGAGCACAACCATTAAGATCGATAACCAATAACGTCTCATGAACATTCTCCTTACACCGTAATCTTTTTGGCCATCAGCCGCATGCCGAGCCACACTGAAATGCCGAGCACAAGAATGCACAGGGTTAGCCCAAGCGCAAATATTTCATAGGGATACAAATAACTATAGTACTGATCCATATACAAAAATAAAAATGGAGCTGCCACAACGAACACACAACCGGCCAAATAGAGCACGCCATACAAAATGCCTAAACGGCGATAGCTTCGCTCCAGCAAAATGGCAGTAAACACAGCGACTACAACGATGGCTCCAAAGCCGTATAAATAAACAAACTGTTCAAATTGCTGCGGAATAAGCCATACAAGTGCTTGATTGCTGATGATCGCTTCAACGATATGGGAGTCTATTCGCTGATCAGCCGGAACGATGAGGTTGAATACGATATGCTGAATCGGGAGCAATAGTAATTGAAACGAAATAAACGCAAGAACGAACAGGAGAAATGCCGATATTTTGGCTAAATAAAGATTCCTTCTAGCCGTTGGCAGCATTAGCAATCGATATACAAAAGTAGAACGGCCAAACCAATCACGGTACCAGATAACAAAAACATATAAGGCAAGTACACCTATACTAAGGAACATCGGCAAAATATAACCCATCTGCGAGCTGAAAATAGCCCATTCAAACGATAAATATTGAGGAGAAAAACCACCCAGGAGACTTTTGTCTACGGTCTCTAACAACAGCTTTTCTCGAAATGACAATTCTTTGGTCGTCGCCCAAATGAGCGAAGCAAATTGGGTAATCGCAACAATTGCCATTAGAATAGCGAGCACCCAGCGGAAACGATGTACTTCCATATGAACAAGCTTCAAATAACGGTTCATCCTCGGTACACCTCTCTCATCACATCAATGACTGATTTCCCTTGCTCGCTGCGCATTTCTTCGCAGTAGAACTCCCGGTTAATTTTTCCGTTCTGCAATAAAATAGCTTTATCAATGAGCTGCTCCATCTCTCCGATTTCATGCGTTGTGAGCAAAACGCCACGCCCCTCAATCAATTCACTCGTAAACACGTCCACTATCGTTTCTCTGCTGAACAAGTCAATGCCGGAAAACGGTTCGTCCATTAAGATATAATCAGCATCTTGTCCTAACCCCAGCATGAGATTGAATTTAGCGGCTGTTCCTTTCGACAGGTTCCCGATTTTATCCGAATACTCCAGCTTAAAAAACTGCATGAGCTCACTTGCGCGTTTTGGATTCCAGCTTTCATAAAAGTCAGCCATAAACCTGATCGCTTCGGATATTTTCATGCTGGTTGGCATCGTCAAATGATCGGGCACGAACGCTATTTTCTCATACAAGCCTGGACTTAAAAGTTGTTCATCAATAAGGATCGAGCCTGTTGATATAGGAGTCAGTCCCATGATTGCCTTCAGAATCGTTGACTTACCGGCTCCATTCACGCCGATAAGGCAAGCGATTTYTCCCTTTTGCACGGTAAAAGAAACGCCACTCAGAACATCGCGGCGTCGATACCGCTTATGTATATCTTTTACCTCAATCATGCTCCGGCTCACCTTCCTCATATTTGTTTTTAACCAGCTGTAGCAGCTCTTCGATAGGTACATCAATTTTGCGCACCGACGCCACAAAAGCACCTACCGCCTCGCCAATAAGCTCCGATCTTATTTGATTCAGCAGTTCTTTATCATTCGTAATTCRGCTAGGTGAGTTTCCTTCCGTAATAATCAATTGCTGCTCCTCCATTTCCTTATACGCTTTCTGTACCGTATTGGGATTAATTTTCATAAGCGTGCCCAGCTCCCTTCTCGAGGGAGTTTCCTGGCCAGCGGCAAGCTTGCCCGTTGCGATTCGTTCTTTAAAATGACGGACCACCTGCAAATAAACAGGGTCCCGATTATTGAACGCAACTTCCGTCCAGCCTTCAATCGTGTTCATAGTCATACCTCACATTCATCGCAAATGTGTATTACGCACATAATACACTTCATAAGCGTATTATGCATGTAATACACTTGGAAGTCAATGGGAAATTATCCAACAGATCTAGATCAGAATCAAAAAAAAAAGCGGTGCAGGAAATATTCCTGCACCGCTTTTTTTATGTTTTTGTAACCTAAATCACACTAAGCCTCTGCTGCTGCATCCAAATATTTGGTTAGGACGACTTCCGTTCCATTCTCCAATGGATGAACCTCTACCTCGTCCATCAGCGCCTGCATTAAATAAATGCCTAGGCCTCCGACCCGAAGCCCGCTAACGTCGGCTTCAGGGAGCGGAGCTGCTTTATCGAGTGCATCCGATAAAGGGAAAGCTGATCCACTGTTCTTTACTTTGATCGTTAATCCGGATTCAGTTGGTTCAAAGGAAACGTCGATAACCTCTTGCTCGGAGTTCTGAACGCCATGAATAACTGCGTTGTTGCAGGCTTCAGAAACAGCCACCTTCATATCTTCCATTTCTTCATATGCATAACTCATCTTTGAGGCAATTCCGAATAGACAGATTCTGACCAGATCGATATAGTCCGCATGGGCCGGTATTTGTAAACGAATGGCATTCATGCTTGGGCCTCTGTCCCTTCTATTAAATATCTTGAAATGCCTGTGATGTCAAACAGACGCTTAACCGCGGAAGGAATATCCCGCACGAAAAACGGTGCTTTTAGCTCATCACGAAGTTTTAGCACCGAAACGATAATGCCGATTCCGGTACTGTCGATATATTTTAAATGTTTAAGATTTAGAATCAATGCTTTATCTTCGCGGTTCATAACCGGCTCCAGAGCTGCCCGCAGCTGCGGCACTACAGATAAGTCCAACTCTCCGCTTACATGAAGAATAATTTGATTTTGTGTCTCTTCTTGCTTGACTTGAAATTGCTCAGCTTTCATTCCATTCACTCCGCTCACTTTTGTTTAATAAATAGTATCAAGATCCTTCTCCTTGTACAAGCTGTACAAGCGATTTATTACATAGAGAAGCTGTGGAAGTAATGAATGGACGTCAGCTTCTGCGTATCCGCATCAATGAAAAGCTTTAATAAGGCTTCATCTCGCTCGAATACGATACCGTCCTCCGTCACATAATCGGGTTCCCCTAACGCATCCTTTACAGCATCTACTGACGCTGCAACTTCACTTCCATCAATCAGCAGCGTTTTGGTATTCTCCGCCATTTCAACAGATTGTATGAACTCACCGCTAAAGATGACATTCATATTCGGGTATTCATAGGTGATCAGATCGGTTAAATCCGGGTCTGCCGTTTTGCTTTTTGGTTTACCCAGTTTCTGAATCACAAGGCTTGGATCATCATAAAGCGTGATGCCGTTAACCGTTTGAAGCGTAAATTTTGGTTTTTTTGCCTTCACAACCGGTGTTGATTCTGCTGCATAGGTAACTTCGGTTACAGTAGAGGGAGATACAGAAGCGATTACAATTTCATGAGTTGCTTCCTCAGCCTTTATCGCCTTCACTGGGCTTGAAGCAGTCACTGGCGAATACGTTGCGGTGACCTGTCCAATATCTCCCGTGTATGCGAATATACCTCCGATTAAACAACCAATAAGAATAAACGTCCTCATAATTATCTCCCTCCTATGCGGGATTGTTGAGCTTCCTTTTGCTTATACTTACATATAAACCGTTCGGATTGCTTTGAAACAGGTTAAACATTTATTTTTAAAATATAATGATATCTCCAAGCCGGAAATTTATTTGGTTTCAATCATGACTAAGCATATATCGTCCTTCTGGCTGACACTCGCATGCTCCGATAAAAACGCACTGACCATTTCTGCATGCTCACTCGCATCTTTTTTTATTAGCTGTGCGACAAGCCTATTAAGCTTATCCTCTTCTTTATCTCCAAGAGATTCACTTAATCCATCCGTATAAAGAACGATCTTCATATGATCCTCGTAAGAGATGCTGCCCTTTTGGATGTCTATATTTTCAAACAACCCAATCGCACAGCAGCCTGCAGTCAACAAGGTTGTCTCGTCGCCAATTAGCACTTTTCCCGGAGGATGTCCGGCATTTACATATTCAATGACCCGCTTATTCGTATCCAGCACTAAATAAATGGCGGTAAAATAATAATTTAGCAGTTCTTCCTTCTTATACAGCTGGTTCATATACCGATTCAGCTCGCGCATAACAAGACTTGGATCGGTAATATGCGTAATTGTATCCTTAAGCACCGAGGAGATATACATGCAAACCAGTGAAGAAGAAATGCCATGTCCCATCATATCCAGCAAAATAACGCCGTAACGATTCTCATCAATCGGGTACCATGCGTAAAAATCGCCCGCAAGCTCCGAAGAAGGCTGATATACAGCGCTTATCGCCACATGATCATCGTTGATCGGCTGGCTTAATACATTTCTTTGCACCTTCTTGGCTAGCTCCAGCTTTGCTTTAATCTGCCTGTCTCTTTCTTTGTGCCAATCAATTTCTCGCTTGAGCCTTAAAGCAGATCGAATCCTTGCGAGCAGCTCCATCTTGTTGATCGGCTTCATCACGTAATCACTGGCACCGGCATCAAGCGCTTCCGCCATCTTGCTGGAATCGCCGAGCGCAGTAACAAAAATAATCGGTACATCCTTATAGCGCTCCACCTGCAATATTCGTTTGCAAGCTTCTAAGCCATCAATCTCCGGCATCATCATATCCATCAAAATCAAATCTACGTTTGATTCAGTCGATAGCGTACAATCAATGTCCAGCATCGTATAAAGCTCTTTTGCAGAGGACGCGATTTTCAAATTTTTATAACCTTCTTTATTTAAAATAGCTTTAATAATAATCTGGTTAGTAGCATTATCATCTACAATTATAATACTCATATGCAGGCTCCTTTAGCTCCAATAACTACTACTTATATTCTGAGCGTAAGCGGTAGTAGAGTCAAATTTTTATAAGTAAAATTACCAAGCAGCATATTAACTTATAAGCTTACTTATAAAATTGAAACTTAGCTTTCTAATAAAGGGCCTACCCTCGCGGATAGGCCCTGATTGAATTCTTGGTAGTTGTGGAGTCGGATGTTAACCCATGTATTGAGGGTAGTAGTATACGGCAGGGTCAAATTCTTCACCTGTATATTCTTTACCGCCCCATGCGATGACCAAGATTTTATCCTGATCCATCTCGCGCTCAAGACGCTGTGACTCTTGCTCCGAAATACCAAGTGATCTCATCTTCGCCCGCAGCTCATCTCCGGTCGAACGGAAAATGTTGGCGATCGCCGATCCTAGACCTTCCTCGGAAATGCCGATTTTCTCAGCGTCCGTGTTGTCAGCAATACGATTTGTCCGGTCCTTGTCATGCGTCAGTACAAAAATTTTGTCCTTCGCATAACCTTCCGTTTGAAATTTATAAACCTGCTCTTGCACCTCGACAGCGTTGTTTACCGTGTGTACCTTCGTATTGGATAAGTGATTCATAATAAATTCCTCCTCCGTTTTTGTTTGGAATCGTATAGTTTAGATTAATGTTGTTTTACTTTGTTAGATGAAGTTAACTGACTCGTCTTCTACCAACGATGAGGGAAACAATAAAGAGAATAACGAATACGACGAATAATATTTTTGCTATCCCGGCTAATGCGGAGGCAATGCCTAGAAATCCGAAAATGCCTGCGACAATGGCAAAGATGAAAAATAATAATGCCCATCCTAACATTGGAATCATCCTTCCTTTGAAGCTGTTTTTGTTGATTGGTTAATTTGTTAACTTGTCATGTTATTAACCAGCCTATTGACCTTTGAAACAACCCATTCTCAGACTTCCGAATTGAAAATAGGGCTATTAATGAAGAAATAAATAATCCGTTTTTTCAAATGTTTCAGAAGCTCTGGAATAGGTTAAGAGACTACACCAAAACAAATCGATAATAGAAAAGGCTGGTGATGATCGATGGAAAAGCAGCGTATACACGTTAATGGCATCGATTTAGTCTATGAAGAATGTGGCAGTAGTAAAGGAGACGTCATTGTATTGCTCCACGGCTTTTGCGGCTCATCTCAATACTGGCAAAAAATCTGTCCTGTATTAGGTGATCAATATCGCGTCATCATCCCTGATCTCCGCGGTCACGGCGGTTCATCTGCTCCTGAGGGCCCGTATACAATGGAGACTATGGCCGAGGATATTGCAGCACTTTTGGAAGCACTTGCAATTGAGAAGGTTGTTATGTTCGGTCATTCCTTGGGCGGTTATGTAACAGCTGCCTTTGCAGAAAAATATCCGGACAAGCTCGCAGGTTTTGCCCTTATCCATTCGACTGTGCTTCCCGACTCCGAGGTAACAAAGGAGAAACGTGATACAGATATTGAAGCGATTCACGAAAAAGGCATTTCAAAATACTTGTACAGCATCATTCCTAATCTATTTACCGATGATAAAGTCGGAGAAATGCGCGACGAGGTCAATCAGCTAATTGGAGTAGGTCAGGAGATGGAGGCACACGCTGCTATTGCTACATTAGAGGGGATGAAGATGCGTCCCGACCGCAGCCATGTGCTGGCTGAAGCCAAATACCCTATTTTGCTAGTAGCAGGCGCAGAGGATGGTGTCATTAAACCTAATGATACGTTCACGGTTACGAGTCTGGATCAACCAGAAACGACGTTCAAATACCCTCATATTCTGGAGACTACTTTTGAAAATGTCGGACATATGAGTCTTATGGAAGTATCCGATCAGCTAGCGAGAGTGATGTCGACGTATTTGAAAACGCTATTAGAGCGTGAGAAAACGAGAACTGAAGCAAAAACGGAAAATGCCGCAAGCAGCTAAGTTATCTTTTTTCACTACAAATGTTTCATATCATGCTGTGCGGGGTAAATAAGAATAAGCAGGTAACCCCCTATCTACCTGCTACAAAATAACTGGAGGTGCTAGTTACTATGAGTAGTACGAATACTTCTTATCGAACGGGAGAAATTGTTAAGCATGCTGGGAACTACATTTCAGAGTCAGGCAAGAAAGATAAGCTCCAAAAGGGAGAAAAATTCCCTGCTTGTCCTATTAGCGGTAATGAAACAACTTGGAGTAATACCGATTAGCGCAAAATAAACGTATGGAACCATATTGAAGGGCTGTCTCAGAAGTAGATCATCTACTTTTGGGGCAGCCCTTCTGGCATTTTAAATTTACGCTTACGCGCTTGTATACTTGTATGGTAGTATGGTAGTGTGAAGATGAAAGGAATGAGCCGATGGATTACCATGTACGTCAACAGCCCCTATCCACTAGAGACTCCGTTTATATGCAGCTAAGAGAACAGATTTTGAAGCTGGAACTGCCGCCTGGAACAGCTCTTTCAGAGAATGAGACTTCCATTTTGTTTAAGGTCAGCCGCACTCCCGTAAGGGAAAGCTTCCTTAGACTCGCTCAAGAGGGTCTTGTTCAAGTGCTTCCACAGCGGGGAACACTCGTTTCATTAATCGACACTGCACTCGTAGAGGAAGCAAGATTTATGCGAGAGCATCTAGAGAGGGCTGTCATTCGGTTAGCGTGCAGCCATTTTCCTGCGCCCTACCTTCTCAAGCTTCAGAACAACCTTCACCTTCAGCAGGAAAGCATTCACAACAAAGATAACCAAAGTATGTTTTCGCTTGACGAGGCTTTTCATCGCATCTTATTTGAAGGCTGCAGCAAGAGCAACACCTGGTCGAATATGCAGCAAATGAATGGGCATCTCAATCGAAGCCGTATGCTGCGTCTGGTGGATGATCTCCACTGGGAAAATCTTTATACGCAGCATCGCATGATGGCAGAAGCTGTAGAAGCTCAAGATGCGGATACAGCTGAACGGCTCATGACGGAGCATCTTACTCAGAACATATCCGATCAGGCCGTGCTTAAGGAAAAGTATCCTCATTACTACAAATAAAACGGGAGGATTGATACGCATGAAAATGACTTTTAGATGGTTCGGAGAAGGCAACGATACGGTTCCCCTTAGCTATATTAAACAAATTCCCGGTACAGACGGTATCGTCTGGTCGCTTCATGATGTTGCGGCAGGAGAGGAATGGCCGCTGGAGCGAATTTTGGAGGTAAAGCAGCAAGCAGAGCAATACGGTTTGCATATCGATGTCGTTGAAAGCGTTAACGTGCACGAGGACATTAAGCTTGGTTTGCCGTCGCGTGATTTATACATAGACAATTATAAGAAAACAATTGAGAAGCTAGGCAGCGTTGGCGTTAAAGTTATTTGCTATAACTTCATGCCCATCTTCGATTGGCTGCGCACCGATTTGCACAAGCCGATGGGAAATGGTGCAACCGCTTTATTTTATGAAAATAGCCGAATAGCTGATGCCGATCCATTCCAATTTGTTGAAGAAATTAACGCGAACTCAGCGCTAACTATGCCGGGTTGGGAGCCTGAGCGGCTGCAGCATTTGACGAAGCTGTTTGAGGCTTATCAAGGCGTGACCGAAGAGCATCTATGGGAAAATCTTCGTTACTTCTTAAATGAAATTATACCTGTAGCAGCACGCAATGGCATTCGAATGGCCATTCATCCGGATGATCCGCCATGGTCTGTGTTCGGATTGCCGCGTATTATGACAGGACAGGAAAACTTCAGAACTTTCCTTAAGCTTTATGATAGTCCGTTTAACGGAATTACGCTTTGCAGCGGCTCGCTCGGCGCAAATCCTAGCAATGATATTATTTCTATGATTCATGAGTTTGCAGATCGTATCCCATTTGCCCATATCCGCAACGTCCGCGTGTATGAGAACGGAGACTTTATCGAGACGTCTCACCGTACAGAAGATGGAACCGTTGATATCGCAGGCATTGTGAGAGCTTATCACGAGGTGGGCTACACAGGATATGCAAGGCCTGATCATGGGCGTCATATTTTTGATGAGCAGTGCAGACCGGGATATGGCCTATACGATCGCGCGCTCGGCATTATGTATTTATGGGGGCTTTGGGACTCGTATCAGCTTGCAGCCGCTTCAACTGCAGGTTTGGAGGGCAAATCATGACACTGCTGCCTAAGCATGAGTCATTTGAAGGCAAGGTCGCTGTCATCACTGGTGGTGCTGGCGTACTTTGCCGAGTCATGGCGCTTGAGCTTGCTAGACAAGGTGCCAAAATCGCCATACTCAATCGCACCGCTGAGAAAGGGATTGCTGTGGCTGAGGAGATACAGGCTGCCGGCGGGATCGCCATCGCTGTCGCATGTGACGTCACCAACGCTGAAAGCACGAAAGCAGCGGCAGCGGCTGTGCTCGATAAGCTTGGTCCATGCGATATATTAATTAATGGTGCAGGCGGCAATCATCCTAGCGCGAATACGACGAACGAGACCTTTAAGCCAGAGCATCTTCACGCAGAAAATATAACGACGCTGTTTAATTTGAGCATTGAAGGATTCCGCAGCGTCATGGATCTCAACTTTATCGGCACACTTATTCCAACGCAAATCTTTACAGAACAAATGCTTGGCCGTCAGGGCGCAACAATCATAAATATTTCATCGATGAGCGCTCCATCACCGATGACCAAAGTACCTGCCTATAGTGCAGCCAAAGCAGCTATCGTCAATTTCACGCAGTGGCTGGCCGTTCATCTAGCTGAATCCGGCATTCGAGTTAACGCTATTGCTCCCGGGTTTTTCCTGACTGAGCAAAACAGAAAGCTGCTATTGGACGAGGATGGTCATTTAACCGAACGCTCGGGCAAAATTATTTCCCATACTCCGATGCGCCGTTTCGGCAAACCCGAAGATTTGCTGGGCACTCTATTATGGCTCGCTGACGAGACAACGGCAGGTTTTGTCACTGGTACAACGATTCCAGTTGATGGCGGTTTTTTAGCGTATTCAGGTGTTTAGTTTTTCATAAAAAAATAGCAGGCTGCCTAATGGACTTATCGTCTGGGGCAGCCTTTTAATCTTTTTCCATACATTTTCTTAGAAAATCCAGCTTAATCAAGGGTATATTCAAGCGCTGGCATAAGCAAGGTCATAAGCTGCTGCTGCTGTAAAATCCAGCTCCGTAAGGCCGCCATCATGCCATGTCGTCATTCGGAGCGTTACCATTTTATAATCGATAGCTATGAATGGATGATGGTTCAGACGCTCGGATGCTTGCGCTACCTCGTTTACGAAAGCGATAGCGCTTGGAAAAGATTTAAAGCGATATTTTTTGATTATCCATTTACCATCCTCCCGCTTCCAGCCTTCACATGCCGCCAAGCTTTTTTCGATTTCGGGCTCCGTTAGCTTCATACATTCCCCACCTTCGTTTCATTATCGCTTTACACCTGTGTAAGGCCTATCTTATTTCATCATGTTATAGCAAGGAAAAGGATTGAACAAGTTTGGCCACACGAATTAATGAATATATTGCACATGCGAACCCCCGCTATTAATTTGAGAGAGCTGCAGCAAGAAAAACGCCGCCCAGGGAGCTGGACAGCGCTATTTATTAAGGCTTATGCTCTGTACAGGTCGGCTTCCTGCACGTCCAATATTTTCAGCGAAATAGCCCGGCAGGTCGTAGAAGACCTACAGGGCTATTTTTCTTTGAATCATTATTCTACTTCATTGGATGTCCGCAACTCATAGAGTTCGGGTACATCACATTTAATCGTTGCAGCTATCGAAATCGCTACCTTAAGCGGCATGATTCGTTTGTTGTCGATATAGTCGCCGATCCTCTCGGGTCTCACCATCAGTGCATCTGCAAGCTGCGCCTGCGATAACCCGCGTTCGCTTAATCGCTGCTCCAGCAGGCAATCGCCCAATTCGTATTTCATCGTATTGCACCTCCATTTAACGGAACGCACAATACAAGTCTACCCAAGCAACCCTCTCTATACCCTCTCAAGACTTGTCATTATCACAACCTGAAAGGAAGGACTATTCATTTTAAAATTAATTAGCTATTCACTTTCTCTTTCGTATAGCGATTCGCCGGAATCTGTAAGCCGAGATTGCCGCGCAGCGTATCCGATTCATAATCAGTGCGATAAATGCCGCGCTCTTGGAGAATTGGAACAACCAGCTCAACAAAATCATTCAAGCCGCTTGGAATCGAAGAATGAATAATGAAGCCGTCTGCTGCTCCCTCTTCATGCCACTCCTCAATCAGATCTGCAATTTTCTCAGGTGTACCAATGAACTGCGGACGCGGAGTCGCGGATTGAAGCGCAACCTGGCGCAGCGTCAGATTTTTCTCTTTCGCTACTTTTTTAATTTTGTCCGTGCCGCTGCGGAAGCTGTTTTGACCGAGGTCACCAAGCTCTGGGAACTGCTCATCAAGCGGATATTGAGAGAAGTCATGATGCTCGAAGAAACGCCCTAAATAGTTCAAAGCATTCTCGATCGTCACTAACTCTGCTAGCTCTTGGTACTTGCGCTCAGCTTCCTCTTCCGTGCGTCCAATAATCGGACCAATGCCAGGAAGAATAACGATATCATCCACCGAACGGCCTTCAGCCACCGTACGATCCTTCACGTCTTTATAAAATGCTTTGGCATCTTCGATATTGTCATGGCCTGTGAACACCGCATCTGCTGCTTTGCCAGCCAGCTTCTTGCCGCTCTCAGAAGAACCTGCTTGAAAAATAACCGGATGACCTTGCTTCGAGCGAGCAATATTAAGCGGACCTTGAACGGAGAAATACTCGCCTTTATGATCTAGACGGTGCAGCTTAGACGGATCAAAGAACACACCTGACTCTTTGTCTCTGACGAAAGCATCGTCCTCCCAAGAATCCCACAAGCCGCGTGTCACTTCCAAATACTCTTCGGCAATTTTGTAGCGCTCATCATGTGTCGGATGATCCGTTTTGCTGAAATTGCTTGCCGAGCCCTCAAGCGGAGATGTAACGACATTCCATCCAGCACGACCGCCGCTAATATGATCTAAAGAACCAAATTGTCTTGCAACCGTAAACGGCTCACTATATGAGCTCGATAATGTGCCAACCAATCCAATTTTGGACGTAACAGCTGCCAGCGCGGACAATATCGTAATCGGCTCAAAGCGGTTTAAAAAATGCGGAATCGATTTTTCGTTTATATATAGACCGTCAGCGATAAATACAAGATCGAACTTACCCGCTTCAGCAGTCTGTGCCTGCTCCGTATAAAATTTAAAGTTCACGCTCGCATCAGCCGGCACTTCCGGATGCCGCCATGCCGAGATATTGCCTCCCACACCATGAATCAATGCGCCAAACTTAAGTTGCTTGCGGTTCGCCATAATAAACAGCCTCCTAATGAACATAGTATGATTGATCTTCTGACAGCAAAAGCAGCCGTCCTGCTAAGTTACCTGCAATAACGATGCTTCCTTTAATTGAAGCCGGTAGCTCTTAACGAGCGTTTCCCCGTTCATTAAATCCTTATCAAATGCGCGCTCGAAGCCGAGGCGCTCGTACAGCCTTACAGCTGAATCCATCATGTCTGAAGTATGAAGATGCAGCGTCTCCGCTCCCCATTCCTTTGCAAGCTTTGCACTGGCACGGATAAGCTCCGTCGCTACGCCGAAGCCGCGTGCTGCCTGTGATACAGCGAGCAGGCGAATAATCGGTGAATGAATTTGAAGCTCCGGCCGTCCATAGGCCGCTTCAGAGGAATCAAACAAGAACACACTTCCAACGATCTTCCCGCCGAGCACCGCGACTAAACGCGCCTTCGTTGCTGCTCCTTCAACAGATTCCAGTATGCTTTCTTTATATTGATTCCATGCCGCTTCAGGCAGCACTTGCTCATATTGGCCATAAGCATCAATAAGTACTTCCCGTGTAGCATCTAGATCCTCAAGCTCAGCATTACGAATAATGACAGCTGTATCAGACATGCTTCTTCACCTGCTCTCCCTTTATATGATCACAATGGCTATACCTTAAAAAATGGCATTAATCTAATTGCGAGAGTCCAGCTCTCCCTGCTTGATTCGACGAATTTGACCTAAGTGACCTTGCACGTGCTTCACAAATGCCGGTACGATCACAGCTATTGATACGGGCTCACCTTTAAAGTTAATGCCGGTCTTGCTCCATTCTTCCTCAGTCAAACGATTAAACAACAGGCTGTTATATTGAACAAGTGAACGTGCAGCAAGCAAAATATCTTTAACATCGCCTTCATTTGCCCTTTGGCCAGACACCCAAGCATCCTGTTTAAAGGAAGGCAGCCTCGTCTCGGAGCCAGACAAGATTTCACGAATGCGAAAGGATACGATAATGCTGTGATCAACGAGATGAGCGAGCACCTCGGTCACACTCCATGACTCAGGGGCAGCCTTCCATTTCAGCTGGTGATCCGACAGCCATTCCAATTCCTGCTCAATTTGATCATATACGTTCACAAATGCATGAATATCGACAATGGGTTCGCTCATTTAAAATCCTCCTCGTGAATAACAAAAGTAATAGCGTTATGCCCTGCTAAAACGATCAAGCTCGAATAATCTCAGATCATAGCCTGTATTCTTTTTTTGTATTTTGTCAGCCAAAATCTCGCCTACCACGCTCGCAAATTTAAAGCCATGACCGGAAAAACCGCCAGCAAGCAGCACATTATGATGCTCAGGGTGAGCATCAATAATGAAATCCTCATCAGGCGTAAACTCGTATTTGCATACTGCACCCCGCAAAAGCTTGCCGGCCGCATCCGGAACAAAAGCGGCAAGCGCGCGGCGAAGGTCCTCTTCATCTTCTGGATAAGCACCAAATGGAGCAATCGGCTCACCTGGCTGCCATTCCACGCCTGTATCGTGTCTGCCAATTTTAATTCCTGCGCCGTCAATGCTCGGAAAGCCGTAGTAGCCTCCCATCGCGCCGCCCCAAGTGAAGCCGGGAAATACGCCTGCATCAAAAGCGGGTGAACGCGTTTCAAACCACCCAACTACTTTGCGAACTGCTCGAATGGGAAGCTTAACATGATTCGCGAGCATGCCAAACCATGCGCCGGCGGTAATAATGATTTGCTGTGCGGTATAAGCAGCTTCTTTCGTATGAACGGTGACGCTTGAAGCATTCGCCTGAATATCTGTAACGAAGCTGTTTGTCAGAAGCTCCGCTCCGGCTGCTATAGCTTGCTGCTTATAAGCAGCTACACATTTTTCACTGTATAAGTAACCCGCATTCGGCTCGTACATCCCTTGGAAGGAATCAGCCAATTGAACACCTGGAAAACGCCGATTGATTTCTTCCGCACGCAACAGCTCCACTTGAACGCCATTAGCAATAGCATCGCCTAATCTGCCTTCGTAATTGTAAAAGCTCGATTCTGCCATATTGAGCACGCCCGATCGCTCCAGCAGCTTTTCCCCCGTTGCTTTCTCGAGTGCCAGCCACCTCTCATCGGCTCGAAGCGCCATCTTCACATAAGTATCGCCGCCATGATAGGCATGCCGGATTAGACGCGGCTCGCCGTGATGGCTTCCCATATTATGCGGCGGATCAAAAGCATCAATGAGCAGTGTCCTTGCTCCGCGGGCTGCGAGCTCATAGCCTGCGCTCATCCCCATGGAGCCCGCCCCAACGATGATCACATCATATGATTTCGAAATGTTGTCGTCCTCCCGGCGCATTCTCGCCCGCCAGCTTGCGCAGAGCATCCACAGCAAGGGAAGCAAAAAAAGAAGCAGCAATCGGCAATGCTTTTTCATCTAAATCAAAGGCTGGATGATGCCATTCCTGTGAGCCGGCTGTGCCAAAAAACACAAACACCCCTTCGGTTTCCTTCAAATAAAACGCAAAATCCTCGCCTGCCGGAGAAGGCGTCGGCTTCACTACGGCAAGACCAAGAGCATGCGCAGTTATCGAAGCTTGATCGGCCCACTTCTGATCATTGACAACTGCCGGCGGCCCTTCCAGCCACTTCACTTTCGCACTCGTTGCAAACGCGGATGCTACACCATTTACGACCTGATCAAAGCGCTCGCGCACTGTCGTGCGGACATGCTCTTCAAACGTACGCAGCGTACCGTCAAATACCGCTTTGTCCGAAATAATATTCCAAGCGGTTCCCGCATGAAGCCTTGTCACGCTAACAACCGCACTGTCCAGCGCGCTTACGCTGCGGCTTACGATCGATTGCAGCGCCGTAATCATATGCGCCGCGGTTACGATCGGATCAAGACCGGCTTCAGGTACTGCGGCATGACTGCCGCGGCCTTCCACTTCAACGACAAAACCATCAGCTGCCGCCATGATCGGCCCGCCTGTAATACCAATCGTTCCAACTGGGAGATCCGGCTTGTTATGCATGCCGAACACCGCGCTCACGCCTTCCAAAGCTCCGCTTGCAATAAGCTTCTGAGCACCCTTTGCTTTTTCTTCCGCAGGCTGGAACAGCAAGCGCACCGTTCCTTGCAGCTCCTGCTCCCGTTCCTTGAGCAAAAGAGCAGTTCCTATGATTGAGGCCGTGTGAAAATCATGTCCGCAAGCATGCATTTTACCCGGAATTTTTGAAGCAAATGCAAGACCCGTCTCCTCCTGTATCGGCAGTGCGTCTATATCCGCGCGAATCGCGACAATCGGGCCGCCATGCAATCCGCCAATCTCTGCAATGACACCGGTTTGAAGTCCATAATCAACAACTCGAATGCCCGCCTCCGTTAACCAGCCGCGTATGGAAGCCGTCGTCTCGAACTCCTCATGAGAAAGCTCAGGATGCTGATGCAGCTGCCTTCGAATGGCTATCAACTTCTCCTCTATGAATTGGGCTGAGAAATCGCTCATACCAACTCTCCTTCAAAGGCTTCCTTAAGCAGCTCGAAGGATCGTACACGCTTGACGAAATCAGGAATAATCGTCGTAAAAATAAACTCATCCACACCATACTGCTCCCCAATTTCAAGCAGTCGTTTGCGAACCGTCTCCTTGGTGCCGCGGGTAATATCGGCATCCCTTTCCTCCGCTGTAAACGTCTCTCCCGCCTGCCTAGCAAATTCCTTCGCTTGTTCCAGCGTGCCTACATTTACAGTCTTGCCGCTTGCCAGTGTAACTCTCACATTTTTAAAATGACCTGCAAGCTCATTCGCTTCTTCTTCCGAATCGGACGCTATGACTGACAACGCTAGAATCGCTTTAGGCTCTCCGCCAAACGATCGATTAAACTTATTCCGATACGTATTTATCGCCTTTTGAGCCGTATCTGGATCGTTATTAATGAATAATGCAAAAGCATACGGATAACCCTTCTCCGCAGCCAGCTCCGCGCTTGATAAACTTGTGCCAAGCAAAAAAATGTCAGCCGGCTGCTTCGGCAGCGGGCTTGCAACAAGCCCAGCCAGCGGATGCTCCTCACCAGTCTTATCATGGAGCAGCTGCTCCAGCTCTGTCAGCTTCTCAGCTAAAGTATCGGCTTCCGCTACGCCCTTCTGCAAAGCTTTCGTAGAACGCGGCAATCCGCCTGGCGCTCGCCCGATGCCAAGTTCAACTCTTCCTGGCGCGAGTGAAGCAAGCACATTAAAATTTTCTGCCACTTTATAGGGGCTGTAATGCTGGAGCATTACGCCGCCTGAACCAATGCGAATGGATGATGTTTGAGCCAGCAAATAAGCAATAAGCACCTCTGGCGAGGACCCCGCCATCCCGGGAGAATCATGATGCTCAGATACCCAGAAGCRCTCGAAACCAAGCGTTTCTGCCAATTGCGCCAGCCTCACGGTATTCGCCAAGGCTTCAGCAGCAGTTTGACCGGGAAAAATAATACTTTGATCCAGAATGCCAATTTTGAGTGACATATTGATTCGCTCCTCTATGTGTTAGATGGAATAGACACCCTCAGGTGTGATCCGTTTCAAAAATTGTTTGGTTCGTTCTTCTTTTGGATTGGTGAAAATATCGTTAGGCCTGCCCTCTTCAACGATCGCTCCGCCATCCATAAAGACAACATGGCTGGCAACATCCTGCGCAAAGCTCATTTCATGGGTCACGATAATCATCGTGATGCCTTCTTTTGCGATTTTGCGAATTACGCTAAGCACCTCGCCAACCAGCTCTGGATCAAGCGCCGAAGTTGGCTCATCGAACAAAATAACTTCTGGATTCAGCGCCAGCGCACGAGCGATGCCTACACGCTGCTGTTGTCCGCCAGACAGCTCGCTCGGATAGGCATGCAGCTTATTGCCAAGACCAACCTTTTCAAGCAGCTCCTCGCTTTTTTGCCGCGCCTCTTCCTTCGGAAGCTTTTTAACGATGAGGAGACCTTCCATTACATTTTCAATTGCCGTCTTATGCTTAAATAAATTATATTGCTGGAAAACCATTGCGCTTTTTTGCCGAAGCGTATGAATTCCTTTTTTATCGGGACGCTTGCAATTAACGGTGAAATCACCAATCGAAATTTGACCGTCGCTAGGCTTCTCTAAATAATTGATGCAGCGCAGCAGCGTTGTTTTCCCTGAGCCGCTTGGCCCTAGTATCGCAACGACCTCACCTTTTTTGACGGTAAGATCGATTCCTTTGAGCACTTCATTGCGTCCAAAGCTCTTCCTAATTTGCGTCAGCTTAATCATGAGACACCGCCTCTGTTGTACAGGTTAAAGCGCTTCTCGGCTAACGCGGTCAGTCGCTCGATGAAAAAGGTTAATCCCCAGAAAATAAGAGCTGCGGCAAGGTACGCCTCAAAAAACTTCCAGTTTGTTGAAGCCACGATTTGCGCTTTAGCATTAATGTCAACGACGGACACTGTAAAAGCCAGCGTTGATCCGTGCAGCATGCCAATTACCGAGTTCGATAAGTTAGGCAAGCTGGCAGCAAAGGCTTGGGGCAAAATAATTCTGCGCATCGCTTGCGGGGTAGTCATTCCGATTGAATACGCGGCTTCCATTTGTCCGCGGTTAACCGCAAGCAGTCCCGATCTGACAACCTCAGACATGTATGCGCCAGCCGTAATCGAGAAAGAAATATAAGCGAATCCTATCATGGGAATCGAGACCGAACGGAACGATAAGCCTAACGCCTCAGCTATACCATCTACGATAATCGGCAAACCGAAATAAATAAGCAATAAATGCGTTAGCATAGGAGTTCCGCGGATGACGGTAACATAGGAAACGGCGATAGGATAAAGGACTGGAATCTTATAAAGTCTAATGACAGCTACAGATGTCCCAATGAGGAAGCCGCAAAAAACAGAAACGAACGTAATCGCCAAAGCCGTTGGCACCGCGCTCAAAAGCTGAACAAACGCCGTCCATATGAATGCGAAATCAAGCTTCATTTTCCCTTCCTCCTCTGCCAAAGCCTATTCCGGCTGCAAACCGCCTTGATTTATCTTTTTTGATAAGAGGTTCTTTGTCTTCTGCCGCGATGCGGCGCTCATGCTTCAATAACCTGCGTTCGATCAAATGGAACAGCTTCTCAAGCCCAAAGCTCAAAATAAAGTAGATAATCGCTAGCGAAACATACGTTTCAAGGAAATGCCTGGACATAACAGCCAGTGTCTGTGATTTTCCTGTTAATTCCATAATACCTAACGAAAAGGCGAGTGATGTATCCTTCAAATTTGCAATGACAAGATTAGAGAATACCGGCAATGCAATCGAAACGGCTTGAGGTAGTACAATTCGGGTAAAAGCTTGGAAACCCGTCATTCCTACCGCATAAGCTGCTTCAACCTGCCCCCGATCCACTGCCCCGACAGCCGCGCGAATCATCTCCGCTATATAAGCTCCGCTGTGCAGCGCATAAGTAAGGATGACAAAATATAATGCCGGCACTTTAGCTACATCCAAATGAAAAAGCTTCAAAACCTCAGGCAAGCCGTAATAAAACAGAAATAGCTGAATGAGTATAGGCGTCCCTCTAAAAAAAGATAAATACACCTGCGAAAACCGTCTTAGAACCGGAATCTTATAAAGCTGGGGAAAGGCGACGATAAATCCGACGCCAACCCCAAGTACGATGGAACTCACCACAATAAGAAGAGTGACTTTCAAGGTAGGCAGCAGCTTTATTAGATACTCGAACACATAGCTGATATCAAAAGGTTCTCCCACCTTAGCCATCTCACCTTTCAATTGGGTTTATTTTTCTTGGGAAGTAAAATCATCGCCCAGCCATTCTGAGCTAAGCTTAGCCAGCGTACCGTCTGCTTTCAGTTCTTTGATTACCACATCAACTGCATCAGAAAGCTTTTGCTGCTCCGGATCGTCCTTGCGGAACATGAACAAGATGTCTGCTTCGCTCAGTGCCGGTCCTACTGCTTTAAGCACTTTCTTCGGATCAACTAACGATAAAGTAAAGTCAGCAGCGAGGAAGGCATCCACTCGGCCTGAGGTTACTTGCGATACGTTGTCGTTTGCACCGCCATTTTGATACACAAGCTCAAGCGCGTTTCCGTTTTCCTTATTGTAATTCTCAAGAATCGTTGCCGCTGCGCTTGTTGCCGTTGTTAGCACTTTTTTACCTTTTAGATCAGCCAACGTTTGAACTGAATTATTGTCCTTGTCTACTATGATCTTGTTTCTCCAGTGCGCATAAGGCTCTTTATTAAAGAGGTACTTCTGTACGCGTTCCGGATTTTGCTCCATCTCATGTGCAATCATGTCAATTTTTTTCGTTTCCAAGCTTAACAGCAGGTTCGTAAATTCAAGCGTTTGAATGTCAAATTCATAATCTGGAAGACGTTTATCAATTTCTCTTACAAGCTCTACATCGAAACCAGTAAGCTTACCATTCTCATCTATAAAGCAAACTTTAGGGAATTGTGTTCCTGTGCCAACAACAATTTTTGTTACGGATTTGGAAGCCTCTCCGCTTCCTGTTTCCGCATTGCCGCCGGTGTTGTTTTTATTGCTTCCGCAGCCAGCAACTGTAAGGGCAAGGACGAGTGCAATCGATAAAACGAATCGTTTTTTCATTTTCTTTTTCCCCCAAATCATCAAATGTTTAAATCCTTATAATTCCTACCTGTTAAGTAAGGATTATGTTGAATTCACTTTACCACCGGACTGCCAGCTTCGTCAATCCTCTAGCTTATAGAGATCTTCTATAAGAAAATTGAATAATCCAATGATGCTTTTATCAACAAAAAACGTCCGCTGCTTCAGTAGGAGCAGCGGACGAATGTGATTAAGTGCACTATTCATATCGGCTTAACTGTAATTATGAATGTACCATACCCATCTCTTTTCGAATAATAGAGTTTTTGTATTACAGATTTATATTTGCTGATAAGCTTAGCTCCGCATCTGCTAATTGCTTGCCTATTTCGGTAATGGCATGTACAAATTCCAGATGCTCTCCATGATGCGAAATGAGGTTCGTCTGTAAAAAAATGCCTTCCGTCTCCGGGACGCGTATCGGATAAAGCTTCCCATCCTGCAGCTCCTGCTGGGCGCATAAGCCTGGAAGAAACGCGATGCCTGCTTTCTGAATGACAAGCTTTTTGGCCATCTCAGAATTATCCGTCTGAATTTGAATGTTCGGCGGCAGCTCCAAATTCTCGAATATACGATGAATGCGAAGCCAATCCAATGAGCCGCATTCAAAAAAAACGAGCGGCTGCTCAGCGATCGCCTCAACCGTCAGCTTTTCCGTTGTTAAGAACGGATGCCCATGATACACATGCAGCCGTATTGGATCTTCATAGAACTTGGTCGACTGCAGGTTAGGATGATTCACCTTGCGAACAAAGCCAATATCTACTTCCTTGCTCAGCACTTTATTCACAATCTCATCCGTGGTGCTTGTGACGATTTTATAGTGAGTGTGTGGGAATTTCTTCTTTAAGCGAGGTAATAAGTCAGGAATAATATAATTGGAGACAGACACGGTACAGCCAATTCGGAACTCGTTCGGCAAAGACTTCTTCTGATTAATATGCTGCTTGCCCTTCTGATAGATGAGCAGCAGCTGTTGGGCATAAGGGAGAAATCGTTTACCGTCTTCCGTTATTTGAATCTGTTTGCCATTTCGATCGAACAGCTTGCAGTCGAGCTCCTGCTCAAGGGACTTAATTCTTGCTGTTACAGAAGGCTGAGACAAATACAACGCGTCAGCTGCTTTATTAAAGCTTCMACAATGGATGACATAGACGAATGCTTCTATATTCTCAATGTTGATTTGACACACCTCCACTCACTTAAATCCAACTAAACCAATACGAATATATATAATTAAAGTAACAAACTAAGGAGTTCATGTCAATCGAGCAAAAAAAACGGGTTGCCCCAAAAGTAGATACCTACTTGAGGAGCAACCCTTATTCCTTGCATTCGTTCCGCTCTAACGAGGGATTGTCTTGTTGTCAGCATAGCCGCTATCGCCGCGGTTGCCGAATTTTTTAAATAGTTTGCGCAGATAAGGAAGGGCAAAGTAATCAATACCGAATTTGCCTGCGTTCGTGCCAGCGATGAATACGATAATTCCGATCAGCAGCATCCAAGGGTTAGTCGATACCGTACCTGCAAACATAAACATGAAGTTCATTAATAATCCGAAGAATGCTGCAGCTGTCGTAAGTGCGCCAACGATAAGTCCAAGCCCTACCAAACATTCACCAACGGGTATGAGAAAGTTAATGATGCCTGCATTCGGAAGAGCAACATGTTCTAGAAATGCAGTGAACGTTGGATAAACTAATTCGTTTGTCGCTTTATCCATTACAGGGTTGCCGATAGCTCCTTTTAAAAATCCGCTGGCATCAAATCCGCCAAGCTTATGCCAACCAGCGCTCAGCCATTGCCATCCCAAGTACACCCGCAGCACAAGCATTAAGCCCRCTGCATATTTGTTTTCGCTTAGCCATTTGGTTACCATGACGATCAGCTCCTCTTATTTTTGTCTAAACCGAGATCGTTTCAATCAGTTCCTTCAGCTTGTTCGCCGAACGGTGCAGCAGCGCTTTTTCTTCCTCTGTAATCGGAATGTCCAGCACCTCTCTTACTCCATTGCGATCAACGACGCACGGTACACCCATGTATACATCCGATATGCCGTGGTAGTTTTCAACTAACGTGGATACATTGAGTACAGCCGACTCATTGGACAGTATCGCAGTTACAATGCGATCCAGTGCTAACGCAATAGCGTAATAAGTGGCACCTTTCGCTTCTATGATTTCGTAGGCTGCATCTCTCGTATGCGTAAAGATGTCTGACTTTTCTTCCTCGCTAAGCGAGATGGACGAACCAGCTACGTTTGCCAAGCTCCATAATGGAAGCTCGGAGTCCCCATGCTCCCCAATAATATGGGCATGTACGCTGCGCGGGTCAAGCTGCAATCGCTCGCCGATCAGGTAGCGGAAACGAGCACTATCGAGCAATGTGCCTGAACCGATTACACGGTGAGTTGGCCAGCCCGACTTTTTCTGGCAGAAGTAACTCATAATATCTACCGGATTCGTCGCGATTAATAGAATGCCGTCATCATTGTATTTCAATACTTCGGATACGATGCTTTCATAGATGGCAATGTTGCGCTTTAATAGATTCAGCCTTGGCTCCCCAGGCTTCTGAGCTGCTCCAGCTGTAATGATGACGATATCCGCATCCTTGCAGTCCTCATAAGTGCCTGCCCATACTTTAGTCTGACCAAGGAATGGCATCCCGTGATTCATATCAAGCGCATCCCCAACTGCTTTGCCTGCATTCGCATCTATTAACACAAGCTCATCCATCCGGCTGCGAAGCAGCAGCGTATAGGCTGTTGTGGATCCTACTGCTCCTACACCAATAACGACAACTTTTGATTTTTTCATTGTTATTCCACCTCTTCAAATGGTTTGTTTACGAAATAATACATAACGCCCATAAGGACGGAGCCACCGATTAAATTACCTAGTGTTACAGGTACAAGATTATGAATCATGCCTTCGAGTGAAATGGTTCCCGGATGATTCAGCACAAGCGCAATGGCAAAGGTGCAAAGATTAGCGATGCTGTGCTCGTAGCCTGAAATAAAGAAGCAGAATACGAATAGCATCATAGCGAACAATTTCGGCCCATCTCCGCGCAGTGACATCGGAACAAAAAACGCTAAGCAGACCAGCCAGTTACACAATACACCTCGGAAAAACAATTCCCATACCGGAGCGTGAAGCTTCTTCTCTACGACACTGAGTAAAAATCCATTAACGGATGCATCGCTGAACAATCCGGTTGCCCATATGAGAAGGGCGAAAGCAACTGCACCTAGAAAGTTGCCTGCGTAGCTTGCACACCATAGCTTTACAACGTTTAGCCAGCGCATTTTGCCCCTAAGAGCTGCAAAGGTGAAATAGAAGGTGTTTCCTGTAAAAAGATCTCCTCCGCCATATGCGATTAGAATGATTGCTGCACCAAACGTTATCGCCGCCATGGGATAGGTTAGCGGGCTATGTGACTCGTAGAAAAAGCTACCTGTCTTAAACGCTACGATTACGCCAAATCCGATAAACATACTCGCTAACATGGCTCGCAATATATATCTCAGCTTGCTTGTCAGAAACACCTTTTGCTTCTTCAAAGCAAGCTGTTCAACCCTTCTCAAAGGAGCATGCTCCATATAAAATCCTCCTAATGTGTGGTGTTAATCGTTTATGCTGTGCTCGCTTTCGTTTGCTACACCTTTAGTTTAGGGGATTCTCTTCCATTTGTATGTCGGGGAACTCCCTGAACTATAGCTAAGGGTTTCTAAGCGAAAGCTGCTTAGCAAATAGGGAGGTTCCCCGATGTGGCCTCCATGATCATTCTTTTATAATAGAAATAAGTGATCGGCAAATGAGAGGATGGCGGTAAACAAAGTGGACATACAGGCATCTTTAAATGAGGATAACAAGGAGAATACAGAAAACGGAGCACTGCATGATAAAGACAAGGCAGCTAGTCATCGTCATAACGGCAAATGCTGCAATTGCTCAAAAAGCTCATGCCTGGACAAAACTGAAGCAGAATCGCCTCTTGATAAGTAGCAAATAAGCGCTAACACGCAAAAAAGGAGCAGCTCCTTAAGGTTTATAACCTATTGAAGCTGCTCCTTTTTTGTTGTCCTGCTATGCCATGTGGTTATTCCACAACCATTTTAATTTCTTCATACTTCTCGTCAAAAGAAATGCGAAGCGTCTTATTATCCAAATACCATAGATTATCATCTTCTATAAAATAGGTAATACCTTCTACGACATCACGAAGTCCCGCTGTCTTGGGCTCATCCTTCATAATGCCAAGTGAAAGTCCTGGATGAACGCTGCCGCAGCCGCCCAGGCGAACGTAAATACGAATCGCTTCACCATCGGAAAGACCCATTTCTTTTTTGTACCAGCGAGCTGCTGGTTGTTCCACTATTAAATTCATCTCGGTCAGCTCCTTCCGCTACATGCTCTACTCCATCATCACGAAATCGCTTAGCGGTGTCAACCCTTACGTACCAAACCATCATCAAAAAAAGCCGTCCATCTTCATATAAGAAGGAAAGGGTTATATAACCCCATACTTTTTGAGCGCAAACTCAATTCCGTCCTCGCTCGACTTTTGGGTAACAAAATCAGCTGCTTGGTGCGTAATCGTTCCATCTACATCGAAAAAAACAATTTTGTAATCCATAAGCATCTCTCCCTTGCTTTACTTTACCTTTGCAATTGAGATCTAGCAATAAATTACATAATAAAAAGACTGCCCATTTGATATGCTCCCCAAATAGTAGACAGGTGAAATAATAAAAAACCTGCTGCTGTGAGGGGAGCATTTTCATGTCT
>NZ_JBFRGC010000026.1:0-114448 GCF_052115145.1 Paenibacillus sp. 2TAB26
GAGCTTTAGTTCACAATCCAACCAGAGCTTTAGTTCACAATCCAACCAGTATCAAATAAACGGCGGGATATCACGTATTTTACTCGTTGGATTGAAACAGATTCACACACTAAGCTTCATGCCAAATTGTTGGCCGAAAAGTTGAAACACGTTCCGAATTTGTTTGAATCGGACATTCGTTCGGGTATAGGAGCAGAAAAGAAAAATTCAATCTGTGAAAAGATTGCTTAAGGGTACGAGTAAATAAGTATAGGGAAGTGAACATAATGAGAAATCAAACAAGTAGAGTAATTAATATGCCTTTATTTTCACATACGATAACTGACTTTTGGCGGACGTCATTTTTGAACGGAGACATTCTCTATAGCGATGAAGTCTTTACTGTCGCCATCAACACTGACCTGAGCGAAGACCGTCGGGTCATGGTGCTGGAAACCTTTGTCGGCCGGGTTATGGCGGTCCTGACGCCTGCGCTGGCCGAAAAGTTAAGCCTTTATCAACGACAAGACCATTCTGAGCCGACCTTTCGCCGGAAATTGAATGAAGCGGGAGTCACTCTGCATGGCGCAGATTATCTTTTTTATTTTTCAGAAGCAGATAAGAACGTATTGCTGCAAGAAAACCTGGAAGGTGTCTTGCGTCGGTTAAGCGAGCAAGATGATTCGGTTTTCTCCGAGTTCCAGTCCTCCGCCTCGGAACAAGACTTGGATGACGCTTATGTGGAGTTGGATCACTGGGCGGTGTTCGGCTCTTTTGAGCAAAACCGCCTGGTCAGCGCCGCCAGCATGTATCCTTGGGAGAATGCGCAAGTCGCAGATCTCGGCGTACTGACTCTGACGTCCTTTAGAGGAAAAGGTCATGCCCGCAAAGTGGTGCGTTCAATCAGCAAGTACGCCTATGATCAGGGGTACGAACCCCAGTACCGATGCCAGCTCGATAACCTAGCGTCTGTGTCGCTGGCAAAAGCGGCGGGTCTAACGCTGTTTGGAAAATGGGATGTGATTTCTCCCGACTCCACTGACTGAGAGTCCGACTCAAAATTAAAATGTCATACTTTGCTGACCGAACCTGCGCCGCTGGGCGGAATTTTTTACTGACGCCAAGTGGCCTGATTGTTCGAGGCAACGGTGAACAATTGGGATCTCAAGCAGCGACTACAGTGCCGCTGAAGAGTTCATGAAGCGGATCGAAAACGAGATGTAGTAGAGAGTGTAGATAGATGCAGTTTCTGGCGAACCTACATGGGGAAAGTAGTTATATTATCCTAGAACCCTAGTTTAATTGACCTCTGTCATACCATCAACAAACGTAAATTCCTATTACCGTCTCCACACATGTGGAGTGCTGTGTGTCGGTAGTGAGGGAATAGTATTACATCTCGATGCAAGTTTCTATATAGTTGATAATATGTTCCTCCCAAGGTAACATACAGCAAACTTGTTCCTCGAGAGGTTTTCTTATGATTTTTGTTTCCCCTAATGAATATTTCGGCGTGGTAGAGCCACTTGGTTAATATGTGAGAGCCATGATGTTAACGAAATAAAGCCAGCAAGTTAATAAGGAGAGCCATCAGAATATGAGGGCTCTCCTATTTACAGTTTTAACTATCGTATCCTTTAGCGGAACTTCATATAAGTATTAATTGGTCAATCTTAAAAGCTCTTCGCGAAGTCCGAAATAAGCATCATTCCATCCCATCTTCGCATAAAAGCGTAATCCGATCAATCCATTGTAATATTTTGCCCCAATTATTCTTTCCTTAAAATTAGGAATGGAAATGCCAACCTGTTGCTGATAACTCTGGTATTCCTGGATCACATCAAGTTTCCTCAAGTGCCAGTCTAATGTTGCAAGGTCGACAAGAAAATCACCATATTTACCATTAGTGTCGATAATACCGGTTATACGTTGACCATCAGATAAAATATTAAACTGATGAAAATCACCATGAATAAAATACCGATGTGGTTCATTATAGCTGGAATAGGCCAATAAACGGTTATAACATTCATCAAACACATCTTTCTCCAGACAAGAAGTTTTGAATAAGCTGTACCACCCATCCCAGAAGGTGCCCGCCTGATCCTCTGCATTAATAGCAATTACATGTTCCCTCCAAGAATTATATATACCATTCCCGCTCGTATTTATGAATCCATAACCGTGTGTTTTACCTAACTCAACGTGGTTCATCCGAGTTAGAAGTTGAATGACCTCTGGAAGCAATTGGCGTTGTTGCTCAGGAGAGCAGCTTGCCAGATTGAGTCCACTGATCTTTTCTGAAATTAGATAGTTAAATGATTTAAATTTACCTAGCCCGAGACAAGAAGGAAACGGGATTCCCTGTGATGTTAAGAGGCCTGAAATAAATCTTTCAGTTTCAAAACTCCCTGCTAAGTCGCTAAATTTAATAACGTATTCCTTATCAAAAACCGAGAAGGAGAATACAGCGCTTAAATTACCCCCTTTTAATGGCGTTACCCCAATCACATTCGAACCAAAATATTTACTCAGCACAACTCCCACTTCCGAAGTTTCCAATGTTGGTTTTTCGTATGCAGTCATCTATTCCCATCCTCCCTTATTACAATGTATGCTGATTCTCGTCTTCATTAATTCATAGTTACAATTTACTTCTTGCGACTGGAACCCAGAGCTCATATGATGCATCCATTTTTAGTACTCGGAAAAATTGTACATTTACCACAAGCTCGTATCCATTTGTAGGAAACCATTCTGAAAATAAATAATACCAGGTGTTATACAATGTTTGCGGTGATGTTGAGGAAAGATCAAAGACTGCCCACTTTTGCTTGGAAATGATCAACTCAACAAGAGATTTAGGACATTCTGCAGTTGTTTCAAATCCAATATAATAATCAACTAGATTGTCTGTATGATCGACTGCTATATAAAGGATTTCATTTACTTTTTCCATATTTACCTGCTCAAAATAAGTTTGCATGTCTTCATGTGTTGTTTGATCAATTCCAGGAACAAAGACTCCAATTTTATGTATTGGTGAAGTCTTTTTAATACCGACAATCTTGAAGGATTCCATACTCACAAATCGGAAGTTCATTATTTATCAACCTTTCCGTTTATTTTTGTGTTTAACCCTCTCGAAAACATAAATGGTAGGGTGTAATCCCTTGAGACTTAACGGGAATGCTTTTATTAATCGCAAATGCAATGACGCAGCAACTTGTAAAATCTCATCCCAATTTTCTGTTAGAATGACAGCTTTCCCTTGGATTTTCATCACTCGAGTAATTTCAATTAATATTGCTCGATTGATTTCATTTGTTTCTTTTCCAAATGAAATTTGCCTTCCAAATGGCAGGTTTGTCACGACTTTATCAATAGAAGCATCGGCAAAAGCTAATTTACGAGCATCCCAATGTGTGACCTCTGCAAAAGTATCCATGAGATTCTCTTTCGCTACTTTGAGCGCCTGATGATCGATATCCCCCCCCTCCAATATAGGTAAATGGATAGGATAATCGTTCCCATAAGATTGTGCCCGATCCACAACAAGGGTCAATAAAAACATCCTCTTCTACAGGAGTAGAAAGCCAAACCATTGCATGAGCGACAGTTGGTAATAGTGATGCTGCTGAGAAACGTCTATCAATTCGCCTAAAGCGATAGGATGCATTAGTTAACTTAAGTGAAAAAAGTCCGTTATGATCTTCAATATCTAATCGAAACTCTACATCAGGAAGACGATTCATACTAATTCTTTTGGAAGGGTAACGTTTTTTTATTCCTTCCATTGCTGCATTTGCTGCTTCAAATCGGCTATAGGTTTGTGATCCTTTACGGCTAGCATTCACATAATAGTATGTACCTTTTTTTAGGAATGGCTTTAGATTTATACGAGAAACTTGATCACACAAATGATGAAGATGTAACCGATGCAATCCAATTTCTAATTCAGAAATAACCAAATATAAATTATTTGCTAGTCTTAAACTTTTTAGATGTTCAATAGCTAGAGTGGTTGTAAAGAAAACTTTTCCTCGATTTGTTTTTGTAATCACTATTTCAAAGCATCTGTCTTTAATCTCCTCAATCAAAAGATCCTCTAAACCAGGCAACACCGTGGCAAAATAGTTCATTTAAGAAGCTCCCTTCTTAAACAAACATTAGCAACTTTGCCAACATCGTTCCCGACAATTCTGATATTGCTTTTGTCGGATCAACAGTAATAAACTTAGTTAGAATAAAGACCCGATAAAATAAATACTAATTGTTGAGAGCATTTCTTTGATAGAAGTTATGATAATCAGGGACAGGATGTGTAAAGACATGAATTTACTGAAGCATATGAACGATGCTTTAACCTATATTGAGAAGAACCTTGAAAATGATATAGATATGGCTGAAGTAGCAAAAATAGCTCGCTGTTCAGAATTTCACTTCAAAAAAATGTTTTCCTATTTAGCAGGCATTACGTTACTTGAATATGTTAGAAGAAGACGGTTAACCATGGCTGGTTTTGAATTAAAGGTGCAACATATGAAAGTTATCGACGTTGCCATCAAATATGGCTATCATTCACCAGATTCGTTCGCGAAAGCTTTTTATCAATTGCATGGTATTAACCCTTCCGAGGTTAATAAAACCGGGAAATCCTTGAAATCTTTTCCACTCATGACTTTTCAATTAACCATTACAGGAGGAAGCGAATTAAATTATCGAATTGAAAAAAAAGAAGCATTTACAATTGTAGGTATAAAAGAAAGAATCCCTCTCGTTTATAAAGGAGAAAATCCTGCTATAACAGAAATGTTGACGAAAATAACAGGTGACGTTTACTCCAAGCTGAAATCTCTTGCAAATGTTGCACCTCTTGGAGGATATAGTGCTTCATTTAATATTAGGGAAAGAGAAAATGAGGAAAAGGCTGAACTTGATCATCTTATTGGTGTAGCAACAACAAAAAAAGATTTATTAGGTCTGGGTTCTCTTCATGTTGCAGCCTCTACTTGGGCAATTTTCACTGTCCTTGGTAATCCCGCCAACATGCAGGAAGTATGGGGACGAATTTATGCTGAATGGTTTCCTTCATCTGATTATCAAGTTGTAGAAGGTCCGGAAATTCTCTATACAAATAGTGATACTAATAGTCCAAACTATAAAAGCGAAATTTGGATCCCTGTAGAGAAAAAGTAAACCGTTCCGCTAATAATCAGCAGCTTAGGACATATGTTGAGCATTTCGTGTCCAAGCCCCAGTTTTTTTCTCCATTACCTACAGCATATAACGGATCCGCCAATTTGGCGGGCGTGATCTTTAGCTACACACTTTGTTTGTTAAATTAAGGAACCCGCCATCCTTTTTTGCACTCGGCTAATATAAGGGATTGTAAAAATCTGCGGGGTTGTCGGGCGCTTTTATTTTTTAGAAAGTATCCGACACTACGCACTCCACACATGTGGAGTGCTGTAACATGAACATTATTTTATGGGGACGAATTGGGGACGAAAACCGTCACCAAGCAACATAAAAGAATCAACTAGATCACACATCTGTCGGATCAAACCCTTATTTAATAAGGATTTATCCTACATCAACATATTAAATCCTAATCCATCTCTATCACTGGCAGAGATGAGGTCAGGGGTTCGATTCCTTATTTTCAATTAAGATCTTAAATACAAAAGAAACAGCTGTCGTTGGTCAAGACCCCTATTTGTAGACATTGCAAAAAACACCTAGGCAGAAAACTGACGTCTGTAAGCAACAGGCGTCAGTTTTTTTAGTTTTCTCTGCGGTCGCTCGTTATTATAGAAATGCAAATATTTTTCAATTCTCCTTTGTGCCTCTTCTAAACTTCGGATATGATAAGGATAGAGCGCTTCCGCTTTTAAATGCGAAAAGAAGCTCTCCATAGAGGCATTGTCATAACAATTGCCTCGTCGAGACATGCTGATTCGGGCGCCAACCTTCAGCAGCATGTCTTGGTAATCGTAGGACGTGTATTGGAATCCTTGGTCGCTGTGAACGATCAATCCAGTCACGTCCGTTTCCTTTTTAAAGGCTTTCTCAAAGGTTTGAAGAACCAGTTGGTTATCATTACGAAKGCTCATATGAGAAGCTACGAGTTCTCCGTTATACAAATCCTAAATGGCTGATAAATATATCCACGTATCGAATACGCGGTATTGAGTGACATCCGTTACCCACTTTTGGTTAGGCTTATCCGCTCTAAACTCACGCTGAAGCAAGTTTTCCGCAACGCGTGCACGCGTGCACCTACTGTGGTTTTATAGCTCTGACRTCGCTTCTGACGCATCTTAGAGCGAATCCCCATCTCTTGCATAAGCCTAAGAACTTTCTTGTGATTCACTCGTTTTTCATGGTCCTGAAGCAGATGCATTTGAATCTGCCGATACCCATACACGCCATTGTACTTCGCATACACTCGTTTGATTAGTGCCTTGAGATCTTCATCGCGATCTATATCTTTGCGCTTCAAGTAGGCGTAGTATCCGCTTCTGGAGACGCCAAACAATTTGCAGAGTTCAGTAAGAGGGTAGGATTCTGCTGCTGCTTCAATGGCACGATATTTCGTTTTTGCACCTCCCGCATCCAGATTTCCAAACACTTTTTTAGCATCTAATTATCTCGTTTAAGCTTTTGAACGTATCTATCCTGATCGATGTATTCCTCAAGACGTCCTCGCTGATCCAGTAATCCATATTCACCGAGCTACCTATATTCCTCATCCAAATCTTCACACGATTCTTGTCATTAATATTTAGGTGATTCGCTATCTTTTGATACGACCATCCCTCTTCAACATGTAAGCGGATTGCCTCCACTTTCGTTGTATCTTCATAATGCTTAAACTTTTGCCCTTTAACCGCCACAAAAATACACCCCCTAGAATTTCATCGGAATAACACGGGGGTTTTTCCAATGTCTATTCTAAGGGGTGCACTTCATAATATGTGGAGCCCTTTATGTTTTTCGCTAAGCTATTTGGCAGGTTAGTTTAGCTGCCACTAATCTGTTGTTAACTGACCGGCAGAATTACGTAACAAACACTATTGTTTTAACGTCTAATTGCTTAGTGGGTCGCAAACAAAAAATTGAGGTGTTAAATGTGGCAATGGAGGCTGAAGTCTTATCATTTTTAAGAATAGGTTTTGGAATTATAATCTCTCTGATATTCCTAGTGATCATTACCCTTCTTGTAAAATATAAGAGCTGGATATGGATGGTTTTTAATACACTCTATTTTATTCAGTTGGGCTTGGGGCTGGATTGAATTGTTAGGAGCAAGGAGAACTGGCACTATGGTTTCAGAAGAAAATTCTATGAACATCGGTTTGATTGGTATTATTTGGGCAGTCAGCATGATAAGACCTTCAGAGCGTACATCAAATAATCTAGGGTGAGAAAACGGGACGCGATAGTGGAAAAGCGGTTGCTGCGGTAGTCGCTTTTATAAAAAAATGACGCCTGGTCATACCTGGTTCTACATATCGGTAATCCGAATTAATTATTCAATATGAATAACTTTATTCGAAAATTTGTATTTATCTCTGTTATAATACTCAATAAGCGAACTGAAAGGAGTGGGAGGTTTTGATATGGGGTTTAAAACTGTACTGTACAAACTTAGAGGACTCTACAAATTCGGGAAAACAGCACCAAAGCTACGTGGGAAAGTGTTCGTTAATAAATTTGGAGCAATCAAAGTTGGAAATAATATTTCCATAATAGGACATCCATGGGCAGTTCAAATTACCAGTACCAAGGGTGCCAACTTGACAATCGGTGATAATGTATACGTTAATGCAGGTGTGGGAATCGCGGCTAATAAAGAAATTGTCATTGGAGATAATGTTAAGATTGGTCCAAGAACGAGTATTTTTGATAGCAATTACCACCGTATGGATTCTACCGATAAAGGTGAACTCGCTAAAAGAATTAAAATCGGTAATAACGTTTGGATTGGAGCGGATTGTACTATTCTTCCGGGAGTCACAATTGGAGACAATTCCGTAATCGCGGCTAAGAGTACCGTAAATAAGAATGTTCCTAACAATGTATTGGTCGGAGGAAGTCCTGCAAAGGTGATTCGCGAGCTTGAAATAGAGGATGGCTGGATTAGGGAATAATCAGTTTATCATATCATCAATAAATTCATACGGATGGACTGAAAGGGCTGCCTAGTGGTAGCCCTTCATTCCGCTATACCAGCTAATAGCCTGTCAATATTTAATTATTAATGAAGTAAACGAAGGATGCTATACTGGTAAAAATGCATGACAAATAACCGCTCTTAGAATTTGGGAAGGTTTTCCTCAATATCTAAACGTTGCTTATTCAGTCAAGCGGAAAGGTTCTTTCTTGGTCAAAATCGCATAAATCCAATGGATCAGTCTATTTACACAAGCGATCACGGCTATTTTAAATAGTTTGCCTTCTGCACGCTTTTTGTCGTAATAAGCTCTTATTCTCTTGTTACGTGAGCCTTTCAGTCCACACCTTACAGCTTGATATAAGGCTGTCCGAAGCCTTCTAGAACCACGTTTGGTGATTTTATTTCGGGTTGCTGTAAACTTAATACCAGCAAACGCAACCAGTTTCTTCGCGTGATCGAATCGATCAATTTCTCCGACCTCAGCTAAAATTGTTGCTGCAATTTTGGTGCCAATGCCAGGTATCGATTGGATTAGATCATACTCCATTAATTCTTCAGCCAGAGTCTCTATCGATTTATCCAGTTTCGTTAGATGCTCCTGGTACTGAAGAAGTAAATTAATGAATAGCTCTAATGAGATTAAATGACTCGGAAAAGCGGTCTCCCTGAAGGGATTTCGCTCTGCTGCAGCCATTAGTTTCTGTGCCCGTTCCAGCGACCACCGGTTCGAGGCAACATGTCCAACAAGGCTTTTTATGTTCGCCGTAACGTTTTCCTCGGACAACGCTAGCACCGATTGAGACGTTGGATACTGGGCCAGGAAACGAAGTGATACCTTAGAATAAAGGTCACCAAACACGCCATGATACTCTGGAAAGACTTGATCCAACACCGCTTGAAACTGCAACTTTACCTGGACATACATTTCAGTTAGTGACTCATGTTGCCGTGTCAGGTAACGCAGATTCATGAGATACTGACTCCGTTTTTTGTAAGGCTCCAGCTCTTCTTTGTAGAACATTTCACCCAATTGGTATGCGTCAGCAACATCCGTTTTCACCTTACGTAAATTCGTTTTTTTCGCTTGGTGTGAAATTAACGGATTGATAACGATATACAGATATTGATGATCATCTAGAAATTGAACTAACGGGAAACTATAGCTTAACAATCACCATAACCAGGCTGCCGGCATGAAACGGCAGCCTGGTTGTGCTAACGGGTAGTTTAACGCACTCTAAGTTTGAAGCGGTTCGTGGTTCGAGTACAAATAATCGGCTATGAGTACACTACCTAAAAAAGGGTGGTGTTATATCATGAGCCGCTTTCTGATAATTTGTTTACTACTGAGTAACTTGTTTACAAACGAAATACTTGCATCAAGTGTAGCACCACAGAGCGATGTTCCTCAATTAGATGAGCCATATATCGAAATCGGGTATAAGTCGGTTGGGGAAGCATTAAAGGAATGCGAAACGCTTAATCAAAGAGAACTTAAATTGCCGATTAAATTACCACCTATGGAATTTACTCATTATTTGGGTAGATGTGTAAACGACAAGGAGAATTATTACGATGAAATTCAAATAGAATACCTCCATGAATCTCAGGGCAAAAACCACTATAAGATTGATGTAAGACCTATTGAGCAGAAATTAGTCTTTGGGAAGTCAAAGAGAGCTGGGGGAAAATACAAATTCAAAGACGGTAGTGAAGCACTTTACTTTACAACTAAATCCCCAAAGGATAGGGGAGGATTCAATACTTTAGTGTTTGAAAAAAACGGATGGCAGTACCGTCTGGCAGTAGATAGTCGGATAGGGAATCATGTTACAGCGGATGTGCTCTTTGGAATAGCGGAATCTGTAAAGTAGGTTATATGTTGAATAAAAGCTAAGCCTTACCACAGTTTGATGATAAGGTCATTAAGCTAACGGGTACGATAGTTCAAAGAATCGACATAACACATCAACAATTTGAGACCAGCGCCTTTTGCCACATTTTAGAAGAATGCCTATAATACTAGTATCCCTTGAGAAACAGGTTAGGAACATGTTGCGGAGTTACTCTATAAGTCTCCGGTCCGATCGATCAGTGACCATGGTTTTCATATGTTCTTTTTAATTACTCGTGGCTGGACCGTCGTCAAGGGAGACGTCCCGCTCACACGAAGTCTGCTTTCAAAGGAGGCGACCTTAATGAATACGATCTGGTCCATCCGAACCGGAATTCGGGATTTCCTTGAGGCCATCCATCGAACTTGCCAATCATGGATTGAGAGATATCCGTTTATTAAAACGGCGTATACGATTTTTTCCTGGTTGTCGCTAATCATACTTGTTTTAAGTTTGTTTTTCGTTAAAGAATCTCGTACCATGATAGTTCAATATTTATGGTCGTTTTATGTGCTGCTTCAATTTTGGGTTCTGTGCCGAAGTAAAACGATGCCGTGGAAGCCGATCGTTCTGTTCGTTCTGGCAGGCGTTTTCTTTGTCGTACCGTTCACAACGATTTCGGTCAATGCTCTCCACGTGCTTTTCGGCGGAAAAACATCCGACACCTGGTCCATTGCCGTTATCACGCCAATTTTCGAAGAATTATGGAAGCTCCTTCCGCTAGGCATATTTCTGTTGTTCTCACGTCGAGCTTCCGCTTTGAGTTTAAGTGATTACACGCTTATCGGTGCGGCAACCGGCGTCGGCTTCCAACTGATGGAGGAGCTGTCCCGAAGGTGGCTAAGTTCTGGCGTTCTTGCGGAAAAGTTCGGCTACAGCTTTACGATGCTGGGCGGCGAAACGATTCATTGGGGTTTTTTCTCGCTGTTTCCCGGGCGTTTCGAAGAAAGCCTGTTTCCGACACTGATGACCGTCGGTCATCCCGTACATACCGCCATGATCGCGCTTGCGTGCGGAATTGCCTATCGGCTGCGGATAAGACTGACGAAATGGGTTTATCTGTTCCCGGCAATCCTTTTGCTTTGGTCCATCCTGGATCACGCGGCTTATAACGGTCAGCACCAGCTGCCGGGTTGGGTGTTCTGGCTTCATGATTGGACCGGCAGCGGTTATAAAACTCAGCCGGCCTTCCTGTTAATGCTGGCCGCATCGATTTTTGCCGATTACTGGTCGCTGAACAAAATACGAAACCGCATTCCTTTGCTGCAGAACGAGCCGCTTCTTAATCCGTTTACCGAGCTGTGGAATATGACCCGCTTTTTTTGTCTGGACCGGGGAAATTTCATATATTGGCTAGGCTTTTACCGGGGGCGCAGGGAGCTTGGATTTCATTTGCTTTATGGAAATGAAGAAGCGGCCAGTAGACAGGAGCCTGTCCAGGCTCGGGTAAAAACGCTTTACCAGGCGCTGACCGGACTCGCTGTGATTCTGCTTGTGGCCGGTTTGTTCGCAGGCATCGGGGCTCATACGGGCGGTGGAGAAACAGCATGTTTCGCCTGCATGTTCGATTCGCTGCAAAATTGGTGGGATCGGCTGGAGTGGTATGAACAGGGCGCGATCGTGCTCGGGGCACTTGCCTTATCACTGCTGTTCGTTGGATTCTGGCCGGCCTTAGGCGTCGCGATGACGGGGGCGGGAATCGCCGGGGGCGGACATGAGATTGCCGGCTATATCCGCGATCCGAAGAAGCTGCTGACTCCCGAAAATGCGCTTTCCGTGGCTGTAGGCATTGTATTAAGCCGAATTCCATTCGGCAGAGCGCTAAGATGGGTTGGAAAAAAAGGACTTCGATATGTGCGCAAGCTTCTGGATAAGCTCGGTTCCCGAAAGCCGGATATCGACGTCCCGGTTAAACCGAAACCCCCGGGGATGTCAAAAGCTGACTTAGAAAAAATTAGGGAATCAGCTCCAGAATACTATAAGGACTTGATGAACAAGTATGGAGATAAAGGAAAATACTTTAATAGATCTCTAGAAGACTATGAGAGTTTAGCTAAAGATCCAGCTAAAAATTTTAAAATTAATGAAAAATCAAGGATCGAGAGACAAGCCGGCTTAGAGTTAGAGGCAAGAGGGGATCTACCAGGTCCTATAGTTAGGGATCCCAATCCTGCCGGTGCAGAGTTTATTGATGCTACTGGTGTAAAATGGGACGTAAAAGGATGGCACTCTAAATATGCTCCTAAGGGGTATTCACTTGAAAAGGCAGTTTCTGGAATAGAAGAATCTCTTTCAAAAGGTGAAAATGTAATCATAGATACAACAAAAATGTTCCCAGAACATATCAAAGAAGTACGCGAGGCAGTTAACGAATTAGGTTTAAGTGATAAAGTATTGTGGTGGCCATAACAAAAAATATCCGAAAGGAAGTACTGCATGGATACTGAAAACATATTTTTTAAACATAACCAATGGGTATATTCAGATGGTGAAGCTGGTGAGAAATTAGAAATTGAAAAAAGAGAAATGAGTGAATTAGAAGTTACAGGTATGGATCTAAGTTGTTCATTAATTGTAGAATCGAATGTGAACAATTCAATCTTAACAAATAATGATATGAGTGATTGCTATTTTTTAAGTACCTCGTTTGATGAAACAAATCTCTCGGAAAGTATACTGAGTAAAACTATATTTGATTTCGCGTCATTAAAACATTCAATTTTGAAAAATTGCATAGGTATAAAGGCGTCATTTGAAGATGCAAATCTTAGCTTTGCTGACTTAACTGGATCGGATTTTCGTCGAGCATCTTTCCGAAGAGCAAATTTAAGTCACGCAAATTTTTCTAATGTTGATTTGACAAGTGCATTACTTGAAGGAGCCCTTCTCTATGGAACTAGCTTCAAAGGTGCAAAAGGGATTGATGAAGTGTCTGCCCATTATATTTTTGTTGGGACAGAAGAGGAACCAATTAGGTTGGAAGGCGATGATATCCACAAATGGTTGATAGAGCAGAGAAGAGGGTAACATTCACCTGGGCAATAATTTCATTTAATTGGCTCGATAGAAGACACTACCGACTACGATTCCTCGAAAATTAACAGCACGAGCGACATGCGTTTGCTGTGCGATGTCGATCCCGACGACTAGATGTTGAGTGGTAATTTTTTCAATGAGTTGATTTTGTATCGCTTGCGATTTAAACTTCATAGTAGAGCGACCTCCTGGATGATGGAATTTTTAGGGCTATGACCCGTTGCGTACTTCCATCGTACCGAGGCGCTCGTTTTTTTGCAAAGCGGTAATTTAACGCTCTACAGGAATGCTAACGGGTAGTTTAGCTGAATAAGAAACGTGCAGTTAGAATGTGTGTTATTCTAAAAGCTACAGTTTCAGGACAGGACTCTCCACTCCTATCTATACTTTTGCACTCTATTTGAGTGCAGGCCACCATTTTGGTGGCTTTTTTTATTGTTATACGAACCGGCAGAATAAAGAAATAAGCTCAACCAAACTGTAGGTGCATGATAACCCGGTTTTATTAACTGGGGCTTGATCAATTAAAATGATATCTGAATTCGTGGTTTCAAAATAAAGCTACAAAACACTGGTGAAGTTTCTAATCCTGACAGACTATTGTCAACAATAAAAGTTTATTATGTAAGTAAGAGCCTAACTACCTGCAGGAGTTAAAGGATCGTGTTCGTGGAACTGAAACATCTTATTAATCAGTTACCTTGAAAATGAAACTGTAACAAGATGCTCTGAATTTGGGGGGGACAACTGTGAAACTTGAGCGACTTATGGCTATTACTATCCTTCTATTAAACCGCAAACGCGTACAGGCACAAGAATTGGCTGATCGTCTGGAGGTTTCATTACGTACGATTTATCGCGATTTAGATTCACTGAATCTAGCAGGAATTCCTATTGTTTCGTACACGGGGGCGGAAGGAGGATTCGAAATCATGGAGAACTTTCGATTGGATCGGCAAATGCTTTCATTCGATGAACTTATTGCCCTCTCTACAGCTTTGCGAGGTCTTCAATCTACGCAGGTATTTGAAAACCAAAATTTGGAAGGTTTGCTCGATAAAGTAGGCGCATTGGTCTCGAAGGCTGAACAAGGTCGTTTGGTTGGTGCTGATCAGGTCATCATAGATTTAAATCCGTGGAAAAGCAGCTCTTCAGAACGAAACAAATATGACACGCTGCATAAAGCCGTAAGTGATAAAAAGCTGATCCGTTTTACATACACCAACGGACAAGGGGGAGAAACAGAACGTTGTATTGAACCTATGGGTCTAGTGCTCAAAGGCTACACGTGGTATCTTCACGGTTATTGTTTAAATCGAGATGATTACCGCATGTTCAGGCTTTCACGGATCCGGAACCTACTCATTCTTGAGGATACGTTCCAGCGCCGAATAGTGAATCTGTCTGAGTTAAATGAAAATTGGAGTCCGCAGCGCGATACCAAAATGGTTGATCTGGTGCTGAGATTTACAGGACCGGCTAAGGTTTCAGCAGCAGATCATTTTGATTCGGATGAGATTGAGCGGCAACCTGATGGCTCGCTTATTGTTCGGGTCAGATACCCGGATAACGACTGGTTAGTCGGCTTTTTACTCCATTTTAGAACGGATTTATTGATTCTTGAACCCTTGCATGTTGCTGAAGAGGTACGGAAATGTGCGTTGGAGATATCTAAACTTTATATTGGTTGTTGACACACAGTTGTCAACAAGCTTGATTTAATATGAGTATAGCTAGAGAGAACACATTAATCAGCACAAGAAAATATTAAAGAAATTTGAGGAGGTTTTTCAAAAATGACTCATTCAGAACAACAAAGTGTAAGCAGCGGCCAACAGAACACGGAGATCAAGCCTTTCCGCATCGATGTTCCGCAGGCTGACCTTGATGAATTGCGAGACCGTTTAACCCGTACCCGTTGGCCGGATGCTTTGGCTGGTGTAGGCTGGGACAATGGTATTCCCGTTGATTATCTCAAGAATCTGGCGGAATACTGGAGATCTAAATATGATTGGCGCAAACACGAGAAACTTCTTAACAAATTTCCACAGTTCACCACCACCATAGACGGACAGAACATACACTTTCTGCATGTACGTTCACCAGAACCTGGAGCAACGCCATTGATCATCACACATGGTTGGCCGGGTTCAATTGTAGAGTTCATGAACATTATAGGACCGCTCACCGATCCCCGTGCTCATGGCGGCAACCCGGAAGATGCTTTTCATGTCGTTATACCTTCGCTGCCCGGTTTTGGTTTTTCTGGACCGACAACCGAGGTAGGGTGGAACATAGGCCGAGTAGCCAGAGCTTGGGCAGAATTGATGCATCGACTAGGTTATGAACGTTATGGCGCACAAGGTGGGGACACCGGCGCATTGGTCTCACCAATGCTTGGACGTTTTGCGCCAGACTGTGTTATTGGAGTACATTCAAACGGGCTTACAACATTCCCGTCTGGAGACCCCTCAGAGTCGATTCATTTAACTGAGATCGAGCGAGCACGCTACGATAAGTTGACTGGACATAGCTTTGAGACAACTGGTTATGCGATTATACAATCTACGCGACCTCAGACGCTGGCCTATGGTCTGACTGACTCACCCATCGGCCAGCTTGCATGGATTGTTGAGAAGTTTAAGGAATGGACAGATCCTATAGCCAATCTTCCGGAAGATGCCGTTGATCTAGACCACTTGCTAACTAATGTCACCTTGTATTGGCTCACCGGAACGGCAGGGTCATCGGCACGGATTTATAAAGAGGAGGCGAAATCCTGGGGCATGCCTGCTCATCGCTCTACGGTTCCTACCGGTGTTGCGGTTTTTCCAAACGACATCTCGATCAGAAGTATTGTCGAACGCGAGCATAACGTCGTGCATTGGTCAGAGTTCAATAGCGGAGGTCACTTTGCGGCAATGGAAGTACCTGATCTATTAGTTAATGACATCCGAAAGTTCTTTGGTCAACTTCGCTAAGACGAACCTGGATGTTGTTATGAGTCTCGAATCTAAAGTTAGAATTTTCGAAATAAAATAGTAGGATGAAAGGAAGATGAATATGAATTTACAGGGGAAAGTGGTTATCGTTACCGGAGGCGCTAGAGGAATTGGAAGTGCTACATCAAAATTATTGGCCCATCGGGGTGCGAAAGTCGTAGTTAATTATTTAAAAAATCAAGATGCTGCTGAAGCAGTAGTATCCGATATTAGATCCAGCGGCRGGGAAGCCATTGCTCACCAGGCGGATGTTCGTGATTCAGACCAATTTGCAAAGCTCGTAGACGCCGTTTTAAAAACCTTTGGGAGAATTGATATATTGGTATGTAATGCGAATATGAGTTTCACTGCGAAACCCTTTACCGAAATGAAATGGGAGGAGTTCTCTCAGAAATTAAACGATGAACTAAAAGCAGCATTCGTGACGACTAAATCCGTTATTCCGTATATGATCGAACAAAAGTTTGGACGTATCATTTATGTATCCAGCAGTTTAGGTAAGGATCCCTCGCCTTACATGATCGCTCATGGAACGGCAAAAGGAGGGTTGAATACTTTTTCTGACTATATTGCCCAAGAATTTGGTCCACAAGGGATTTCAGCCAACGTGGTTGCACCCGGATTAGTGCAAACCGATGCGACTGCCTTTTTGTCAGATGAAGAGAAACGAACAATTAGTAGCTTCACACCACTGAGGCGTTTGGCGGAACCTGATGATATTGCAGGTGTTATTTCGTTCCTGGCAAGCGACGATTCGCGTTTTATTACCGGATCGTATACCCCTGTTACTGGGGGACTGTAACTGGAGTCCAGTGTCATCTGATACTACCAATGCCAAAGTACGTTTAAGAGACACCCGAGAGAATTAGATAATGTTTGCTAATCAACAGTTATTACGCTCTAATGGAAAACGATAGCATCATTTCAATAGTCTGCTCAAGTAACAGGCAGCATTCCTATTATGAAGAAATAGTAGGTTAGAAAACTGCTGAAGGTGGCTCGATTGGCATCAGGTACGGTATGAAAGTATACCATTCAAAACTACAGGTTCAGGACAGGACTCTCCACTCCTATCTATACTTTTGCACTCTTATTGAGTGCGAGCCACCCTTCCAGGTGGCTATTTTTTATTGTTCTTGAAGTGACCTATCTGCTAAAGGATACGCTATAAGGATCCATCAAGTTGAACTATAATACGAATGGGTAGGATAGTTGAAAAAAATGATCCTTCGCAGTGGTTTTTAATTTACCCTATATATCCCTTTTATTGTGTTAAAATTGGTTTCGCAGGGTATGGGGAGAATCAGTTGTTTTCGAAACATTAGCAGGTCAGCTAACAGTTATGCTGATGATGTAGATGAGGAATTTCATGTAACGGTCATGACAGGTATCTGGATGGAGTCACTTGCGCAGGCATCGCTGCTTTTTGCCTAAGGTTTGTAGGGTGATATCGACCGCAGCTGAGTTGGGCATATTTGTAGCATTGCACCATAGAATGGGCTCATTCAAGATGAATTTGTATCCTTCAATAGCCTTTAAATTGGTTTCAAATGAATACTTGGTCATGATAAAAAACTGTATCTTGCGATTGGGGTACAGTTCGCTCAACGCTCTTTTTTATATTTATTTCAATTGTTTGAGTATGGTTATCCATATTCTCAGACCTGTCACCCATAGCGTCAAAGCAGAGCCAAAACCGATAAAAGTAGATGTCGCAATCAGAGTTACATTGCTTACGATGGCATTCATTGGTAAAAAGAAAGTAATAATGCCTAAAATACAGAGCACTACACCTGTACCATAATAAAAATTTTCTCGAAACAATTTAGCTAAAGGAAAAAAATGAATACCGACAATGATAGCCATGATAGGGAAAAAGACTTCAAAATGATTGATTATGTTACAAATCACACTTGCAATAAAGATCGCAAGACCTTCTAGACCAAAAATCAAACCAAATTTTCGATTTATTTTTTTCCGATGTTCCCTCTCTTCCGGTGTATCAGCGTTGTTCATGTTACGAGCTTTACCAAAAAGCGTTATGGCTCCGATGAGTAAGATTAATGTCACAACACTCGAAAGAACAAGTAACCATGGAGCTCCAAGTCCATGTGAACCAATAATACCAATGGAAGCCCAAAGCGCTCCAAAAAAAGTCATGAACATCACGCCATTTGAAGCTCCAAAGACAGCAGCTTTCGGCAATTTTACTAAATCACTCATAATTATGCAGACTCCTAGATCCATTTTTTTATCTACTCTTATAAAATCATCCTTTCTCCATTTTGTCTAGCTTTTGTAACAAAGGCTATGTTAAATTACATCTCGGTTTGGAGATGATTAACCTTTGGATCTAAAGCAATTGAAGAAACTCGCGAAATAACTAGAAAGGATTTCCTGTGTGAGGCAGGGGTTATAAGATGATTTTGTAGGTTTTTGGTTTATGACTCAACCTATCTTCGCTAAGCTAAACATTCCTGTTAAGGCTAAGAAATAGCCTTTGTCAAAAAGGGAGCGCCTCGGTATGATGGGTTTGTCGACAACACATCAAGGAGGCGCTCTTACTATGAAGTTTAAGCAATCAGACGCACAAAATCAACGGATTGAACGAATTACCACCTCGCATCTCGTCGTAGGGATCGACATGGCCAAAGAAACGCATGTAGCACAAGCTTCCAATTTCCTAGGGATCGTGGTTTCCAAACGACATTACTCATTCTCAAATAGCATGGAAGGCTTTGAAAAATTGAACCGCTGGATGACGGAGTTACAGCAGAAACACCGATTAAAGAAGCTCATCATCGGCATGGAGCCAACCGGCCATTACTGGTTTAACCTGGCCAACTGGTTAGCAGATAAGGGATTACACGTAGTTATGGTTAACCCTGCTACGACCAAGAGAAACAAAGAAAACCGGGATAACAGTCCATCAAAAAATGATCCCAAAGATGCACTTATCATCGCAGATTCAGTAAGTCGGGGCTTCTACTATGAGTACACGCGTCAATCGCTTGTGTTTCAACGCTTACGGACCATAATGAGTGATCGCGAATTCTGGGTGTCGAACAGTGTACGCCTGCAGAATCGAATCATACGCTGGCTGGACATTCGCTTTCCTGAGTATCCATCCGTATTCAAAGACTGGACCTGTAAGCGATCATTTGCGACCCTCAAGACATTACCTTGCCCACAGGATTTGGAGACGTATGCAATACCGGATGTAATCAAGGCTTGGAGAACACATATACAGCGCGCTGGGGGAGTTACGGGGATTGAGAAGGCCGCACAGCTCATCGCACATGCTAAACGCAGTGTCGGAGATCGAACCGCTGTAGAAGAATCGAAGGCAGATTTAATACGGCTCATTGAAGAATATGAACGAGTTACCGCCATGCTTGAACAGTTTGAAAAGGACATCGAAGCCCTGCTTTCTGAGATTCCAATGGCGCAGCAGCTTCGCACCATAAAAGGTCTGGGAAAGATCTTCACCGCGGCGATACTAGCTGGCACAGGAGATTTAAGCCAGTATGCACATGGGCGTCAGGTATTACGGAAGGCTGGCCTAAATTTGGCTGAAAGTACGTCAGGAAAGAGAAAAGGACGAATTGTTCTTTCGAAACGAGGAGACTCAGCCCTGCGAAAATATCTCTATCTCGCGACGGCTCAGCTCGTTTGGAATAATCCCGTGTTCCGTCATCTGCATGAGCATAATGTGAAAGAAAAGAAGATGAAAAAGCAGCAATCCATATTTAAGTTAATAGGAAAGCTGGCACGAATTCTAGTTGGCATTGTTCAACGAGGAGAAAAGTTCACGCCAGAGAAAACCGTCATTGCATGGGCAGAAGCAGCTTAAGTTTAGTAGCAAACACGTATAATGACTCATTCGCAGGATTTCAAAAAGAAAGCACGGAGGACCGAGTTCGTTACCCATAAGGGCTCAGACCCATCCGCTAAACGCTATCGGTCTCCACACCTTGGACAGGTATAACGAAGGAATGTAAGGGCATTGACCCGTTGAGATTTGGGAGGGTGAACCTCCAAGGGATTGTGGAGTATGCGTGCAGTAGAAACTACCTGGGGTATATTTCCTAATAGTTCCTCTATTTCCGCATGCCTAGCCCACCACCTTAACCGCTATCACCCGAGTTGTTTCCTGTGAATGGCCTAATCCAAGGTGGTGAAATCCTGCGAATGAGTGAGTATATGTGAGATAAACCCTTAAAAACGAGGGACGGGATACGTTAGTTCAATGGACTATGTAGCAGTTTGCTTTCGGTAGCAGTTCTATTTCTTCGACACGTACGAATGTTTTTAGTCTTTCAGAAAAGGACTCTTTGTAGTGAGAATGTACAGAGAAAAAAATCTGTATATAGAGGGGGGCGACGCCCTTCATCCCCCTATGTCAGAAAAAATAAAAGCCCGATCGAATGTGATCGGGTTTTTGAATTAGTATTCTGTTTGATGGACTTCAATCAATTAAACAAACTTCCTACTCGTCTTCTTCCCATCACATCTGAACACAATCTTCTTATCTTCAACAAACGTCTCCAGATGAACGTTTTTTCCCCATAGCTGAACTACATGCGGCCGCGTACGCTCCACGTACTGAGATCCAGTTCCATACCCTCATATTCATGAATGAGATAGAGTTCCCCTACACGATTGAAATCCCCATCCTTAACCATCAGGCTTGGCAATCCGCCATTTTTATCGGTAATTTTCCACTCAGGACCCTTTTTCTCGAAAATGTACAGATCAAGATCATTAACCAGATCCTTCGTGAGGTAGTTGCGAATGAACGAAATATCTGAATCAAGCTCGCGTACCTCGAACATTTTTTCCCTGCCCTTACCGGGAACGCGTCCGAAGCGTGATTGTTCTTCCTTCGTTGGATTATCGAATCGGCGTTCGATATCCTCGAATATTTTTAAGCCCAAATAATAGGGATTCAAGGTGTGCCGGAAGGCTGCACGACAGAAGAGTTTAGCTTCGCAAACTCAATCGTTTCATCGCTAGTTAGATCAAGCTCGCGTATCTGGGCGTGGCGGAAATCGCTTGGCGTCAGCGGCCTGTGATTGAGCAGCTGATGCGGCGGCAGCTGTTCGATCCGGGTCTAGATTCCACTCCGAGCGCTCGCTGTCCTTTTGCATCATCTCGATATAAGGTTTTTTATCCAATTGATAAGGCTTAATGAGCGTCGGATCGACATGCTCTTGAATAGCAAGAATCGTGTCGATAAACTTCTCGACCGCCTCCGTGCTATGATCCATTTCATATTGATGAATACGGACTGCTGTAGCAGACATGCTCTCGACCATATTGCGATTGGTTGCACCAAAGCGAGTGTTATTTTTTGAAGAAATCACAGTGAGCCAGCACATGAGCGACGATGAGTTTATTTTGAATGAGAGAATAGCCCTCTAGAAGAAACGCGTTGCAGGGGTTGGAGTTAATGACGAGCTAATAAACTTTGCTTAAACCGAAGTCGCATTGTAGTTTCATTTTATGGAAAGTTTTATCAAATAATAATAAATATGAAGTAAATTATAGGGGTTAATATATATCGGTAATCACTCATTTTGAGAGTTTGGTAAGTGATATTTGACCCCTATCTAAATGCAGGGGGGAGTCCCGTCTTGATTAAGTTAAGACTTTTTCGCCCACGAATCGAAATAGGGTGGTGTTTCGTTTGGCAATGGTCACCCAGCCGAATTTGTGCACCATGAGGAACACGAAAAAGATCCTTACAGAGTTACCATCGATCCAGGGCAACTCATAAGCATACGAGACGTTTTCACGCAGCATCAGGAGCCTTTTCCTTAAACTCGATTAAGACGCGGTTGACGTGAATCGCGTCAATCAACTTGTCTTTCCGAAGTACAGCCTCAAGCTTGTGCAACATTGTTCATCTCGCGGCAAATGCCGCGGTATGCGCATAAATGGCGTCCATCGCGTCGGTTGTAGTGCCAATGGAGAAAAGGAATCCATTCCGTCGCGCCGTTCTCGTTGATTTTCGTCGGCCAGCAGGAGCTTCCAGAGCTGCTGAGGCTGAAAAAGTATTAAGAAACCATCCAACGCATTGATATGCAATACCACTTGGGCGGTATGAGCAAGGAGGAGGTGAGCGCTTATTTCCGGCACTACATGACCGTAATCCGGACGGAAAGCTGGTGTTTGCCGAGGGCACACTGGGCCGCTCCTTATTCACATGGCCTATAAATCAATATACTGATAATTCTAGCTCGACAGGTAAGACCTCTCCCTTCCTGTAGCAGTAGTTCAGTGCCCCAATAACCGTGCACGATCAAATGATTTGGCCGTAGATTAATTTCATTAATACTCTTTGAATGATGAATAAATTGTAATGCTAGAATATTCATAAAGTATTTTGCATATCCATCGACAGGAGCATCCGAGTTACCTTTTAAAAAAATATCCATGTTCTTTGATACAAGTTCTGGTACTAACTTTATATTTAATAACAATGTCTTATTATGATCGTTATAAGTAATAAGGGGGTCTGATAGATCTAAGACTTTGGGTTGTGAGAGTTCAAAAGTTTGAAAATAAGTTCGTATGATTGAATCAGTAGGTTCTTTATATAATGTGAGCCTTTCGTTGACGGTAGGAGTTTCCACAGCAAGCAGAAACGGGAATAGTAATAGTAGGGAAAAAAGTCTTTCAATTGAACACCATTTTCTAGTCATAAATAACATAATAATAGATAATAGCAAGCTAATCCATGGTATGATGACGAAAAATGGGTAACTTAATACTAATATTAGACCTGAAAAGACGCGTAGAGATATTAAATAGGCTGCAAACCATATTACTAATCCTACAAATAAAATAATTAGACATGTACGCCTATAATTCATTTGAAAAGCCTCCGATTAAAAAGCACTTTGACTTAACTTTTTAATCGACATTCTCCCATATTATATTAATAATAGTTTAAATATGCTTGTTGACCTTCTGTGTCAGACTAGTTGTCGTACCCCTCTCTAAAAAGTATAGTGAATAAAAAGAGAGACTGAGGTGGACGACAATGCCTAAATCGAGGAGAAGTGAAGCGGAGTGCCGAGCATAATCCCACGGAAGTTGACAGCGCGAGCTACAAGGAATTCCTGGGCGATGTCGATGCCGACGACAAGGTGCTGGGTTGAAATGCTTTCGAGCAGTTGATTTTGTTTGGCTTGAGCTTTAAACTTCAAGATAGAGCGACCTCCTTAAGATGGCTAAAGGGCTATGACCCATTTTAAAATATGATCTTATATGTAATTTTATAATAGGAGATGCCATAGTCGATATTGCGATATGTATTCATGGATCGGATGTACATGGGTATTTGTTTGCACGAACAAAGATAAAACTACAATTGATAGTTTTTACGATATGAGTGGAAGAGATTAGGCAGTAATTGTAATCCTTACCAAGTGGACTTATTATCTCTGTTCAATCCACGATGGTTATGGGATTTAAATTGCCGGTAGTACCGCACTTGTCCTTCAATTCTATAATGATGTCATTCGAAGGTGGGTATATCCTATGTATGATAGCAAGGTGAAGGTAGGCGGTCCCGAGGAACGTAGAGCTGGCCAGATTGACCAGCTGGAACGGCATTATTTGGTAGGACGGGACCTCGAAATTCAGTATTTCTTGCAGCAACTGACAGTCGGCGGGCAACAGGGACGGATCTTGAATATCTATGGTACCGGCGGCGTAGGGAAAAGTTATTTAATCGATGAGTTCCGGCGGCTGGCAGTGAATGTGAACGCCGCTTTTCTGTTGATGGACAGCCGCGGGTTCTCTCATACACCGCAGGACTTCTGCACGCAATTGCTGCACAAACTCGGCTATCCGATGGAGGAGTTTCAGCAGACCACCGAGCCGCAGGCGCTTCTAGAGCTATGCCATGATATCCTGAGGGAAAAAGCGGTGAATCAGAAGCTTGTCCTAGCATTAGACACATTCGAGGACATGGGTGATATGGAGCAATGGCTGAGAGAGGCATTCCTTCCACAATTGTACCCAGATATCCTGATTCTCGTTGCGGGGAGATTCCCCATGCAAGGGATGTGGCTCAGTTCTCCGGTATGGCGCCACTGGATACACCGGATGCCCATTGGCGATCTGGATTATATCTCCGTTAAGCAATACATGGAGCGCTCAGGCATTTCTCAGGAGCCAATGATCCAACAAATTTGGATGAAAACGAGAGGACATCCGCTAACGTTGTCCTTGGTCGTCTCGACAACGATACTACAGAACATTCAGGGCTTAGAATTAGTCGATGAAATCGAAGTTTTCGAACATATTCTGAGCATTTGGTTAAAAGAGGTTCCGGACGATAATCTTAGGGAACTCGTAGAAACGGTAGCTGTACTAAGGCATTTTAACCAGGAGCTGCTCTCCGATGTATTGGATCAAAAGGTAAAGACAGATGTATTCCAAAGGCTGGTTGGACTTTCCTTCATTCGGAGAGTGGATAGGGGATGGATCCTCCATGATTTGATGCGGGATGCAATCAGCAATGGACTTCGTTTGCGCCAGCCTGAACATTACGACTGGTTATGGAAGCGGTGCATCATGTATTACTACAGCAGGATGACTAATCCGTCCAAGAGAAAGACAATCACTTGGGAAGCGGTCGAATGGTACTATTATATCGGCGATCATGTTGTACGCAATCTCTGTTTTCAGAAATTGACTCCGCTTCTCATGGAGCCATTGAATCCGTCCAATTGGGTGGAGGCAGAGCAGTATTTGGACAATCGTCGCATCAATCTGAAGGAAGTTTGCCTTCCTCTCCAGAACCAGGAAACGGGGGAGAGGTTCGAATATATGCTTTCTAAAGAAGAAGGCTTTTACTCGATTAAGCATATTCATCTTCAAGAGCTTTACGAGCTCGATCCCGGCATTGTTAAGCTGATGAGAGACCAGGATGGGGCAATACGAGGTCTGACGGCAATCATACCGATTCATAGAGGTACTCTTGACTACTTGCTAACTCATCCGCTGTCGTCCACTTATTTCCAAAGTTTGCCGGACCATAAGCTAAAGGAACTCCGGGTGCCGAATGAACATAATGCTGGTTATTTTGTGAAATCGATCGATGTGTCGGATTTTGAGGACGTGGCGGTACGTACGACTGCGGGGTTAGCGTTCGTCTCACTGCTTATATCTTCCGGTTATGTCGTGACGACTGGCCCTACGGAGCTCCCCTTTTTAAAGAAATTCCACCTGGGCTTGGGCTGCGAGCAGGTGAAGAACGTTGCACATTACGATTATGACCATAACACGCCTACGCCGTATTACGTTCTCGATACGAGAGGTGATAAGCTGCAGGATTATTTGAACAAAATGATCACGTCCTTCGGTCTTTTAGATCATGCCAAGCGACAGGACGATGGTATGGGGTTGCTGTCTGAGCGGGAAAAAGAAGTGGTGGTTCTGCTCGTAAAAGGTTATACGAATCAAGAAATTGCGACGGACTTGTGTATTACAGAAGTAACGGTCAAGAAGCATTTGACAGCTGTATTTCGGAAGCAGAATGTCAGGAATCGTACGCAGCTCGTTAACAGCTACTTGAATAAAACATATTGATTGTATTTAGACAAGTTTTCTCTTAGGAGAAAGCTTGTCTTCTTTTTTGTCTGTGAGGAGAACGAAAGTATACCCGAATTGGACCATTTTGCTACGTTCGGATAATAGAATGCGCGAAGGCAAGCGGGTAAAATTAAGAATCGAAGTATTTTAAAGTGGGGGAAATTGGATGGTTTGTCCATGAAAACCGAAAGGGTAAAGTAGCTTAGATACTGAAATGATAGAGGAGGAGAAGTATTAATGGCATTTCGTTATTGGAATAAACGGGTAATTGTATTTATTATTGTGTTAGCTATGGTGGTTGGAAATTATCCGAGTTTGGCAAATCCTAATCCTGAAGGGGTCCACGTTCAAGCGGCAGCAGGCTTTAATGGAGGGGATGGAACGGATCAAGATCCATATCAAATTGCGACAGCAGATCAATTAAATGAAGTGCGGAATTATCTGGATAGCCATTTTGTTTTGATCAATGATATTGATTTAAGTGCTTATGATGAAAACCATTCATGGCAACCGATAGGTTCTGATGCAGCAGCATTTTCAGGACATCTTGATGGGGGAAAATTTAAGATAGTCAATTTGTATGTAGATAATACTGATTCTGTTGAAATAGGAGGGTTGTTTGGGGAAGCTGCTGCTTCAAGCAGTATTCGAGATCTAGTACTGGAAAATGTAGATGTAAGGGGTACAGAAAGTGTAGGAGCCCTAGTTGGCCATTTTTATGGGGATGGAATGATTGAAAATGTTACGGCTACAGGATTAGTATCAGGGTCTGGAAATTGGATAGGCGGGGTAATAGGCTACAATGATGGCGATACGACCATTTCTAACGTCAACTTTGATGGAACCGTAAAGGGCAGTGGATCAGTAGGTGGAATCATAGGCTTTAATTATCTTTCTACCCTCACTCATGCTACCTTTGAAGGGATCGTAGAGGGTGAGGGAGCAGTTGGTGGCCTTGTCGGTTTTCATTTTTTAAGTGATATAAGTAATGGCATTTCACTTGCATCAGTGACTGGTATCGTTGATGTAGGTGGCTTGGTTGGAAGGAGTCAGGAGGGAAATGTTGATTCTTCTTATGCAACCGGTAATGTAACTGGCATAGAGGAAAATTTTACGGGTGAAGGCCATGCTACAGAGAACACAGGCGGCTTAGTAGGTAATAATATAGAAGGTACTGTCTCTAATAGCTATGCAAGAGGAAATATAAATGGTTCTGAAGATGTTGGTGGACTAGTAGGTGAGAATAAAGAAGGATCTATCTCTAGTAGTTATGCAACAGGAAATGTAGAAGGATCTGAATACATTGGCGGTCTATCAGGAAGAAATTATTATGGTACGATCTCTCATAGCTATGCAGCAGGGCGAGTTAAAGGAGAGATATATGTAGGCGGTTTGTCAGGTGATAATTTCGATAGTACTATTTCTAATAGCTATGCAACAGGACAAGTAAATGGAAATGAATCTGTTGGTGGTCTAGTAGGTTATAATCTTCTTTATGGAATCGTTAAAAACAGCTATTCGAGAGGGCATGTAACCGGAAATGTAGAAGTTGGCGGGTTAGTCGGTACCAATGAAGAGAGTGATATTATCGATAGCTATTATGATACCGATACTTCAGGGCAAGCCGATAATAAGGGTATAGGACTGCCTTCTCTATCCATGAAAAATAACGATACATACGTAGGCTGGGATTTTGCAGGTATATGGGAACAGAATAAGCATAACAGTGGATATCCTTACTTAAGTGCCTATCAAAACTTTTTAACTTATGTAAGTAATGACAAGGTTCAAGAAGATGAACGGTCATATAGTGTTTCCTATACGCCAAACCAGTCGGTGACGGTCGATGGAAACATAAGCAAATGGACCAATCCAGGCTTCGTCTTGGGTGGCTGGAATACGGAAAGTGACGGCAGAGGGACTGCATATAACAAGGGTGACACTATAGGATCTAGCAGCAATATTCTGTTATATGCAAATTGGGTAATAAATAATGAAAACCTTAGCGGATTGCGTCTATCATCTGGGGCAAAGCTTAGTCAGCCTTTTGATGAAAATAGTTTCAGTTATAATGCTAACGTCGCGAATAGTGTCAGCAGTATTCATGTAACACCCGTAACTGCTAAACAGATATCAACTGTAACTGTAGCGATTAACGGTGGTATAGCGGAACTGGTTGCTAGCGGCTCAGCGAGCAGCGAGCTTCCGCTGAAGGTAGGCGTGAACACGCTAAATGTGGTGGTTACCGCGTCGGATGGAGTTGCGACTAAGACATATACGGTATCTGTGACACGAGAGAATAGTCCAATCGTAGTGCCACCGACACCGACACCGACACCGACACCGACACCATCACCGACACCATCACCGACACCAATACCAACACAAGCACCAAAGCCATTTTATATTGATGAGGTTAATATTGAGGTAATTAAGTCAATGGTAGCAAAATCGAACACTGCGCCTATCGTATCCTATAAGGATGTACCTGCAAATGCCCAAAATGCTAAAGCGATTGTACTTGCGACTAAGCTTGGCATCATCAATGGATATGAGGATGGTTCATTTCGAGCTAACGCTACGATAACTAGAGCAGAGTTTGCATCTCTATTCGTAAGAGCCCTTGGTTTAACGTCAGAAGGTGATTACGACTTTATAGACACCAAAGGTCATTGGGCAGCAGATCCCATTGCTACATTAAAAACAATAGGTATTGCTAAGGGTTACTTAGATGGAACATTCAAACCGAATCAGACGATAACAAGAGCGGAAATCGTAACTATGCTTTCAAAAGTAATAAACATGAACTTTGTGAAGAGTACGAAGTTCAGTGATGTTAGAGATCACTGGGCAGAAGCTGAAATTGATACATTATCCGATATGGGAATTGTAAAGGGTACGCCGGACGGTTTATTCAAACCGAATGCAATTGCGACGAGAACGGAGTCGTTGCTCATGATCTTACGCATGCTGAATGCCAGTCTTGGTCATACACTAGACGTAGAGTAGAAAACACTTATCTCAAGTACGGTAGGTACTGATAACAGTATCTACTGTATTTTTTTATGTGGACTTGATCGGGCATTTTGGGAAAGCGGATCAGCAAGTTTTCACTTAGGAGAGAGCTTGTCTGCTTTTTTTATGAGTGAGGAGAACGAAAGTATACCCAACTTCGACTATTTTGCTACTTTCGGATAATAGAGAGCGCGAAGGTAAGATGGTACATTTAAGAATATTTATGTCAAATCAGAGCATTGTGGAGTGGAGGAAACTGGGCAAAGAAGTGGTTGGTGTTGATTCATGTATGATCGGAGGCTCAATTTGTGGTAATCTCAGGTATTCTGCTCATCACGCTGAACAACTACGGTTCTTACACGCAGATGTGGTTGTTGGGTCAAAAACCAGAATTATAGGAGGGTAATCTTTAATGAAACGACATATGAATAAAGTATTTTCATGGTTATGTATGGTATCACTTGTAGTTGGATTCGTGGCTCCTGTGCTCATGGTTACTCCAAGCGTTTCGGCTGTTTCGCCAGGGAAAGCTACAATTTTTGGTAAAGTAACAGGCAATGATACAGGTGATGATGCTGATTCAAGCTACCCATTAGAGCAGAGTGTACTTGTAGTGCTTATGAATGGTGGTGTGGAAGTAGCGCAAACGAGAACCTATGAGGACGGTAGATTCTTTTTTCATAATGTTACTGATGGTACCTATACAATTAAGTTTAGCACAGTGGCAGGCTATACTATTGCAACTCCAGTTACTAGTGAGGAAAGTATTACAATTGATTCGAGTAAAAATTACTATTCTGTAGATGCACTTTATTCCAATATACCGAACTATGACGTAGTGCAATCTGGGGAGATATTTCAGGGAAATATAAAAGTTCCTTATCCTGAACATGGAGGAATTACTTATAAATTAACAGATGGTCCTTATCTTGGGAAGATAATAGATGGTGGATATGTTTATCCTATTTTTGAATATGAAGCAAGTCCAGGTTCTACGGGTGAAGATAGCTTTACTATAATTGCTACTACGAATAAAGATGTATACATAATTAAATGGGATATTTTAATTATTCCTCCATTTGAGTATCCAGTTAACAATCCGCCTAGCATAATCAATGAGAATAAAGCAACGATGATAAATACGGCTGTATCTGGAGGTCCCGTAGCAGTAGATTTTGAAATGGATTGGTTAGATTTCGACTTTGCTAGCAGTCCTAGCCACGGAAAGGTAGAATGGGATGAGGATGAGGATGAGGATGGAATCTGGACATATACGCCAGAAGCCAATTATACAGGTACGGATACATTCACAGTCCTCGTCCAAACTGGTGAAGGTGGCGATGAATATTTATCGACGATTACAATTCTGATTAACCCAACACCAACGCCAACACCAATATCAACACCGACACCAACACCAACACCAACACCAACACCAACACCAACACCAACACCAACACCAACACCAACACCAACACCAACACCAACACCAACGCCAACGCCTGTACAGCCGCCTAAATTAGAGTATGATCTTCATTTTGACTATATAATTGGTTATCCAGATGGAATGGTGAAGCCCGAAAACAGTATTGATCGTGAAGAGGTTGCTACTATTTTTTACCGATTAATGGAAGATAACAGCCGCGAAGATTATCTTTCTAACACGCATTCTTTCTCTGATGTGACGAGTGATCGATGGTCTAACAAATACATTGCTACGATGAATAAAGCCAAAGTAATAAATGGTTATCCAGATGGAACATTTGCACCGGGACAGTATATAACTAGAGCAGAGTTCGCTGCAATTGCTTCGAGATTTGATAAACTAGATGAAAGAACGAATGATTTCTTTACAGATATCAGTGGTCATTGGGCAGAGAAGTACATTGCATCCTCAGTGAACAAAGGCTGGATAAAGGGGTATGCGGATAAGACCTTTAGGCCTGATCAATACATCACACGTGCTGAAGCCATGACCTTAATCAATAGTGTATTAGATCGACATGTCCAGACCAAAGAGATTCACAAAGACGCGAAGCAGTGGCCGGATAACAAGCCAGAGCATTGGTATTACAGAGATGTCCTTGAAGCAACTAATTATCATGACTACAGCAAAAAGGATAAAGAAACTGAGATTTGGCTAAAAATTCTTCCACATCGCGTTTACCCATAAGCTTATTGTATAAAGCTCCTATCTGGTCTATTAGGCCAAAGAGATAGGAGCTTTTGGTTTACCCAGATGCTGAAAAGGATATATTTCTACCTTTACTCTTGTGTTGTAACGTAGGAAATAAAACTCGTAAGAATCGAAACGACGGAGGGATTGTAGAAGGTTATTTGTGTTCTTCAAACTAACACATGTGGAGTGATGTGTGTCGGTTGTGAGGATGCGTTGAATAACTCATTTACCTGATTAATTATTAAGCATTAGGAGAGAAAGTGCTTATGTTGCTCTATTTTTCGTAGATTGAAAATGATTCTATTGTATGTTGGAAGGTACCTTGGGGCCTAGCTCAGTCTGGGAGAGCGCTTCGCTGGTTCTGTTGTGCACTAGCGTCATGTTAAAAATTGTGATTTTGTTCATAGGGAGCCTGAAGAAAATCTGAGTATTATATAGAAGGCTAATTAGATATATTTTACCCCGATTTAGTACTTTGATGATAGTGAACTTTATTGCTCCTTGTACTCAGCAGACATTCTATATTAAAATGCTTAGTAGAGATTGCACACATATTTCAGTAGCATATACTATAATTACCATTCATCTCAGATTAACAGAATCAAGCAAGGTTAATTGAGTCTTATCATTCACGACGTATTGAATGCGCTCTCAAATTGTTCGTTGTAGAAAGGAATGATTATCGTTGAAAAGCTGGCCGTTTAACCTGGGACTCCAATGTTGTGATGAAGCTGACTCTAAAACTACAGGTTCAGGACAGGACTCTCCACTCCTATCCAAATCCTATAGTGCTCATCATGAGTACGGACCACCCTTCGGGGTGGTTTTTTTTTTAGAAAAATAGAACCTCATTATTCTTATAAGATGATTTTGTGTAGTTAATTTCTTGTGATACGTTTATCTCGTGAATCTAGTTCGAATTCAATTGCGATTGCAAGTTCACTAAGAAGGTCATCAAAATTCCCATACAAAATATTAATTTTGGTATAGGCATTGGAAATCGCCAGTTACTATGTTTCCTCTCGAAATATTCAAAAACAAGGGATTGCTGAATAATGCAAAATTTATTAGCAGTTTGGAAAGTCGCAAGACCCGTGAATCCTTACAGCTTGTACTAATATAAAAAAAATTTGATCTGAAAGAAAAGTCGGCGTTGGATCACACGATCAAGATAGGATATATCAAGTGGCATCAAATGAAGACAAGCGTAATTTGTTGAAGTCACATATGGATAAACCGTCAAAAAATATCCATAATTAACCATGGTGTGATATGATAGCTGATAGGGCAGATCGCTTGCGGATCTATAAGTGCTACTAATTATATAATTTTTAGAAATTTATGAAAATTATGTTATAGGAAATATCTGAGAATGATTAACTCGAAAAGATGTATCCAAAATCCAAACACAAAGAGACAGGCTGTTGAATTTGTTCAATACAAACGACGTGTTAGATTCTACTCGTAGAACTCACGATCCAGCTCCATTGATTGGTTTGGATTCATAATTGATTTTCAGCTTGTCAATCTGAAACTACACTGACAGTCGGTACAGCTTTATGTTATTACCAGAATAAAAAAAGTGGAGTGAGTGCTGTGGCAAGCTATGATTATACTTCCAAAGAGGATTTGATGAAGACGATCCATTCTCAATATATGTTGTTGGATGCTGAGTTTGACGGGATCGACAATAGTGAGAAGGATATTAGGATACCTGAAGTGGATAAAACACCCGCCGAGATCATCGCTTACCAGCTTGGTTGGCTTGATCTGGTGATGGGCTGGGACAAGGATGAAAAGGAAGGCCGACCCATTCTCATGCCATCTCCCGACTATAAATGGAACCAACTTGGCGGACTGTATCGGTCCTTTTACGACAGATATACCGCAGTCTCCTTGCCTGAGCTGCGGGACTTATTACGGAGAGCGGAGCAGCAATGGCTTGACTGGATCAACACGTTGACCGAGGAAGAGCTTTTTACACAAGGCATCCGCAAATGGACAGGCGGCAAGGAAAACTGGCCTATGGCAAGGTGGATTCACATTAATTCAGCAGCCCCTTTCAAAACCTTTCGTGCGAAAATCAGGAAGTGGAAAAAACATAGGGGAACTTGAGATGCAGGTAAGCTTTCGTGAAATTGAGCACAAAAATTCCTAACAATTTTTCAATAAGAATGTCGATTCTCTTCGAGTAATTCTGTACCATTTTATATCCGCCGTTTTATACAAATGTAAACAGTATTTTGCCCTTATACATTTGGAATTATTTTTAAATGAAATTATGTAATTCCTTCTTAAGTGGTTGGGTATTTGCGATTTTAGCAAGCGCATGAATGCACTCTCCTATACTGTTGGGATACCCCGAAGCTAACTTCTGATATTAGAGATTTACCCGATACGATTCGCAGACTCCATAGTTTTGAGCAAATAGTTAACGGTGAAAGTTAAAATACACAGAATTGATGAGCAGGCGCTACGAAAGCCTGCTCTCTTTATTAAACGAAAAGCATACGTCTTGCAGATAAAAATGCAAGTTGCCGAATTTGGAGATCTTGTTATTTCAGAGATGGCCCAAGCTGCTTGGTTTTAAGGGGTCGGATTGCTTCGCCAAGTATTCTTTTAGCAACTGTAGAGTTGTTCGATCTCTTTTTTGTTAATCTTCGTATGCGAAGTTGAGAGGGTCAAAATAGACCGGAAATCTGTGCACTGCATTCCTTCAATTTTTTACTTACCGCACGGTCTCTCTTTCGGCTTAATCGTGCGGCAGGGCCGGATATAGCCAATGCTGCGATCACTTTACCATTATAAAATATTGGTGCAGCTACGCAGCGTAAACCTACTTCTGTTTCTTCATCATCAATGGCGTATCCTTGTTGACGGATTACATTTAGATGCTCTTTTAATAAATGGTTGTCGTCAAAAGTATGTTTTGTTGCTTTGTGCTGGGTAAGATGTGTAAGCATTTTTTTTTGTTGTTCATCACTTAGGTGTGCCAGAATAACTTTCCCAAAGGCACTTAGATGGGCATAAGCGGAATCACCTACGCGTGTGTGGCTACGGATGGCATGATTTCCCTCCACCACTTGTACTGTCATGACTTTCATCCCATCTAAAACTCCTATATATGCGGTTTCGCCAAGTTCCAGCGCTAATTGATGCAAGGATGGAACAGCTAACCAATTAAGTCGAGTGTTTGCAGATGATGAATGGTGCTCCTTTAATTCAGAAGCTCTGTACGTGAAACCATCTTTTTGAATAAAACCTGTCATTTCCAGCGTATATAGCAGACGAAAAGTTGTAGACTTGTTAAGGTTAAACCGGTGCATAATCTCACTCAGTCTCATGGGTGCACCTTGCTGCAATGCGTCTAGAATTAGTAGTCCTTTTTTTAGGGTTGCAACCTCATATTGTTCCATTGATTCACCTCTAAGCATCTTTATATATTGTCTTCATGACTATCAATATAGTTTCAGATTTACTGAAAGCGGGAAATTGTTTATTATAATTGAATGATTGACATACAATTTTACATATAAGTAAAAACCATTGCATTCCATACTAACATGTATGAAGTGAAATATAGAAAGTAGCTTTTGATGAACTGATTATGAATGAAAAAGAGAGGGAAAGAGCTTTACGCCCAACCCTCTCATCATTAAAGTGGCCATAACCATGACCACTTATTCTCCTTTTAAAAACAGGCGAATGCCCTCAACTGCGTAAGCATGATCTAACTCGCCCGACAATCCTCCGACTGTTACAGACCCGACTACGCCAACACCTTTGACACGGATGGGAATAGAACCGCCAACTGCTTGATACTCTGTAGTGGAAAGCAGAGAGTGTTCTTCATGAGATGCACCGCTTTGGATAAAGCGCTGGTTGATGTAGGCAGAACTGCGATTATAGTGATCGACGATCCGTTTTTTACGAAATAACCATACGTAGTTTTCTTCCGAAGTACCATCCATTAGATGCGTAAACACAGGAACTCGGTTACGTTCAATATGCACGGCCACCGCTACGTTGTTTTCTTGGGAATACTGCACAATCCGATTGCCAATGGCGAGTGCATCTTTATGGCTAAAACTTGTAAATTCCAATTCTTTCTCTAACAGGTCTAATGATTTCAAGTTCATTTATCCTCTCTCCTCAACAAAAAGATTCTATTTATTATCCATTCTGTAGTTTATAGCTGCGAGTAAAAATGCGAATCCAGCCATAATTGCACCGATCCAAGCTGTATCCATAATATGCTTATGGTCTACAGCAAGCCCACCCAAAGTAGAACCAGCAGCTATCCCAATATTAAATGCAGAGATGTTTAATGCAGAAGCGACATCCTTAGCAGAAGGTACCAGCTTTTCTGCAAGCATTAGAATGTAAGCCTGTACGCCGGGAGACATCATAAAGGCGAAGAAACCCATTAATATAAGGGACAAAATAGTGAGCGTCTTGTTGGGCAGTAGCCATATTTGCAGCAGCAGGGCAATGCCTTGAAATAGAAATACGAATCGAAGCGCCTTGACAGGATGCCCATTTGCTAATTTCCCCCCGATAATATTCCCAATTGCCACTGCAACACCGTAAACCAACAGCAGCCATGAAATAGACGAGGCTGAGTATCCGCTAATCTCTTTAAGGATAGGAGAGATATACGTAAATAAGGCGAAGGTTCCGCCGAAACCCAGTACAGTCATTAGCAGTGCAGTGATGATCCGAGGATTGAAAATCAAACTTCCAATATCTCTAAGGCTCGGTGAGTGCTTTGAACGCGGGACTTTTTCTATGGCTATAAGACTGACCAACAAAGCGATTAGCCCTAATACAGCGACCACGGCAAATGACATCCGCCAACCAAATTCCTGTCCGATATATGTTCCAAGGGGAACACCCAAAATGGTAGCAACGGTTAACCCCGTGAACATGATGGAAATGGCGGTGCCTTTTTTGTTAGCAGGGACCATATCTGCGGCCACTGTAGCTGCAACAGCGAAAAATACACCGTGTGCAACAGCTGTAATTATCCTTGATAAGAGCAACATGGAATAGGTAGAAGCTAATGCTGCCAGAGCATTCCCTGCAGTGAACAAAATCATGAGGAACACCAGATATCCTTTTTTAGRCAGTTTCCCGGTCATAACTACGACGATCGGGGTTCCAATAGCAAGGGCTACTGCATACCCAGACACGAGTGTCCCAGCTTGGGTTACTGATATGCCAAGATCGGTGGCTACCTCTTGCAGAATACCGACAATAACAAATTCTGTCGTTCCTATGGCAAAAGCACTTAACGCAAGTGACATTAGTGCTATAAAGATTTTTGAATTCATACTTTCACCTCCTTTATGTAGGCCAATATTAAGTGAGAACTTAAATAAGTTCAAATAAAGAGAAAGAGTTTCTATAAAAGAAACTTTTTCTCGGTAGATAAATGCTAATACCAATTCGAAAATCGAATGATATTAACATAAACGAAAACAACCTACTTGCATGTGCTTTGATCTTATCATTCAATGTTTTCCAAATGATAAACTTCCATTTTAGCAATTATAGTTTCTATATTTTTGAGGTATGTTTGGTAATGATCGGTATTTACATGTGCGATTATGGCATCTTCGTCAGCCCAAGACTCATAAAAAACATATGTGCCTTTTTCTTCAAGCGATTTATGCAGCTTATATTGTTTACAGCCTTTTTCTGCACGTGACGGTTTAATAAGTTTGATCAATTCATCGCGTAGCTGCTCCTCTTGTCCAGGTTTTGCTTTTAGAATTGCACAAATTGTAATGAAAGTCATAAAGTACACCTCTTAATAACAATTTAGTTGATAGAAACAAATCAATAATTAGTAACGATATTATTTTATCTTTACGCCCAATTGATACCATGAACTAAACCCAAAACTCATGGAGCGTAGGTAGGGCTATTTTGATGCCATGATCAACTATCCGTTTTTATCAACAGCCAGTTGAACATCTCTTTTACTCTTCCTGCGAAGTGATAAGTGCAAAGGGGGAGTTGGTTTCTTTTCAATATGAACATTAACAGGGTCTATCCGTCTTTTAGCATGGTACTTCATAGTCAGTCCTACTTTGATGCATCTTCATTTCTGTATTCCGGAATGACATAGTTCTCTTACCAAATGTTCAATAGTTCATAATGCATCACTCCTAAAGAGATAATGTTCAGTTGCTAAATATCAAAAAAACATATGCAGCATGGCCTAATCATAGGTAAATCATAGGGGTTTTTCAAAAAATGTTTGAAAGTTTCTAATAAAGAAACAACATTATTAAGCTACCTGAGAAAAAGTTATTCAATTATGTGACAAGCAGCAATTCCGTGAGTAACTTAGGAACGAGGATGGATACGCGTTGTCGGTTCGAAGAATGATTGAATCGGAAAGTGTGTTTGGGCAAATAAAGTACAACAGGGGATTCCGGAGTTATCTGCTAAGAGGTTTACCAAAGGTGAGAATGGAGGGCGGCTGGCTTTCGCATGCCAGGCACATATCTTGCAATGCAAAATCTATGCTAAGCTCCTCAAGTTTACTTTCCATAAGGTAACCATCGAATGGAATAACGTTTACGCATGATGCCAATCGTCCACAACAGAAAAGGGAGTCCGATTAGTACAATCGGTATCAAKTAATGAACTCCCAGTTCAAGTTGATTTATTGCAGAGAATAAACCCGCTTGGGGAAGTTTCCATGAGATACACAATCGGTGCATTTGCCCAGATTGACTGTGTCCCACGTTTCAAGCCTCAACTTGTAAAGCAGCTGAACAATTAACTTCCCCTCCAAATCTTCCTGTTATTTTCTTTATCCAAGCGAATTGCCCGGCAACGGACAGATGGATTCCCGAGCACGAGAAGCTAATACAGGATTCTGTACATGGTGCAGTGGTGCTGCTGGAAGTAAATCATCATTATTTTTATCGTTCCCAATAGAAGTGCATTACTGAAAGATTCAGGGGTTTTATGAAGGAAATTTTATAAATTGTTCGCGCAAATTTATCCGCCAATGACGTCGCAGTAATTATTAATTTATTTGCTTGTTCATATTCAGTTCATATTGACGTCATGGGGAATACATATTCATTGGTTAAGATTTCATTAGCATCAAAGAAGAAAATCCAACAAACAGTTCAAGACAGGGAGAGATGAGAGTGACACAACCAAAGGAAAAGAAAACGTAGAATGGATCGAGGGCCAAGAAAGTACGAAACATTATACTTAAAATACTAGGAGCAATCGTAATCGCCGTTGTTCTGTTTCTAGGTATTTTTTTTATGGCATTGATTATGTGAATAAATATCCATACGAGTTGACTGTATTTTTCGGAATCGATAGCAGTGTTTCAACACAACCGGGTATGGATGTTAAATTCCCATTAAAGACTTTTGCATTTCTCAAAAAATCAGGTCTGCAAAGATTGGCGATCAAATTTGGTGGTGACCCTTAAGCTGGATTCGCATTTGATGAGCACACTGTATAGCAGATGAAAATGCTGCCGAATAAAAACTCAAATCGTTCCACGATGTTGAATGAGATGGACCATCTTTTTTTCGAATTTTAAAGGGGCTCAAGGTTTAACCTTCCCTAAAGATCTTCCACTTCTTCTCGTGATTCAAGCGAATAATGAAGGTGTAAAGGATGGATACCTTTGCACGAAGGACAGATCAAAGACTCGGTGCATGGAAAAGTAATAACAATGGATGGATCACATTATTTACACCATACCAAATTTAAAGAAATAGCTGAGCGCATTCATGAATGAAGCGAAGTAAATAACCTGTAATAGTTCGTGATGAAAGAGAGGAATTCAAATGAGATTATTTGAGATACTTTTAGTTCTATCCTGTTTCGCTTTACTCGTAGATCTATTGTTTATTAAAAGAAGTGCAAAGAAAACAGGATTGGTTTTGTGTATAGGAAGTGGCGTTATATTTGTAGCTCAATTGTTTGTTGAGGGATACAGATGGCAGTTGCTTTTGGTTTATATTATGACGGCTCTTTTCATACTCATCGTTTTACTCAGGCAATCAAAAAAGATGGTGAATTTAAAAATAGGGAAGCCGTTGAAATATAGTTTATCTTCCCTAGTCGTCATTCTACTTGTTGTATCTACCAGCTTGTCTGTATACTTGCCTGTCTTTCATTTGCCAAAGCCTAATGGTCCAGAGAAAGTGGGTACTCAAACTTTTCATTTTACGGATCAGAACAGAGATGAAGTCTTAACTGAAGATCAAAACGATAAGAGGGAACTAATGGTTCAAGTTTGGTATCCTTCTGAAAAGAGCAATAACAACAAGAGTGAAGCTCTTTTTCCAAAAGATAAAGAAATGTTCAAAAAGTACATTCAGACATACTCTAATTCTTTAAACCTTCCCGATTTTGTGTTCGATTACTGGAAGTATAGTAAAACCAACTCTTATGATAATGTAGAAATATTACCTTCTACAAGTCCTTATCCCTTGGTACTGCTATCTCACGGAATGGGAACCAGTAGAGTTCTACATGCATCACAGGCCGAGAATCTGGCCAGTCATGGGTTTATCGTGGTCACAATCGATCATACGTATAGCACCTTTGCTACCATTTTTCCGGATGGCCGTGTAACGGACTATAAAACAAAGATGACAACAATAGATGAACGCAGAATAATTGGAAATATATGGACACAAGATGTAGAGTTTGTAATCAACCAAATTGAAAAGCTAAATTCAGGTGCAATCGAAAGTCAATTTAAAGGGAAAATAGATTTAAATAACTTAGGCGTGATGGGGCATTCTTTTGGGGGAGCAACGGCGTTTAATACAACTTATTTAGATCATAGAATCAAGGCCGGGATTAATATGGACGGGTCACTATTTGAAGTGGAAAATAGAGATGTTATAAACAAGCCTTTTATGTTCATTAGATCGGGAAGTTTTAAAGACTGGTTAGTAGATTTTAAAAATGATAAAAGTTCGGATAACGAAATAAATAAACAACTTTCAGATGAGCTGCACATTATTAAAAATGTTATCAATCAGGGGGGAAGTGCGATTTATGTAGAAGGTACCCAACACTTCAATTTCACGGACCTTCAATTCTATTCTGAGTTGATTAAACTGACTGGAATAACAGGAGATATAAATGGTAAAAGAGGATCAAGCATCGTAAATCAATATGTACTCGATTTCTTTAATAAGCAGTTGAAAGGAGCAGGTGGAAATCTGATTCAGGGTCCGAACGACATGTATCCAGAGGTGAAATTTATAAAGCCGGAAGACCTTTAACCGATAATGTCCGACGGCGTAGAGTGTCGCTGTAAGTGAACAGCAGTTAACAAAATGGATTAAAATAAAATATTATGCAATAACATGGTATTAAACTAACGTGTACTTTAGCTTAACAATAACCAAGACGAGGCTGCAGGCATGTAACGGCAGCCTCACTGCGCTAATGAGCAGCGTTCTAATAGGAAGAAATATCGGATTTGAAAGCCGATGTATGCCGTTCGGTTGGCACCAGGCACGGTAAGGATTAATCATAGTGGAGCTGGTACTGCTTTCACACTATACGAATTGCTTCAACAAAAATCAGAGGTGCTTGACGTAAAGGCAAAGGGGCTAAGTTGCGACCAACAAACCTTGGTTGACATCATCGCCTTTACAGGTTTCGTTTTTTTTTTGGAGGGTAACCTAGTGTCGAATAGATCCTTCATTAATCGGTTATTGAAGTTGAAAGACATGAATATGTGTAACACTTAAAAAAGCTTCAGGTTTGGGATAGGACTCTCCACTCCTATCCAAATCCTATTGTGCTCATCATGAGTACGGACCACCCTTCGGGGTGGTTTTTTTTTGTTTATAAATTGTGTTAACTCCAAAAGGATAAATTTTATATACTGGGAGTCTATTCAAATGGGCAAACGTTTATTAGCCCCCATCTTTTTAAAAATTGGAGGCTATATTAATACTAGAACGTTGAAGAAACATATATGGGAAGGCTTTTTGAAATAGTTTTTCTTCACGAAATGGCACTTGGCTCAGTTGTGATGCCCCCACCTTTACCGAATTAGGATCCCCGTTTAGGCGTTATGATTTGGAAACAACGAGCTGACAATTAAAGACAACGTTTGCCTGTATACTGAATGGGCCGATTGTACATCTCCCAAGTGTCCTCCAATGTAAAGATGAATAACGCCGTGGAGTGAAGCCCAGAATATAAGTATAAAGGTTTCCGTGTCATACTGACTGTGAATCAGACCTTGCTCTTGTGCATTGCTGATCACTGTCAATAATTGCCTCATGGCTGTTATGGTGCCATGCATGCTTTCCTCGTCCGGTTTGAAATCTGCGAAGGCTCCTCCAAACATCAGCTTATAATAGCTGGAGTAGCGCTGCCCAAATTGCCAAAAGGTTTCGCCTAAATTCAGCAACTGCTGCGCCGGATTAGTAGACTGTGGTGTCCCCTCGAATTCGTTAGCAAGAAGCTTACAGCCGTCCAGATACAATTGTTGAACTAAACCCTCTTTATTAACAAACAAGTTATAGATGATTTTTGTCGAGCAATCCATTTTCTGTGCTATCTTACGCACCGTAACGGCTTCCGGCCCTTCTTCTTGCAAGAGCGTAGCCGCAGCATCAACAACGAGTTTACGGAGATTATCAATATTTTGCAAGCGAGCTTCTTGGTAGGTTTTTAACTTTTGTGTATTCGCAATGGAAGATATCTCTTGGTCGCTCATAATCATCACCTTCAGTTATCGTGTTTTCATCAGGAAACAAAGTGTCTGACTCTCTTACCAGTAACTTTATTTAGTTGTTGGACGATTGTCAATGCGACGTTGGATATCCAAATCTCATATTGACTTTCTAAAAAAGGGTAGTTACAATGAAACCAATAAGAAACACTGTTACCAAACATAACGCAACGATTCCTTACTCCCTCGGGAAGTGGGGATAACTTTTGGGGTTTTGGTAACATTGTTTCTATAATAAAACATTGTATTTGAAAGGAGAGTTGACACTTGACAATTCAAGGAAAATGGTCACTTATTACGGGAGCTTCTTCCGGTATTGGAGAGCAATTCGCGAGACAACTGGCAAAACAAGGAAGTAATTTGGTTCTCGTGGCAAGGTCGAAGAGCAAGCTTGAGAGCCTGGCATCAGAGCTCAGAAAGAAGTATGGCATCAAAGCAGAGGTTATCACTATGGATCTTGCGAAGGAGGGTGCACCTAGCGAAATATATCAGCAATGTCGAATTTTGAAAGTGGATATTGAACTTCTGATCAACAATGCTGGCTTTGCTACACATGGTTTGTTTGAAGAAGTGTCAGGTGAGCGTCAACATGAAGAAGTTATGCTCAATGTCGCCGCTGTTGTAGATATGACCCACTTGTTCTTACCGGACATGTTGCGCAGAAGCTCAGGTACAGTTATCAATGTTGCTTCAACCGCCGGATTTCAGCCGCTTCCCTATATGGCCGTATATGGGGCGACAAAAGCTTTTGTCTTGTCGTTTACTCAAGCGTTATATTGGGAAAACCGCGATCGCGGCATAAAATTCTTCGCACTTTGTCCCGGTTCGACGGATACCAGTTTCTTTAATGTCGTAGGAGCGGAAGAAGCCTCCGTCGGAAAGAAAGACACTCCGGAAAGAGTCGTAGAGGTTGCACTTCGTGCATTAAAGGAAGGGAAAATGTATGTCGTTCCTGGTATGCAGAACTATATCGGGGCGCAGTTAGGGCGTTTCATTACACGAAAGCAAGGTCTTCGGCTTGTTGGAAGCATGCTTCGTCCGCGCAATGGATCCAGTAATAATAGGAATTCGGGTAATCAATCTGATCTTTCAGGGAGGACAATACGATGAAAGCTATACAACTGAAAAACGGATTTGGATTTGAGGAATTAACCCTGGTGGAACTTGAAATACCAACGCCGGGTCCTCAAGAGGTGCTGATCCGCATGAGGGCAGCTTCTCTCAATTACCGGGATCTAGTGATTCTGAGCGGATTAATGCCGGTCGACATCAAATTTCCTTTCATTCCAATATCAGACGGAGCGGGAGAAGTTGTAGCCGTTGGCCAAGGAGTAACAAAGTTTCAGGTTGGAGACCGAGTAGCGGGTAATTTACAACAGCAATTCATTGCCGGCAGCCCAAGAGCGAAGGTGTTAAGAGACAGTCTGGGAGGTCCGTTGAACGGAGTGGCGGCCGAGTATGTCGTTCTGAATGAAAACGGAGTCGTTCCTATTCCCGATCACCTCACGTGGGAGGAGGCTTCCACCTTGCCGATCGCAGCTTTAACCGCATGGAGCATGCTAATGGAATACGGTGGTTTGAAAGCGGGTGATACCGTGCTGCTGCAAGGAACAGGGGGTGTTTCCATCTTCGGGCTTCAGTTCTCTCTTATGGCTGGAGCGCGGGCCATCATCACATCGAGCAGCAACGCCAAGCTGGAACGAGCAAAAGCTCTTGGCGCATGGGAAACGATCAATTATTCGGAAGTTCCCGATTGGGATAAGGCGGTGTTAGAGGTGACTGGCTGCGGCGTCGATCATGTTCTGGATGTTGGCGGAGCGGCAACAATGGTAAAATCCATCAATGCGCTACGTGTTGGAGGGACCTTGAGTATGGTCGGGTTCTTAACGGGCTTGACCATTCCGGAATACGATGTCACTGGCATCTTGCAGAAAGCCGCAACTATTCGCGGCAGTCAAGTCGGCAACCGTGATCACTTTGAAAAGATGAATCGAGCGATTGCCCATCATCATTTACATCCTGTCATCGACCACGTATTCCCTCTGGATCGAATTGGAGAAGCATTCGCGCTCTTGGCTGAAGGAAAGCAATATTTCGGTAAAATCGTAGTTCAAATTTAAATCTCACTGACATGACATAGGAGGCGCTATAATGCCCAATAAACCAGTTCATTCCGTTAAATCTAATGAAGGCTTGAATAGTCCTAAACGCCCGAGTCGTAAAGTTCGAAGAGTGGTATTATCATTGCTTGCGGTGATGCTTCTTGGAATAATCATTTTTTCACTTGTACCTTCACCTATCACACCAGCAAAATGGATCGCGCCGACGGGTCCCTCTTTTAAGGAACCTGGTCCGTGGCAACAGAACAATAAACTCAGCTCAGCTGAGCTTGTTACGGATGCCCCTAAATCTCCGGAATTCATTACGTTTGATAAAGAGGGTACGCTATATACAGGAGATTCTGACGGGAAAATTTACAAGGTTGGTTTCGATGCAGATGGCAATCCGCAAGAAGCCCAAGTATTTGCAGACACTAAAGGAACGCCTAATGGGCTTAAATTCGATGCCAATGGCGATTTGATCGTTACTGATATCCAGAAGGGACTGCTGTCTATAAACCCTTCCGGGAGCATAGAGGTATTGGCTGATCAAGTGGACGGCAAGCCGATCTATTTAGCTAACGAGCTTGATATTGCCCAGGACGGCTCAATTTATTTTTCCGATACCTCGAACTATGGCAAGGTGACATTTAAAGAAATTGCCGAGAATAAGCCGCATGGACGTTTGCTGAAGTACGATCCAATGACCAAACAGACGACCGTCCTGTTGGAAGGCCTCTATTTTGCAAACGGGGTTGCCTTGTCTGCGGATGAAGATTTTGTGCTTGTTGCGGAATCATATCATTACCAGTTGACTAGATACTGGCTCAAGGGCACAAAGAAGGGGACATCTGATATTTTTGCGGAAAATCTCGCAGGCTTCCCAGACAATATTACACGTGATGAGCATGGTCAATTCTGGGTGGGCATCTTCACGACTCGCATCTCTTTTGTAGATCAGATGCATCGCAGCCCTTGGTTGGCCGGTACCATGGCCAAATTGCCAGAATCGCTGCTTAGCGGTGCAAGCGCACCGGCGAAGCATGGGCTTGCTGCTGTGTTCAGTCCGCAGGGAGAGCTTATCGAAAGCTGGCATGATCCAGAAGGCTCATTATATGGTGTAACTACGGCTGTAAGTCATAACGGATATTTATATATAGGAACGGCACCTGGAGGCAGCCAGGGTTTACATCGCGTGCTTTTAACAAAATAATGTTGGATCCGGGAGGATGCGAAATGAAACTGGATGATTTGGAGCTATCTTGGAATGCTAAGGAGAGTCTAGCAGGAAAAGTAGCCTTGGTGACTGGCGCCAGCAGTGGCATCGGGGCATCGATTTCCAGGAAACTGGCAAAGCGCGGCGCATATGTAGCCTTAGTGGCACGCCGTCGGGAACGATTGGATGAGCTGGTTCAAGACTTGCATAAAGAGGAATTGTACGAGGTTTTGGCGGTACCTGCCGATATACAACTGGCTGAAGTTCGTGCGTTTACTTCGAAAGTTTTGCCGTTACACCCCGATGATGTTGCAGAAGCAGCACTCTATGCACTGGAGCAGACTGAGCATGTCAACATTCCGGAACTGACTATTATGCCTTCAAGGCAATCCCAGCGGTTCAAATAAAGCGGCGTCCACTGAGCGTGGTATGTACCGTGTCAAGGTACATGCCTTAAGTTTGACAATTCTGGTCATGGCAACGAACCACCACGGGAGCATGGAGGGATTTGTTACACTAACCCAAAGAATTGAAGTTCAGTATCAGGATTTATCTTGGAAAATTAGCTCTGATGGAGAGCTCTTCGCTGGACCAAAATTGGTCAGGGGTTCAGTGAAGCGTAAACGTAGCCGAAGGTGGAGGAGCACAGCGTTTGAATCTACCGCTGAAAGCTTCATCCGGATACGCGTCGTCAGCTACAAAAATCAAGATTCATGCATCCCCCCCTAAATTCCACGATAATAAAACATCGCAACCGTAAAGGTTGCTTTTTTATTTGGTAGAAGTCCGATAGTTCTGATGTATTGTCGATTCTTCATCGCAGAGTGTTAACAACTTTGGACCCAGACATACTGGTAGTTTGGCATAATTCCAGTTGCTGAGGGAGTCGATTATTTACGTTTGAGTTGTATAAAAAATAAAAATAGCAGTGGCACTATACTCTCTTTATTAAACGTACTCTCTTTTCAATGCTTACTTGTCGGATGACAAGAATATAGTCCTATTCCAACCTGCTAAAATCGTGGGTTTTTCTTTTATCCTACCGACACGCTCCAGCAGCAAGCCGGATATTTGTGGATAATCATTTACGCTACGCAACAGCATCCCTTCTGCTTGGCATTAGTCAACACCACATGCTTCTTCGAGAGAATGAATGAGAAATCTATGATCGATTGGTGAAGACTTCGTCCCATATCTTTCAGCTTGCTCCAGATCTTCACCAAGCGTTTCTCCAATTGCTTTACGAGACAGCAGCTCAATTCGAGCGGCACAATAGTGCATGCTCCATCGATTCCTCATACCAGTCAGCTTGGAGCTCCAAAACATCTCTATAAAAAGCCTCGCTCTTCGGGAAATCTTATACCAATATTCGAACTTGAAGTAAATTCATGATCCAGCTCCTCTAGGTCTAAAGTTAATATGATGTTTCTAAAAAAATTCATACTCTCATTCTACCCCATCTTCACTGACAGGAATGGTCAGTGAAGAAGCTGTGCTTCATAATATTTGTACAAGTTCATGGTTACTTCAACCATCCGCTGTTTGAGAAACTGCGGTTCCTTCAATTGAATTTTCCCGCCATAATTAAGAAGGAAGTAAGGAAGTTGATGCAAAATTGTATCTTCCTCTAGCTTGAAATGCGCCTCGAACTGAGAACGTTCAACAAGGCCATGAGCCAAAAAGCAATGTCCACTTAAATCATCGAATGCAGGCTCGCTCCCATCTATCTGAATGGAAATAAAGGTATCCATTTCAGCAGAATCAGGTAGTAGACTTGATAAGAGAAATCTAGGCGCAGAAAAATCAGCAGGACGCTCGAATCGTTCATCAGTAGCTGTTAGCATCTGTATCCAATCTATACGGAAGCTGCGAGCCTCTTTTCGCATGTGGTAATAGCCGACTGGGGCAACCCCGTCGTGAAAACAGTTCTCTCACTGCCCCAATGACCATGTTTGAGGTGGTTGAGCTAGGGATCTCGCATCACAAGCGAAGCTATGGGTTTAAAACCATTGTGGGAGTGAAGGCAACTTTAAAATTAGGGAGTGTGTTATGGAGCCGGTTGTAGGTTTAGATGTAGCTAAAGGATTCAGCGTCGTTCAGGCTTTTGTACGAAGGAATGAACCGTATGGAATATTGGAGAGTATTACGCACGTGAAGAGCGGCTTTGAAAGACTAGGATAATTGCTAGATAAATTGAAGGAACACACGGGCAGGGAGCCAGTCGTTGTTTTGGAAGCAACAGATCATTACCGTCGAGGATTAGTTTCTTCTAATAAGTGGGGAGTATTTTTATAATCACCCACTTCAATCTAAACCTGCAAGAAACACGCAACTGCGAAAAGTGAAAACCGAAGCTATAGATGCATGGCACTTAGCCGACATTTACTATCGGGGTGATGTAACTCCACATCGTACATGGGACGAGTTGTATAATGAGCTACAGCATGTGACAAGACAACATGAGTTATAACCTCGATGTATGTCGAGGCAAAGCTAAAGAACGAGGATCAAAAAGACTTCGAAGAGCTCTATATTTAGCCTTTCAATGCGGACTACGTGGTGGAAGAAATAGCAGATTGAAGGATTATTATGATATGAAAAGAAAAGAGGGCAAGCCCTACAAGGAGGTTGTGATTACTTACGCCAATAAGCTCCTTCATCACGTTTAAGCCATCCTTAATAAAGACCAACCCTAGCAGATTTAATCACCGCAATTATCCACAATCTTTCACGTCATTGAAGGATTATTTGTTGTGTTCAAAAAACAGTATATCAGTTTTTGAAAAATTCCCCACACTGTAGCTTGACAACTATTATCTGGTTTTCGCGTACTGGGCTGCCGCTTTCTCTTTTATCAAGGTCAAAATGAAGGATATCGAATTGGCGATGCAAAAAACGTAACAGATCATCAAAGCCATTCTAAAATTTTATTTTCAACAAACTTTTAAGAGTTTTCTATGCCGTGTTTGTTTGCAATTTGCTCGTTTTGGTTGGGCTGCCCTTACCCTCGGTAATCAAGTTGCGCAGGCTGCCGTTTATGTAGGTACCCCAGGAGTCCGAGCATACGCCGTAGCATTCGTGCGCGGGCTCGAGGCCTACGTGCGTAAAGCGAACTTCTGTTTTGTCACCCTTCATGGCGATTTCAAAGACAATGTCGGTACCTTTCCACTCGCTCTTGTCCTTTACGAAGCTAAAGTAGTTGTCTACAATGTGCCAAACAACTTTTTTACCTAGAACAAGTTCGGTGATATTGATGGTGCAGTGGTGAATGTCTTGGTAGTGGATCCATGGAGCCTAATCATACTTCGTGACGTCCTTATCCATAACAAGCGGCATTACCGTGAGTTTCTTGCTTCACGCGAGAACATCTCAACCAATATTTTGAGCGCACGGCTCCTATCACTCACTGAAGCAGGCCTGCTCGTCAAGATTGAAGGCGATTCAAACCGCGCACAAACGATGTACCGACCAACACAAAAGGCACTTGATCTGTTTCCGGTCGTATTTTCCATAATGCACTGGGGCCTTAAATACAACCCAAATACCAATATGAGTATTCCGATCATGCAAGAACTAACAACAAACGAAAAAGGGCTGAAGCAGCGCCTATTGCGAAATTTCGACGATATTACTTCATAATAAAATCACGCCATAGTTCCTGAATGCTCCATTACCAATGTAGGAGGTTATTCGGTCGTGTGGAGGTATTATTAAAAGGACGCAAAGCTTTATGTTCAAAGAGAATGCCGACTCAAAATTTAGCGGAATAAACCAATCCTATACCAACAACGACGGGAGAAGGCTCATCGGCAAATAGGTGACAGCGAACTTTGCTGGAGACGGCAACAACCGCGCGATCGACGAATATCCGGATATTACGGAACAGAAACGGATGTTCACATTTTATGGTAATACTCAGAAAGCCCGAACAAGTAGCTGCAGATCCCGCTATACAAGTGATAATTGTTTCGATTTTAAACTGAACAGGAGTATATAGTCTTTACCTAATGGGAGAGGGGCTTGCTAGTTGGCAGCTCCTCTTTCGTTATTTAACTAAATGTCGGTACTTCCAATATGTGTTAATATTGATTCTATAAACAAACAGGTAGCAGCTTGCCGCGGCAACTGCTATTTGTTTTCATTCAAGTTACGAGCAGCATCCCTAATACTAAGCAATATCAGGTTTGAAAGCCGCTGCAAGCTGTTCGGTTGGCATCAGGCACGGTACGAAGTTAGCCAAAAAAGAGCATCTGCTTACACAATACGATTTACTTCAACGAAAATCAGAGGTGCTCGGCGTAAAGGCATAGGGGCTCGTGGAGATCCAAAGTTGCGACCAACAAACCTTGATTGGAATCATCGTCTTTACAGGTTTCATTTTTGTTGGTTACGCAGTGTCGAATAATCAATCATTAATCTCTTGCTAGAATGATGAAGAAAGACATGTATGAGTCTAACACTAAAAAGCTTCAGCTTTAGGACAGGACTCTCCACTCCTATCCAAATCCGATAGTGCTCATCATGAGTTCGGACCACCCTTCGTGGTGGTTTATTTTGCTAATTAAGTGACCTATCTGACAATGACTGCGGCATAAGGATATATCTAGTTGAACTATAATATGAACGGGCAGAATAGCACAACAAGATAAGATTATGTTCTCATTCAATTTTACGCCTTATTATATTAAAATTACAGACTATTCCATTAGCCGTATAGTTGCTACAATCTATATTGTAACTTCCAAAGATAGAAAAAACATTCACAGTATGAACGAAATCATTGTGTGGAGGGAAACGCATGTCACAAGAAGATAAACTCGGACAAATAGTCATTCTGAACGGCAATCCGCGGGCTGGGAAGTCAAGCATTGCCACCGCGATCCAGAATATGTTTGAGGGTGTATGGATGAACGTTGGGGGCAGTCAGTTCAAGAAAATGACCCCCGAACACTACCAGCCTGGGATCTCGCTTCGGCCAGGTGGGGAACGCCCTGAACTTGAGCCTCTAATTGTGATCCTGTATCAAGCCATGTATGAAGCCATTGCTGCACACAGCCGTCTGGGACTGAATGTCGTGGTGGATGTCTGGCACCATGATGCTTATTCGATTCCGCGGGGGATTCTTCCGAGCTGTGCCCGGATCCTGAGTGGATTGCCTGTTTTGTTTGTGGGTGTACGATGCCCATTAGAGGTTGTCATGCAGCGGCGGATCGCTACCTGGAATTCCGATTACGAAGAGGACGGATCTGTGCCAAAGCCAGTGAGATTATGGCAGCAGGCTGTCCATATGCCTGGTAACTATGACCTGGAGGTTGACACCTCGGTGCTCAGTTCTGAAGAGTGTGCCGCCCTGATCCGCCAGCGCCTCCAAGAGTGGCCGGAGTTCCAACGTCTTGAGGTTGAGAGCAGGAACTTTTATTCATTACAATCAAGGGGGAAGCAAATGTTACAGGTAGATGTGCCCGGACAGATTATTATTTTAAACGGGACTCCGCGGTCAGGGAAGTCCAGTATTGCCACTGTGATTCAGAATACGTTCGAGGGTGTGTGGATGAACATGGGAGTCGACCGGTTCATGCAGATGACCCCTGAACGCTACCGGCCAGGGATTGGGCTTCGGCCAGGTGGGGAACGCCCCGACCTTGAGCCACTCATTGTGACCCTTTATCAAGCCATGTATGAGTCTATTGCTGCGCACAGCCGCTTGGGGCTGAATGTTGTAGTTGATGTCGGTCACCACGATGCTTATTCGATCCCGCGGGGGATTCTTCCTAGCTGTGCCCGGACTCTGAGTGGACTGCCGGTTTTGTTTGTTGGTGTGCGATGCCCATTAGAGGTTGTTATGCAGCGGAGGATCGCTACTTGGAATTCCGGCTACGAAGATGACGGATCTGTGCCAAAGCCGGTGAGATTGTGGCAGCAGGCTGTCCATATGCTTGGTATCTATGATCTGGAGGTTGACACCTCGGTGCTTAGTTCCGAAGAGTGTGCCGCCTTGATCCACCAGCGCCTCGAAGAAGAGTCGCTGCCCTCAGCTTTCCAGCATCTTGAGGCCATGACGTAGGTGGTGGAGTACACACTCTGAAACGACTCTGAAAGCGCAACATTCGCATTATCTACCTGGTATGACTGGGGTCAGATTACGTATGATATTTAGCCTGAACCCACGTTTCTATTCAATTATCGGGTAACGATAGTTGAAAAACACACATGTATGAGCAGTCACTACATTGGCATGCTCATTTTATTAAGCTAACGGGTACGATAGTGGAGGAACATGCTTCGCCCTTCGGGGCGTTTTTTTGAAAAAAACCTCATTATTCCTATACAAGGACGTAATAAATTAATCACCGCTATTTCCCCCCCCATTTGAGAGGTGTTTCTGTAACTTTTTGGGAATTATTTTTCTCAATTATGAGTTCTGTCATTATTCTTTTGTCCAGAGGTTATAATCCAATTTCAAATGCGATTGCCAGTTCGTTAAGAAGATCATCAAAACTGCCATATTTATTATTGGTTTTCGGTATCGGTATCTTTTATCAGAGCAGGGGGCCATATCGCCGTCATTAACATGATCCGGTGTAATCGATAGCGCCATAGGTAGCTCTCTTGTGGTATCAACGGCAAGATGAAGCTTGTAGCCGAACCACTCGACTTTGTTGCGGAAGGAGTCGAACTTCGCACCCCAGTTGGCATTTCCAGTCAGTTCTAATTTGCGTTTCGGTTGCTACTTCTCATAGCTATGAATCGCTGCACTATCGACAGCCATGTGACTCCCATCGATGACTCCTTCTTGCATACAGCGTGTGACAAGATCATTAAATAGGCGCTTAGCAAGTTCTTGATTTGTCTTCTCGGCGAAGATACGGATTAATGTCGCTACCGAAGGAGCTTCCCGATCAAGCCGAAGGCTGCAATGGTAACGGAAGCGAAGATCCACATTCAAACGGCGATGCAGGCCGGTAAATGTATCGATGTTCTCAAGCGGTGCTTGCAGTTTGTTAAAGAATAATAGGCTTTCTTGGAGAATATACAAGTGACTTCACTTGCTTGGCTCGTTTTCGGGTGTGTTACTTGAAAACTTCTCCAAGTCAGGGTGAAGTTTCTTTGTTATGCTCAGAAAACCTTATGGTTCGAGGGCATTGATTATTAAAAAATGCACCTTCATAAAAAAAGAGAAAGAGTTGAAGATAATCTTTTTTTTTTTAATATGAACTATTGTAAGCGCTGTTATAGTTTGAGTAATATAGAGTTCAGCAAACTAATGTTGAATATAAAGGAGGAACGACCATGCGCTTCCGTCATTTTCATTCCATTGTAGTCCAACTCTTTTTGTTCTGCTTTATCGGCATGACGCTTCCCGTTCTGGTCATGGGTTTTTTGTCTTATCATAAATCGTCCTCTATCGTAGAGGAACAAGTCAGTAAGGTAGCCTCGCTTACTATTACACAGGTGAGTGACAAGCTGAACCTTTATTTCAAAAAGCTTGATGATTCGTCCATGATGGTGTTAAACAGTAAGGTCATCCACAATATTTTGAAGGAACAATCGAAAGAGAAGTTGTATGAAACCACGCTCAAGATTCAAGATGGACAAGATATCCTAACATCCATCATGATTAATTCGTCAGAAATCCTCGATATCTATATATTCGATGTGAACCGCAACAATTCGGTATTAAGCTCGGACTCCTTGGTGTCTCTGGATCAATGGGATTCCGACTGGTATAAAGCGATATTGGAAGCAAACGGTAATAGCGTTTGGTTCGGACTCTCTCAAAACTCTTATTTAAAAAAAACGGAAATGGGGTTTCCTGTATTCGGCCTTGGCCGCGCCATACGAAGCTGGGAAACCGGCGACATTATCGGCGTGATGTTTTTTGAGATTATGGGCGAGGTTCTGATCGATGAGCTTGACCGCGTTCAATTTGGGGATACGGGTTACATCTACGTCACAAATGACAAGAACCGTTATTTCTATCATCCGGATTCCAAGCAGTATGGGAAAGAGTCCAAGCTCATCCTTCCTTCGCAAGCGACGGAATATAACAAAGACAACAAAAGCACGCTGGTGATTCCTGAACGCCTGTATAACGGCTGGGATGTGGTTGGGGTTGTACCTCTCGAGGAACTGACAGCCGATTCGGCCAGTATCCGGAAATTCACGATGTGGATTGCACTTTGCTGCATCCTTTCTGCAATGGGCATGGGGTATTTCGTTACCCGTAAAATCGGTAATCCGTTAGTTAATCTGAGCCGATTGATGCGTAAAGGCGAGAACGGCGACCTGAGCGTCCGGAGCAAGAGCGTCGGCCGGAACGAGATTGGGCAGCTGGGCCGCAGCTTTAATAAAATGATCAAACAGATCGATCTGTTAATCGCCCGAATCGCCAAGGAGGAATCGGAGAAAAAAAAGGCGGAGGTACGAGCGCTCCGCTATCAAATTAACCCTCACTTTCTTTATAATACGCTGAACTCGATTAGGTGGATGGCTAAATTGAACCGGACCAATGATGTAGATAACGCCGTCACTACGCTGGTTCAAATATTGGAAGGCAGTCTTGAACGGAATGGCGTTTTCATTCCACTCGGGGAGGAGCTTGAACTGCTCCAGAAATATATGATCATTCAGGAATACCGCTATGATAACAAAATCAGTTTAAATATCCATTGCCGGGAGGAGCTCAAAAAAATACAAATTCCCCGAATGCTGCTTCAGCCCATCGTCGAAAACGCCATTTTCCATGGGATCGCTCCAAAGGATGCAGATGGATCAATTGATATCGAAGTCGAACAAAACGGGAAAAATATCGTGGTCAAAATAACCGACGACGGTATCGGAATAGATGAAGGAAGGCTTCATCAACTGCAGATGAACGATAAAGAGCGCAGCAATAAAGGGATGACCAATATCGGGCTGAATCATGTTCATCAGACCATCCAGTTATATTACGGAAATACATACGGTCTCAGCATCTCAAGTATCAAAAACGAAGGGACCCGGGTGCTTATTACGATTGCTGATTCAAAGGAGGAAACTTATGTACAGAGTGCTATTGGTTGATGACGAGAAGATAGCGCGAATCGGGCTTCGTACCACTTTTGATTGGGAGAGACACGGATTTACATTGGTTGGTGAAGCGTCAAACGGGCAAAACGCAATGAAATGGATTCAGAATCAAGAGATTGATATATTGATCACCGACATTGCTATGCCTGTGATGGATGGACTCGAGCTCACGCGCAAGACTAAAGAATTATGTCCTTGGGTCAAGGTGTTGCTGCTCAGCTGTCATAATGATTTCGAATATGTGCGGGAAGGAATCCGGTTAGGGGCCAGCGATTACATCTTGAAGCCGACACTTAATTCGGATTCACTCATAACGGTTCTGAATCAAATGAAAAAAAAGCTTCAGGAAGAAAGCGAGAACAGACAAATCGTTCAGCAGTTTGAAGACCAACAGCTCGCTAATAAGCTGAAAATGCTGGAGAAGACATTCTGCAAAGCGCTATGCGGTGACTTGGCTGCTATCGAACGAATAAAGACAGAATGCCCGGAAGAAAGCTACCGTATTGCCGCATTGGGGATCAACGTATTTGGCAAAACGGATGCTGAAAGGAATGATCTCCTAACGGAGCTGGGAGAAGTGCTCAAACAGGTACTCTATCAAGCATTTGGTTCCTATGTGTCGGTCATGCTTCGTCCGGACTTGCTTTTGGCTGCTCTTCCTGTACACCCAAACATGCATGCCACGTTTTATGAGCTTATCGAGCAGTTTTCGCAGCATACCGAGTCGCACCTACTGCAAGTATCCATAGGACTCAGCGTCGTTTATGAGAATTATCTTGAACTTCAGAATGCCTCCATGGAGGCGAAAAAAATGCTAGCGGTCGGTTTCTTCCTCGGACCGTGTCGCTTGATTGCTGCTGAGGAGCAAACGGATTCCATTTCGGCATCGCCCTATCCTTTTGCGACAGCCTTACACGATCTCAAAGAGTCGTTAACGATGGGCTTTCATTCCAGATCAGAACAAATAATAAATGAAATCATGAAGCATTGGTTACCGCAATATCGATCGAAAGAGGAAGTGCTGCAGGAGGCAGAGGAATTGCTTAGCCTGTTTGCCATATTCAAAGACGCAGATTCTTCCATCATCCGGAAAATCCGGGAGCTTGGCAGGCTGTGTTATGTCACTGAGGTCATTCAACATGTAAAAGATGGCTACCAAACAATCGTGGGCGGTGAAGACTCTCCGCGGCCGGATAAAACATTGCACCAAAGGATCGTAATGGAGGCCGCTGACTATATCAAGAGCCATTATAGGGAATCGATCTCCCTGCAGGAAGTGGCTGATGCGGTAAATGTTAGCAGGAATTATTTCAGCGAAATGTTCAAACGTGTAACAGGAGAGAACTTCATCGACCACCTGATCGCCTTGCGCGTAAAGAAAGCGAAAGAGCTGCTGCAAGGATCATCGCTCAAGGTGTATGAGGTAGCCGAGCAGTCTGGTTTTAACGACGTAAAATATTTTAGCAAGCAATTTAAAAAGATCGTAGGTGTATCTCCAGCCGAATTTCAAGGTTTGTTGCGAAAATAAAATCATGCTAATTGCGGAAAACAAGACACTCTTTCGGAACATAAACCGTTCAAACCCGCTTTGACAATGAACTATAATTAAAGCGCTTACAAAATATTTTTGAATGAAAATTAGATATCTTGAGGGAGGAAAAAGAGAATGAATAAGCTCAAATGGTCTCTACTCATCATGATTATTGCTGTGACTGCTTTGATTCAAGCCTGCGGTACGAGCGGTGGTGGCAACAACGGGGTGTCTAATGGAGAAGAAGCCGGAACAAACAGTCCAAAAGAGGGGAAAGTGAAAATCAAGTGGGCTACATGGGGAAATCCGGGAGAATTAACAAGGTTTCAAGATTTCACAAACGATTTTAATAAGAAGCATCCTGAAATTGAAGCAGAGTTAATCCCGATCCCGGGTGAGTACGATCAAAAAATCTTAACACAATTGAGTGGCGGAACGGCCCCAGACATTTTCTATGCCGGTGACGCTTTTATTGTTAAATTGATTGAAAACGGCAGCATCGAGGAACTCACACCGTTAATGGATGATGCAAGAAGCGCAGTTAAGAAGGAGGATTTCTTTCCTGGCCTATGGGGAGCCGCTGAGCGCGATGGTAAAATATACGGGGCCACGGTAGACAATAACCCGATGGTGCTTTGGTATAACAAGAAGGTGTTAAAGGACGCAGGCATTACTGAAATGCCCGCCGATTTGCAGATAAATGGTCAGTGGAACTGGGACGCTTTTAAGGAAATGACCGACAAAATCCGCGAAAGCGGCAAATATGGTTACGTACTTGATAATGCATGGAACAGTACTCACAGTTGGGTAACCTCTAACGGCGGAAAGGTTTATGACGACAATGGCAAATATATCGGCTACACGGATCCGAAAGCGGTCGAAGCATTCCGATTCTTATATGATAACGTCAAGAGTAAAAACATTACATTTGCCGGTACGCTTCCAAAAGGACAAGGCGGCGATGCGATGTTTATGTCCAATCAGGTTGGCTTTGTTGGCGCAGGGCGCTGGTACCTGCCGCTGTTCAAGAAAAACGATAGCCTCGAGTACGATATCGTCACCTGGCCGACAAATACCGGCAATAAAATCGAGCCTGCAGGTATCCCGACAGCCTATATGGTACTGAATAAGACTACCAAGCATAAAGAGGCGGCGTACACCTTCTTGTCGGAATTCGTCAATAAGGAAGGTCAAACCTATCGTCTTCAAGGAGGTGGCAATGCCGTTCCTTCGGTATCGGGAGCAGATGAAGTAGTGCTTGAAGGGAACCTTCCCGAGCATGCACAGTTTTTCCTGGATGCCCGTGAAATCGGCTATGCATTAACCCCGTTTGAAGCGGGTATTCCCGGTCTAAGTAATGATATTAATTCCCGTTTTGAGGCGCTATGGCTGAAAAATGAGGATTTGGATACAGCAATGAAGGAAATCGAGGAATTGGCGAACAAGAAGATTGAGGAATACAAAGGAAAAAAATAAGCAAGCAGCAGTCCTTTCACAAGGGAATGGAAGGGGCCTTTCGAACATTCGGAAATCCCTTCCTTCTTACTATAATAGAGGAAGGGTGGCGTGGCGAACATGGATATGAAAACGGCCGTTAATAATGGGCCCTCTCCGTCAATAGACCAAACAGATACGAAACGTCATTTCATGAGGACGAAGACGGTGGACAGCCTTTGGGGATATTTTTTCATCTTTCCGCAAATGGTCGGTTTGGTTATCTTTTCGTTGATTCCGCTTATATTGGCTTTCGCCATCAGTCTAATGAGCTGGGACGGCTTCGGTGAACGGACCTTTGTCGGACTGGACAATTTCTTGGGGCAGTTTAAAGATCCCGACTTCAGGATCGCGCTTGTTAACACGCTGTATTATACCGTTCTCACCGTACCGACCGGCATCATTCTGGCGATGCTTGTTGCTATTGGCTTAAATAAAGTAAAAGGAAAGATCCTTTACCGGCTCATTTATTTTATGCCTAACATTACGATGTCCGTAGCTGTAGCAGTCGTTTTCATGTGGCTCTTTAACGCGGATTTCGGGTTGATTAATTTATACTTAAAAGATTGGTTCGGCATTGAAGGTCCCCGTTGGCTGACAGACACGCGGTTCGTGATGCCTTCCATTGCGCTGCTTAGCATATGGATGGGACTTGGAGGCAGTATGGTGCTTTTCCTTGCCGGATTACAGGGAATATCCGCGACATATTACGAGGCTGCACAAATTGACGGCGCCAGCAAATGGCAGCAGCTGCGGCATATTACGGTTCCTTTGTTGTCATCGACTACATTTTTTGTCACCATCATGTCCGTGATCGGATCTTTCCAGGTGTTTGATCAATCCTTTGTCATGACCTCGGGTGGACCGGCAAAAGCCAGTTATACACTTGTATACCACATTTATGACTCGGCATTTGTTGATTTTACCTTCGGTACAAGCACATCGGCCGCTGTCACGCTGTTTGCGATGATTTTGACGCTGACCTTGCTGCAGATGAAAATATCCAAACGTTGGGTTCATTACGAAGAATAAGGATGACCGGGAAGGAGAAAACTCATGAATTCGAAAAAGCTTCAACCCTCTACGATGGTGCTTCATGTCGTGCTGATCATTGGGGCCTGCATCATGGGGCTGCCTTTCCTATGGATGATACTCAGTGCGCTAAAAGATTTGTCCCAAGTGTTCGTCGTTCCGCCTAAATGGATTCCAGAACCGTTCGTATGGTCCAATTTCAAAACTTCGTTGACGGCCTTGCCATTCGGGCGAGCTTACTTTAACAGCTTCTATATTAATGTCATCGTCGTATTCGCGCAGCTGATAACATGCTCGATGGCTGCATACGCTTTCGCCAAAATCCGGTTCCCATTCCGGGAACCGCTGTTCATATTGTTTCTGGCAACGATGATGGTGCCCGGACAAGTGACAATCATCCCGCTGTACTTGATGATGAAAAATTTCGGTTGGCTCGATACGCATCAGTCGATCATCGTGCCTGCTGCCTTATTAAATGCCTTTGGCGTTTTTCTGCTTCGCCAATTTTTTAGAGGCATCCCGAAGGAAATGGAAGAAGCAGCCATTGTGGATGGTGCCAATCGCTTTACGATCTATACGCGCATCATGCTTCCGCTTGTCAAGCCTGCACTTTCAGCACTCGGYATATTCACGTTTCTGGGCATGTGGAACAATTTCTTTTATCCGCTTATCTTTCTCAACAGCCCGGAGCAATTTACGGTACCTATGATGCTGAATCTATACCGCGGCATGTATGCGACGGACTGGACGCTGATGATGGCTGGTGCTTCAATCGCTCTGCTCCCGGTATTGGTCGTTTACATGATCGGACAGCGTTATATTATTGAAGGGGTAACACTGTCCGGCATAAAAGGATAAACCGATCATAAAAAAACGGGTTGAGACCTAAGAGACCTCTATCCGTTTCCTTATCGTACAGCGATGCCCGCGAACCCTGTATTATAGAATTATGTGTTATTAGCAGCTTTTATTTTTTTTGGATCTTCTGCAGAACGCATCGAAATGTACTTCCGGCTGATAACTTCAACTTCTTTACGAATTGCCAAGCCTTTTTTTCGCTTTTTATGCTTCGCATAAGCATTATAAGTTGCTTCAGCTTCATCGTGGCCAAACAGGTTGTGGTATTCCGTATGCAGTTACTTCTCTCCGTTATCTATTACGTTGACGAACCTATAATTCTTAGTATTTTTATATATTGTTACACAACATATGTGGGCATCCGTTTCTTAGGAACGATGATGTCCATTTTTTTGTGTCGATGAAGTTGAGTGGAGTGAAAGATATGGCTTCGTTTTTCCATACATACTGTCCGGAGGGGATCAGCAGCAAGTAACGACTGAATTTATGTGATGATTCGAAGGAGGCATTCATACCTCTGACTGAATTTTTACCACGTCCAGCTCAACAGGATCAGGGAGAGTATCAGTTATATAATGTGTGAAAACCACAAATGAAACTGGTAGCGATATAACTGCAGGGTATGGTGCATCGATCGTGCGTAAGGTATTTTTCTTTTTTAGCATTAGACTATTTATATGATATCTTCAAGCGAAGGGACAAATAAAATAATTCCTTTGACTGTACATATTAGATAGAGAGGGAGTTGATGAATATGAGTGAACAAGAGCAAGAGACCTTTCAATTGCCCTTAGTCCATAACGCAGGAGACTTTGTCATTCAAGCTGGGTTTGTGCTCGGGCCCAGGCAAATTGACGATTTCGAATTAGTCTACTTTCCCGATGGTACCCAAACGGAATATGAGATAGGCGGAAGCCTATTTGTTCTTAAAGAGCCATGCTTCATATTCACACGCCCAGGTGACTGGCATACCTACCGGTTCGCGCCGGAAAAAAACGTACGGCATTTGTTTGTGCATTTTGATTATGCTTCACTGCGGAATGCGGACGAACGATTCGTGGCCTTGCTCCGAGAAGGGCATATGTTCCTGGCAGGGCGCCATATGCTCGTAACTGGCTTAATGGAGAAAATACTTTGGATTGCGAATCACCAGCCTGCGTATTGGCGGAGAAGGCTTGCCGTTTTGATTTCCGCCTCTCTAGAAGAACTATCGTCCTTTTCCTCACAAGTTGCGGAAGGGGAAGCCATTCCCTTGCCTATTCCTGTTCAACACGCGATTACCTATATGGAAGAGTATTTGACCGATCCTGTAAAGATTGAAGAAATCGCAGCGATATCGGGCTGGTCACATGAATACTTCACACGAATGTTTGTCGCTACCACGGGCATGTCCCCCAAACGGATGCTGCTCGAATTACGGTTTAGGCGTGCTGAGATACTGATGATGAGGGGCACCGGCACGGTAAAACAGATTGCCTATTCGGTAGGCTTCGGTGATGAACACCATTTCTCAAAAATGTATAAAAAAGTTCGTGGAATAACGGCATCGGATTACATAAAAAGGTGCCAGGATCCCTTATTTCGCCACACGGTATCCGTATTGGACCCGTACACTCCTTATCCTTTAAATCGAAATATTTTGGTGAATTCCTTGGTCAAATAAACACATCATTTGCCGGTTTTAGACTATGGAGAGTGCTGCCTCATCACGCTAAAATTAGGGGGTAGGCATATAAATCGAGGGAGTGAACTGGTTATGGGGAAGTTTTATATACCTAAATCACGTGCGAGGGATAACCGCTATTTAGTAAGCGTGAAGGATTATTCCCACTATCACAGAGAAGGCTATTTAATTGTCAGAAACTTATTGTCAAAAGAAGACATCGACGAGCTATATGAATTAGCAGAGCAATCAAGGCTTAATAGCCTTCAGCTGGATAATCAGGCAGATCGTGATAGTAAGGACCCTCTCAAGGAGGAATTTGCAAAGGCGACACGAATTCACATGATGTCTCGTTTCAGCGGAGCAGCGGAGAGGGGCATGCTTAACCCTCGAATAGTTGATGTTACTGAGGCATTGGTCGGGCCGGATGTATACGCCCTTCAGTCCATGCTTTTCTTAAATCCTCCTGGAAAAGGCGGTCAAGGCTGGCATCAGGATGCATGCTATATTAAGACGCATCCAGATACGATAATCGGAGCGTGGATCGCCTTAGAGGATGCAGATGAAGAAAATGGCTGCTTATGGGTTGTACCCGGTTCGAACCACGAACCCATATATCCTCCTGATGGTGTTGGAGGAGGAAATGTGCACGCGGTGGATGCATTCGAGGATTTGAATGGTGTGCAGAATGTGAGCCATTTGGACGATAATGTGAATACGCTATCTAAGGTTGTCGCAAACTATCCTCCTGCCATACCCGTTCGGCTAAGTCCTGGAGATGTTTTATTTTTCCATTCGCATCTACTTCATCGCTCCTACCCGAATCGTACCCAGGATCGCTACCGTCGCTCATTCGTTTGCCATTATTGCAATGCACGTTCTTGGGTTCCATGGGACCATGACGGATTCGAAGGTCATTCAGGGAATTACCGTCAAATTCTCGTCCGCGGAAACACAAACCTCCCTTATGCTGAGCCAGCATTTGGAACTGAGGTTTATTTGGCAGACGGAGAAGAAGAATCGAGCAGCGTTACAATGATGGGGATGGATAATGGTATGATGATGCCAATTGGAACGGAAAAAGGCGAATAAGAAGTATTGATATTTGGATTGTTTCCAACCATATTGAAATAAATAAAATACAGTCGCCTCAAGCGGGTTCATAGCTTGGGGCGACTGCTCTGTGTAAACATCTATACATATCAAACCTTTTCTGTCTATTGGGCATGAAAGAAGCATATCGCTTTCATTATATAAATTCCAACTGCCCAATTCGACTGTTCGTAACAGCAGCTTACACAATAATGGAGATGATGGCATCGCTGTGTGGACGAGTAAAGCCAATGGCGCGTCAGCAGTGTCACACCACACCATTGAGAACAACTGGCGTGCAGCAGCCGTTGCATTCTTTGGAGGAGGACACAAGTCAACAAATAATGCTATCAGCGACACTGTAGACGGTAACGGTATCAGAATGAATACCGTGTTCCCTGATTACCCACTTTCAGAACAATACTGGCATTCTCTTACCGGATACGATTATTAGTAGTGGCATAAGTAACATCAATGGTACTGGGCTTGACGGAACATTAACCTCACGATTCACATTGCCGCATAAAGGAGCAGCTATTTACACTTATACCGGCAATGGGTATGCAACGTTTAACAATCTGACAACGAGTAATTTGCTAATCCTAACGTGAATTACATTCAAAATAACTTTGGATTAATCATTCAATAAAAATGGCATTCGAAGGGACAACAAGAAACAGGTTTATTACCATCTTAAGTTAATCAGAAATGGATAGAGCAGTGGATTCGTGTGGTTCTGTTTGGAATTGTTTTTTCTATAATACGTTCTATCATGTTACGTTTATCTCGTCGCGGATTCAAGTACAGGGGAATGTTATGCTTAGCTAAACAACATCTACTTTTTTCATAGCTGTAGTTAAAGTAGAGAATGGACATTCACCTGGTTGAGCAATCATGAATTGCTGAAGGACTTTTCTTGATGTCACGTCGATACCAGATACGTGTCCGTCATAACTGGTTTAGTTTGGTTTATAGCGGTAGAGCAGAGAATGATCCAAAAGAGCAGTATCGCTTATCCTTGATGTATACAGATACAAATAAACCTACAGTCAATTCAAATGATGTAATGCTCCTCAGGAGTCTATCATCGGCGATATATATGATAATGACAATTGTTAAAAATGGAAAAAGTTTGATATAATTGCAAAGAGAGATTGGCCACATTATTATAATCAACACAGATATCAGTTGGGACTTCCTACCTCGATGAATCGTTTGGTTCCATCTCAAAAATGTTCAAATGTAATCATTAACTCTTACTAGTGAATTATTGGGATAATTAAAAACGGTATAATTTACTTGTCAAACATGTCGGTTTTCTTGTTTGAAGGAGATTGATTAGGTTAATTTATCGTTGTATCAGCATAAAATGGTACTATTGTATTTAAGCAATCAGCTACTTTAAACTAGTAATTTGCATCATACTTTATCGAAACAAAGGAGAATCTCCAATGGGAAATTCAATATTTGACAATTTTAAGTGGATTAATGAAAGCAAGGCAACCTATGAAAATGACAAACTGATTATTGAAGCCCCTGCAGAAAGTGATTTCTTCTGTAATAATGGTGCCGTTTCCGAAACAGGAATTACACCGGAAAATCTTTGCAATGCACCATTTTATTACAAAGAAGTTACAGGCGATTTTGTGATGCGTGTTCAGGTTTCTCATGATTTCAGGGATACTTACGATGCGGCGACAATTATGGTTATGCAAGATCTCCAGGTGTGGGCTAAAGCATGCTTCGAACAGACAGATTTTGGTACACATGCTGTAGTAAGTGTTGTCACGAATCATCATTCGGATGACGCTAACGGGTGTAACATTAAAGGTAATCATGTATGGTTACAGGTTGCAAGAGTTGATAACTCATTTTCATTCCATTATTCGTTGGATGGGGTTAAGTTCGATATGATGCGATTCTTTAGCTTACCAGTCGAAAAGACAATTAAGGTGGGACTTGTAGCTCAAGCACCAATAGGAAAAGGTGGAGAACGAGTCTTTCAAAACTTTTCATTGACAAATACAAAGGTTAACAATATTCGGTATGGTGTATAACTTGATTCGAATGTGTTCGTTAACAAATATAAAGAGGTTTTTTCCAACATATAAGAAACTGATTAAGCTGCGATAACCCCAAATAAGTGCGGGATTATCGCAGTTTTTTTTTATTTATAATACACCTGTATTCCTGTGGCGAACTGCCAGAACCCAAGTACTTCTTAATATCTTCATTGGCATTATTCGTATAGAGAGAGAGGTACAGATAAACTCAGCTGATAGCGAAGAACGCATAAAATCAATTTATTGCGAATCTTCCGATTTCACGACAGGCTGAAGCCGATCAGCAATAAAGAAACATAGCAATACGGGAACCAGCGTAATGGCATTCACGAGTATAAATCCCCATGTTCCAGCAGCTATCCTTTGGTACCAATAGTAGTCAGATAAAAACACATACACCATAACAAGCCAGACGGCTGAAAAAGTAGACACGATGATATAAGCTTTCACAATGATCTCTCACCTCTGAGCTATTATTCCTTATGCGCAACCCAATTATGCCACGAATAAATTACCAATTACAGCGCATAATGAATCAATCGGTAAGGGAGGTTCAATATGGAACGTCGTATCACGACAATAAGCAACTTTCAAATGATGACCTTAATCGTCATTTCAACGATCGGAACCTCAAGTCTTTACGCCCCTGCAACATTTGCCGATTATGCGGAACGAAACTCTTGGTACTTGGCAGTGGCGGGAGGAATAATGGGTCTCATAAATTTGTGCGTTTTTTTGAAGCTCAATCAACTTTACCCGAATAAAAATATCATTTCCATTTGTACGCATCTGCTCGGTTCTTGGATCGGAAGCGTTATGGCCTTTTTATTTATCTGCTATTTTATTGACGTAACGTCTTGGGTTTTACGCGAGTTTTCCCAGTTTTTTATTATCGTATTAAATCCGCTCATTCCGCAGATCTGGTATTTGTCTGCCGGTGCTATCATGTGTGCGTATGCGGCTTATCATGGCCTTGAAGTGTTTGCGCGTGTTTCAGAGATAATATTCTTTGTTACAGTAACCACCTTCTTGTTGATCTACTTGCTGCTGATCAACCAATATCACCCCGAATATTTGCTTCCAATACTGGAAAACGGTCTGGCTCAGCCGCTCAGGGGGCTTTTGCTCTCTATGTCCTGGTTTGGTGATTTGATGTTTATATCAATGGTTCTGCAGCATGTTCGTAAGACGAAGCACACGAATGCTTATGCCATAAGTGCCGTGGGCATTACATTGCTGCTGCTTTTGATGTCGATCTTATCGTGCACGATGCTGTTTGGCGGCAAGACGACGGCAACCTTTACTTACCCGAGCATTAGTCTCATTCAAAATATAAAGCTGTTCAGCAACATAGAACGGTTTGATGCCGCGCTCGTTGTTGTTTGGGTGATGAGCTCGTTTATCAAAATAACGGTATACTTCTGGTCCGCGAACCAGGGTCTATCACAATTGCTGCGGCTCCGCAAGCCTCACATGTTCATTATTCCGCTGGCCATTGGTTTTGTTATCGTCTCCAAGTTCAAAGTATGGGGATTAATCGAGCTATCTGCCTTTTATGACAGCCAGGCTTGGTATTTTGTTATGTTTCAGCTATTCATTCCAGCCGTGCTGCTGTTTATTGCTTTGATCAAAGAGAATATGAAAAAAAAAGCAGGTGAATGCTGTGGGCAACAACAGTAACAACAAAACAAAGCTCACGAGCAACGTTTGCGATAACAAACGATTGCTAAAGGAATACATGCAAGCGACGGATGATCTGGTTATGGTTCATTCCACCTTTAGCGAGGGCCAGTCTGCTACGGTATGTTATCTAAATGAAATGACAGATACGAGGAAGCTTGATCTTATGCTGATTCGATATAAAGAAGATGAAAACTTGCTGACTGCTTTCCGAATGGACGAGAAGGTCTACACCATCGAGGATGCCGCGGACTCTCTTTCGGCTGGCCTATCGGTACTGCTTTTTGATGAAAAAGAATATGCGATATCCATCAATACGCTCGGAATCCAACTACGAAGCGTGGATGAACCGGTAACTGAAGCGGTAGTGAAAGGTCCAAGAAGTGGATTTACGGAGTCCTTGACCAATAATCTAGCTTTGATCCGTTATCATTTTCCGTCTCCCATCTTAAAGGTTGAATACCGCAAGGTAGGTCACTTGAGTAAAACAAACCTCATCATTCTGTCAGTTGGAGGAATAACGAATCCGGAAATTTTAAAGGAAGTCCACTTAAGAATCAGTGAAATTCCAGCGGATACGATACTGGAAGGCAACTACGTGGAGGAGTGGATCACCGATAACCGCGGGACCTTATTTCCGTTAATTGAATCGACAGAGAGGCCCGATCGAGTTATCGGGGCATTGCTTGACGGCAGAATTGCGGTCATTGTGCAAGGAACGCCTTTTGTAATGCTTCTGCCGTTCGTTTTTTTGCAAGCATTCCAAGTGAGCGAGGACTACGCCTGGAACTACTATATCGGCTCTGTGATGCGTCTAATTCGATTTTTCAGCGCAATGATCGGCATGCTGCTTCCTGCTTTTTACGTAGCTACGGTTACATTTCACCATGAGCTGGTACCGACGACTTTACTGCAGAGCATCGCATCGGCGAAAGAGCCTGTTCCTTTTCCGGCGGTGGTGGAAAGCTTCATGATGATGATCGCTTTCGAAATTATGCGCGAAGCGGGCATCCGCATGCCGAAGCAGGTCGGACAAGCTGTCAGCATCGTAGGCGCCCTCATATTGGGGCAAGCTGCCGTAGCAGCTGGAATCGTATCCCCCATTATGGTTATCGTCGCTGCTCTAACCGGAATTTGCACGTTTACGCTGCCTCCTACCGCTATTAACTATGTCATACGTATGCTTCAGTTCGGAATGACGCTGCTTGCTTCCTTATTAGGATATGTCGGAGTGATGGTTGGGATCATTATGCTCTTGACGTACCTCGCTTCGCTTCGCTCTTTCGGCATTCCTTATTTGGGACCTGCTTCACCATTTAAGTTCGAAGAATTAACGGACATTATCGTTCGTAGGCCGCATTCAATGAACAATAAACGGCCCGGATTGTTTCGTTCGATTCAAAACAGGCGATTCTCAGGTAAGCAAAGATGAAAGCAAGAAAATGGTTTGCTGTCGCGGTAATTGTTGTTTGCTTTATTAATACCGGCTGCAAGGGCAGTATGGAGCTTAACGAACTCCATATTGTACATTCCATTGCCATTGACAAAGGAGAGAACGGAGCGGTTAGATTAACGGCTGAAATTGCGAGGCTGACGACTGGCGGACAACAGCCGAAGGGGATGCAGGAGCGAACGTTTTTTTTATCCACGGAGGGTAGAAGCTTATTCGAGGCCGCCCGTCTCATGAGATCGAAATCGGACCGAACGCTGCTTTGGGGCCACACGTCTGCCATTATATTTAGTGCGGACCTAGCTAGGAGCGGAATTGATAAGATGTTAGAGGATATCCGGCGGTTAAGACAATTTCGGAATTCAACTTTAGTGTACGTAAAGGAAGGTACTGCTTTTGAAGCGTTAAAAGTATCTATGCCAAACGTATCCATCTCTTCTCAAGCACTAAAGGGTTTATCCGAGGGAGGGAACACGACGGCCTTAACCCAAAAAACTACTTTCATTGATGTCTATCAAGAATTAATTAACCAGTACAAAGACATAAGCATTCCGTCGATAGAGATTGTTAGTGACCAGGTAGATAAAAAACTTCAATTGTTACAGACGAAGGGACTTTTTGCTTTTAAAGGCGATCATCTCGTCGGTTTCTTGCATGTACAGGAAACAAAAGGTTTCCTTCGTGCTTCAGGCCAGATGAACGGTTCTTCCGAAACGATAAGGTGCGGGCGAAAGAAGGAGATGCTGACATTTGAAAACATTAATAACCGCAGCGTCATACATCCTATTGTGGATCAGCAGCTCAAAGCAATTGTCAAAATAGAAATTTATGCGGATCTGAATTTAACTAGTCAACAATGCACAGATACGAAGATCGATTCGGAAGAGGTAGCCACTTGGGAGAAAGCGCTAAATGAAAGCATTACCCAAGAGATCGATCGGTTTATTCAATTTTCCAAGAAAAATAAGGTTGATATGCTTGGGATAGGAGAAATGATTCATCGTAAGCAGCCAAAATATTGGCGTAAAATGAAGGATAATTGGAAGGAGTACTATCCGGTAGTGAAATTTGACATACAGGTGCATACGAGAATAGATCATACGAATTTTACTTCTTGAGTCATAAAGGCTGGTAGTCACATTAAGGTGATTCTGGCCTTTTATGCGTTAAAAGCAATGCTAGTTATTCGTTAAAATGATCTATCAGTATACATAGCCTTGTTTTTAAGAGAGCCAATTACATACCTGGAGTAGAAACCGCCAGTAGTTCACCCAAAATCTACCGCCAAGATGAAAGTCAAAGCAAAAGCAAAAAAGCTAACGTCGAGAAGCAACGGTATGGGAAAAAAAGTCCGAGCGATGAGACTGAAACGGTACAAGAAAGAGCTATTGGCGAAGGTCCAATAGCCCTATCCTCTCCAGAACCCTCAACAACGCCACGATCAAAGAATTAGGATTCCTCTCCACACAAAAGCCTTAATGTGCTGCACTTTTCTGCCCTTATTTTCGTCCCTAGCAACTACAATTCGCAACTTCACAAATCCTGCATTGACAGTGGCAGTGTCCTTTATTATACTTTCATTACACACGGTGTGCAGTAAGTAATCTTGGTGTAATGCGAAATGAAAATGAGAGGATGGCAAGCACGGATGATAACATCAGAGAAGCCAGCTTCCCGCCCCTGGGTAAAGTGGATTTTAATTCCGGTCTATCTGCTAATGATGTATCCGCTTAAATTACGAAGGTGGCTTTACCGCTATCAGCCAGAACCTGTGGAGCAGCGTTATGGCGAACCAGGGCCGCATCGTAGCAGAAGTGTGGTAATTAAGGAAGAGGATGGGAATCCGCAATACAAAATCTATTGCCCGGAGGAGATGGACGAAGCTTGTCCTGTTATTGTTTGGGGCAATGGCTCGGATGCTCAGCCTGAGAATTATGATGCGCTGCTGCTTCATTTGGCGACGTGGGGCTTTGTTGTCATCGACAGCTATTGCCGTCATACGGGCACAGGCCGAGAAGTTGCAGATACGGTCCGTTATGCCCTGCAGGAGAATGCTGATCCTGCGAGCCTCTTTTATCGCAAACTGCTGATAGACCGCATTGGTGCAGTGGGTCATTCCCAAGGCGCGACAGGGGTCCTGAATGCAGGGAATTATCTGGATGAGCCGCTTCAGACGGTGGTTACAATTGCGCTGCCTGCTCCGATGTGGTGTGAACCCAAGGATGTTTATGAGATTGAAACGCAAACTGCTGCATTATTTTTCATGGCGGGAACGCATGATTTTATGATCTCGCCAAAATTCTCCAATCGGAGTGCCTACGCAGCGGTTCGATCAGGCCAAGCAGCTGTTATGGCGATGACGAGAGCGGCACATCATCTAGAGAGCATGGGGCAGGGCGGCATGCATAGAGGTTATTTGACCGCATGGCTGCGTTATCGGTTGGCTGATGATTCAGATGCAGCGGCAGCTTTTTCTGGAGAGCATCCGGAGCTGTACCGCAATAAAGGCTGGAGCGGTGTCCATTCACAAGGATTGAAGGCTGTTAATTATGAGAGAAGAGGGGAATTAGCATGCAAAGGCTGAAGCGAACATTCTTTTTTATTGTTGCAGTGGCAGTCCTTTCCATTGTCTTTGTCAGCCGTAAGGTTTTCAAAAGACCAAGCCAAAAGAATAGCTTCCGTGATACGAAACCGGGCAAGTGGAACAAGGTAAAGCTTAGCAAGCAGACAATGGCCACGGATGGTTCAACGTTTTGCTTGTATTCTCGCAAAGGCAGCAGCCGAAATTTGATGGTCTATTTCTGCGGGGGCGGGGCCTGCTGGGATGCAGAGACAGCGAAGATCCCGTTGTCCCTGCGTTCTTATCTCAAGTATGGGCAATTTGGCTATTATTTCGCCCGAATTCCGTTCTACATCTTTAATATGCACCGTGGGATCTTCGATCAACGTCCAGACAACCCGTTCTCCGAGTGGAATGTCGTCTTCATTCCTTATGTCTCAGCTGACTTCCATACCGGCAATGCTGCAGTTACTTACAGCGATGAGAAGGGAAAGAAGGTGCGGCATATCCGTCATAATGGCAGGAATAATGTGGAGGAAGCGCTGCAATGGGTGTATGCAAATTTCGACACACCGGATAAGCTTCTGATTACAGGCTCTAGTGCTGGTGGGTTTGGTTCAGCATTCTATGCCAGTGACATTGCGAGCCATTATGCAGATGCAGAAATCTATCATCTCTCTGACAGCTCCTTTCTTGCTTCCGAGCAATGGCCGAGTATTGTAAACAAGCAGTGGAATACTGATTTCACACGCCAGTTCGCATTTCCGATGGAGACAGATATGATTGGAGCGGCGTTCCGCTACAATGCGAAGGCCATGCCTGCTCATGCTGTGCTCATGCATGCTTGTACCATTAATGACAAGGTGCTCACCTCGTTCCAGAACCGTCTTAATGGCAAAGGAGACGATATTGACCCGCAAAGTTTGGAGGCATGGAGCAAACAGTTTCGAGCGGCTACCCGCCAGCTTGACGAACAACTGCCTAATTTTTATTATTTTCTAACAGAATACGGCTATGATAAGGAGAATCACACGACTCCGCATACACTGCTGCCGATGCAAGCCTTCTACGAGGCAGAGGAGGAAGGGCAGAAATTAGTGGCATGGCTGGATAGCATTATTCACAAGCAAGAACGCAGCTCTCGAGGCACACGCTTCCTGCATAACGCTGCAGAAGCGAGCTCCAATGCTGCCGAAGAGCTTAGCACTACAGGATAGGGGAGCACATGATGAAGCTTAGAGAGAAACAACTGCAGCTTACCAGAGAAATGATTAAAGAGGCGGCGCTGGCCGCCTTTTGCGAGAAGGGGATTGAGGGTGCGGATTTGGTACTCGTTGCTACCCGCTCAGGCGCGTCCAGACGTACCTTGTACCATCATTTTAAGGATAAGGAGGAGCTGGCCACTGAAGTGTATGTAGATAATCTGAAGCGCATGTTCGGACGCTTGCTGGTGGAGTTCGATTTTAAATCCCCGCGTGCTTCTATTGAAGCCATTCTCGACAAGTATTTGTGGTTAAGAGAGCACCAGCCAGATCTTCTCTATTATGATTCGCTCTTTAGTGTGTATTACGCCAGTATGGGCAAGAATCCGGCGGAACTGGAGGCATTCAAGGAGCTGATCAGCGAGGAGACACGCCTGTCGATGAGTGCTTTTGCCACTGAGCGCGCAGCCGAAATTCCTAATGATGAGAAGCTGGCTTGGATCGAACGGACGCGAATGATTACACATTTGTACTTCATTTATTTACAAAAGTCTGTCTTGATTTGCCGTCAGAACGGTGACGCAACCAAGGCAGAAGAGCTGGAGCAGAATGCGCGTTATAAGGATTTTTTGCTTAGCCTATGGGAAAGGCAATGAATATACAGCGCAGAAGCAAGCTTCGAAATACGATGCGATTCAAACTCATTGTGGGCGTAGCCGCCATTTTGGTTCCGCTCATTGTGCTGCTCAATTTCAACCAATATTATGCCGCTCAAGTAGTACGTAAGCAAGTCGCTGAGAGCAATCAGAGCTTTATCACCCTCTATATGAATCAAATTGATGGGCTGCTCGATGAAATCGACAGCTTCTTAATTAACATGGTGGCTTCTGACTCGAACCTGCTGCTGCTGGACCGAAGGCAGCCAGAAGCCGAGACGGCACTGCTAAAGGTACAACTGTCCAAGCAGCTATGGAACGAAAACTCCCGTAATGGAGCAGTGGACGGCTTTTTTATTTATAGCACACTAGATGCAAGCTTCATAGAAGCATTCAGTCCACGCCCATCCTATATGGAAAGAGTAGCGGTATCAGGTGAGGTTACCCGTAAGCTGAATGCGTCCCCCACACAGTCTGAGCTTGGGGGGCGTGACTGGCTTGTACGACAGATCGATGGCAGCTATTATATTCTCCGCTTGCTTCAGGCAGCTCCCAACACTTATGTTGGCGCCTGGGTCAAGGCGGACACACTTCTCATTCCGTTTAACCTGATTAATTTAGGCGAGAACGGTTTTTCGCTATTTTCTACAGAAGCTGGAGAGCCTATGCTGCATGCTGAAGTGGTTCGCGAAAAACAAATTGATTTAAGCTTTGCCTCTGGTGGATATAGCTTATCAGGTGGTCCGGAACGTTATCTGACGGTAGGTGAACGATCCCGGCATGGTGGTTTCCGACTGGTTGCGCTTATACCGGAGCAAGATATTTTGAAAGGTTTTTTCAATCTCTGGAGCTGGAATAGGTTTGTCTCTGTGGGTTCAATATTGCTGATTCCCTTGAGTTTGGTGCTGCTTCGCAAGATGATTTTGCTTCCGATCAGAAGACTGCTATCTGCCATGAATCGAATCGGTGAAGGGCATATGCAAGGGATTCCAGAATCTAAAGCCTCAACCGAAGAATTTCGCGTCGTTAACGATCATTTTAACCAAATGCTTTCCCACATTAGAGAGCTGAAAATCCATGTTTATGAGGAACAATTAAGCAAACAGCAGGCGGAGCTTAGGCAGCTGCAGACAACGATTAATCCTCATTTTTATTTAAATTCCCTTAATATGCTGCACAGTTTGGCTGCTGTACGCAATTATGAATTAATCCAGGAGATGTCGCGCTGTCTCTCGGACTATTTCCGTTACATTTTCCGTAGTCATGTGTCACTCGTCTCTCTCGGGGATGAACTGATGCATATGCGCAATTATATACGTATTCAGGAGCTGCGGTTTCCAGATCAGCTGAGCAGTGAAATTGAGGTGCCATCTTATCTGCTGAACCTCGCTATACCCCCGCTTGTGATTCAAACCTTTGTGGAGAATGCCATCAAGCACGCCTTTACGCTGGAAGCGCCATTCCGGCTATCGATTCATGGAAAGCTAGAATCAGATGGTCAGGTGCCTCGCATTCTACTCGTTATTGAAGATACCGGCGAAGGATTCACCCCAGAGCTGCTGCAGCTCTTAAATGAGAAGAGGAACTTGGAGCGGGAGGACGGCAGCAGGCATGGCATCTGGAATGCATGGCGCAGATTGGAGCTATTGTATGGCGGAAAAGCCGACCTTACCTTTCTTAATCTTCATTCAGGCGGGGCTCGAGTCGAAGTTCGCTTACCCATGAAGTCATTCCCGGAAGGAGAGGAGGGCACACCTTGCTGAACGTGCTGATCGTAGATGATGAGATTCATTTTGTGAAAGCGGTTAAAAAAATGGTGGACTGGTTGCAGCTTGGTATTTCCAACGTTTATGTTGCTTACAATCCGACTGCGGCGGAGCGGATTTTTGAGGTACAGGAGATTCATATTCTGCTATGCGATATTGAAATGCCGCAGCGGAGCGGACTAGAGCTGCTGAAGTGGATGCGGGAGAAGGGAATTCGCACCGTTCCTGTGTTGATGACCTGCCATGCGGATTTTCATTACGCCCAAGAAGCTGTACGTCTGGGCTGCTCCAATTATTTGTTGAAGCCGCTGACCAAGGAAGAGCTGGAAGCCGCACTGTGCAAGGCGGCAGACGCTGTGAAGCGCGAGCAAGAACTGGCGGATGCGCAGCGGGTTAAGAACTGGTGGTCTCGGCAGCAGGATATAAATCATGAGCGCTTCTGGCTGGATGTTCTGAATGAAACCATTCCGGCAGTGAGTGAGATTTTTGCAAAGGAAGCGGCGGCAAGGCAAGTATCTCTCCCTGCGGACTCCTTGGTTTTGCCAGTGTTAATGATCATACGTGGTTGGCAGCAGGACTTCCTGGTCAGAGATCGAAAGCTGCTGGAATATGGTCTCAAGAACGCAGGCAAAGAGATGCTGGGAAGGCTTACGTTAGGCAGTGTCGTTGTACCTGCCGGGAATGACGCTTGGTTGCTTATTGTGCCTGTGGAACAGGAACAACTAGAGAACGGACTTGCCATCATGTGTAGCCGCTTGGTTGAGTTTTGTCGTGTACATTTATACTGTGAATTATATTGCTATGGGGGGCGGCCAGTAGAAGGACATGAACTCCCTGCTCTGCTGGCTCAATTACACAATTTAGACAGAGATAATGTGACCGGAATCCATTATGTTGCTCTGAATGAGGCAAAGCGTCTTGCAGCAGCACCTCCAGCTCTGCCAGATATGAGTGGCTGGGCAGCGATGATGAGGCAAGGCGTGAAGGAGAGGCTGCAGGAAGAAGTGAGAGCTTGCATCCATGGACTGCGGGATCAAACGGGAATAGATGGCGATTATTTGCGTGCGCTGAAGGAGAATTTTTTGCAAATGGCCCATGCAGTCCTGCAGCAGCAAGGGGTTCAAGCACATCTCATGTTCTGTGATGAGGAGAGCCTGCGTCTGGCGGAAGCTGCATCCCGCTCGCTTACCGATCTGGAGCGCTGGCTTGCCCATGTCATTATGAAGGCTGTGAATACCACACATCCGTCCTCGATTAGCGATGTGATTGAACGGGCGACACGCTATATTGTATCCAATCTGGATCAGAATCTGTCCAGAGAAACGACAGCGAATCACGTATACTTGCACCCGGACTATTTGACCCGCTTATTTAAAAAAGAGCTGTGCTGTACGATTCCAGAGTATATTTTGCAGGAGAGAATCAAGCTGGCTAGGCAGCTGCTTATTCATTCTGAGCTTCCTGTAAGCGCCGTGGCGATGGCTACGGGCTATTCGAACTTTTCTCATTTTGCAAAGTTGTTCAAGGCTCAGTCAGGCTTAAGCCCAATCGAGTTTCGCCAGCACGGACGAGGTGCCCCCCTTGCAAAGTCGAAATGACGTCAGGCAAAGGTCGAACCTGAAGCAGAGGATGCGGTCCTCTTCCCGCTATAATGGCAAGAGAAAGCCAAATGATCAAGCCAGGGGGAAAACAAAATGCGCAAGAAGACATGGTTAATCGCAAGTCTAGTGAGTCTATCGCTACTCATATCCGCATGTGGTTCGAACGGAAATTCAGGCGGATTGGCGAAAGAACCGGTTAACAGCCCCGGAACAACAGGCGAGGAAGCATCGCAAAAGATCGATGAATTGAATGTCGCATTTCTCAGTGTAACCGGCACGCCACCGGATATGAAGGCAGTAGAAGATGAGATTAACAAGATTACAAAGGAAAAAATCAATGTAGCGGTTAATCTGATGCCAATCAATTACGGCGCTTATGCCCAGCAGGTTAACTTAATGCTGACGAGCAATGAGAAGCTGGATCTGATTGTCGTCGGATCACCATTTGGATTTAGCTCCCAAGTGTCCAGAGGACAGCTGTTGCCGCTCGATGAGCTGCTGGAGAAGAATGGGGAAAATATTCGCAAGGCGCTTGACCCGGACTACTTGAACGCCAGTAAGGTAGATGGAAAGGTTTTCGGCGTCACGCCTGTGAGAGACTTGGCAACAGCCAACGGATTTACAATGCGCAAGGATCTTGCAGATAAGCATGGAATCGACGCGAGTGCGATTAAAACACTGGATGATGTAGAAGCAGCGCTCAAAATCATTAAAGATAATGAACCAGACATTACGCCACTAATTCCTAGCGGAGCTGGCTTCTCCTTTCTGACCAGCTACAGCTGGCATGATGGTCTTAGCAACGGGATGGGTGTGCTACCACGCTACGATAATGGTCTGAAGCTTGTTAACAGCATCGAGTCTCCGGAATATGCTGCGCTCCTGAAACGGATGAGGAACTGGTATGAAGCGGGTTATACGTTGAAAGATTCAGCAACCAACAAGTCGAGCCAAATTGAATTAATGAAGGCTGATAGAGCTTTTGGTTATCTCTCTAAGCTGAAACCGGGATTTGATGCGCAGGAGTCCAGATCCATTGGCAAGGAAATGATTAGTGCAACCTTGTCTAATCCTGTATCCATGACAGATCATGTGCTGAACATTATGTGGGGGATTCCGCGTCAAGCTAAGAATCCGGTGGCATCTATGAAGTTTCTGGATCTGATGTATGGGGATGCTGAGCTTGTTAATCTGCTGGATTGGGGTATTGAAGGCAAGCATTATGTCAAAGTGTCCGATAATGTCATCAAATACCCAGAAGGCGTCACAATGCTGACGAACGGCTACAATTTAAATATGAGCTGGCTGTTTGGCAACCAGTTCCTCTCTTATGTATTTGAGGGTGAAGACCCGGATATTTGGCAGAAGATGAAGGAATTCAATGAGCAGGCGATTAAATCCAAGGCGATGGGCTTTACGATGAATCCGGAGTCCGTCAAAACAGAAATAGCGGCAGTATCCAACGTCATCGCGCAATATTATCTTGTTCTGGAAACAGGCTCTGTGGACCCAGATAAGGTGTTGCCGCAATTTATTGAGAAGCTGAAGGCCGCAGGAATCGATAAGGTTATTGCGGATAAGCAGCGCCAGCTGGATGAATGGGCGAAAGCCGAGGGTGTGCAATGAGTCGTAAACTTCATGAATTGCTAAGAGGTGAGGAACGGAATTATATTCTTCCGTTCTTCTGGCAGCGCGGAGAAGAAGAGGCGGTCATTCGTGAGGAGCTGGCTCGTATACGGGAAGCGGGCATCCATGCCGTATGTGTGGAATCCCGTCCCCACCCTGATATGCTTGGTCCACAGTGGTGGAAGGATATGGATATCATTATGGATGAAGCCCGGAAGCATGGCATGCAAATTTGGGTCTTCGACGATGATCACTTTCCGACAGGACACGCAGCAGGTAAGGTGAAGGACGCGCCGCTGGAACACCAGCGGCAGTTCCTCTCAGAGCGTCGAATTGATGCACGCGGTCCCGATTCTGAAGCTTCGTTCCTGCTGCGCCCCTGGTCGGTGCTAGATGGAGCAAGACCTGTCGGTGCTGCTGCAGCTAGGCGTGATCCAGTTACGGGCGAGCTGGATGGGGAGTTTATTGCAATAGATCTCGAAGCTTCAGTGCAAGACGGGGTTCTTTATTGGCCTGTGCCGGAAGGCTACTGGACGATCTGCCTGTTCGTCGTCACCAGGGAAGGCGGGGATGATCGCCGCAAAGATTATTTGAACCCGATCGTGCCGGAATCGACGCAGATTCTGATCGATACAATCTACGAAGCCTATTACGCAAGATACAAGGATGATTTTGGCGTCGCATTCGCAGGTTTCTTCTCGGATGAGCCTGGCTTCTATAATAGCAAAGCATCGTACGATTATGCTTCGGGACTTGGCGATGCCAAGATGGCTCTGCCGTGGCGTTCTGATTTGCTGGAGCTGCTGGAGGCAGAATACGGTCAGAACCTGCGGCAGCATCTGCCTCTGCTCTGGCATGAGGGAGGACCTCAGACGTTTGCTGTGCGCTACGCCTACATGAACGTAGTGAGCAAGCTGTACGCGGAGCACTTCAGCAGGCGGATTGGAGACTGGTGCCGAGAACGCGGCGTAGCCTATATCGGCCATCTAATGGAGGACAATAATGTACACGCCAGACTGGGCTGCGGAGCAGGGCATTTCTTCCGTGCACTGGAGGGGCAGGACATGTCTGGTCTAGATGTCGTGTTATGGCAAATTGTACCCGGGTTTGATGAAATGTCTTTCTCATGGATGGGTGGAAAGACAGACAGCGTCTTTTTCCATTACGGGATGACCAAACTAGCTGCTTCACTGGGACATATCGACCCTAGGAAGCAAGGAAGAACCTTTTGCGAAATCTTCGGCGCTTACGGCTGGGCGGAAGGGCTGAAGCTGATGAAGTGGCTGACCGACCATATGCTGGTTAGAGGCGTCAATCATTTTGTGCCGCATGCTTTTTCTCAGAAAGAGTTCCCTGACTGGGATTGCCCGCCGCACTTCTATGCCAGAGGGTATAATCCGCAGTTCAGGTATTACCGACTGCTTAATGACTATACGAACCGGGTATGCCACTTGTTGAATGATGGGGAGCATATTGCGAGTGCTGCTGTGCTTTATCACGCTGAGGCTGAATGGTCCGGGGAATACATGCTGTTCCAGGAGCCGGTGAAGCAGTTGATGCAGAGCCAAATCGACTGCGATGTGCTGCCGATCGATATCCTGGTTTCTTCGGAAGTTATCGATGGGGAGCTAGCGGTGCACAAAGAACGTTATCGCTGCCTAATCGTACCTTATGCCGAGGCGCTGCCAATAGAATGGCTGGATAAGCTTACTGAGCTCGCATCAGCTGGTTTGTCTATTATCTTCATTGACGCATTGCCAGTAAGAGCGAGCCAATCTGTACCATGCGAGGAAGTGCTGAAGAAGCTGACGGCTTACCCTCAGGTTACTATAACCCCATTGAAGCTTCTGGCAGAGACGCTTATCGACCGAGGGATGAATGAGCTGGTGCTCAGGGACAAACAGCCTTATCTACGAGCCTACCAATACCGTCATGATCAATTGGAAGTTCTTATGCTGTTCAATGAGAATCCAGATCAGCCAATTGAGACTAGCATTACGCTCCCAGGCTCTGGTGTATGGCTTCGTTATGACGCATTCACTAACAAGGTGGATCGCGTAGGGGCAGGAGAAAACTATCAGCTTGATTTGCGACTGAGCACTTATGAATCACTAATTTTGCTTCGTGTACTGGATGGAGAAGAGGGGAATCTACCGGCACCAATAGGCCAGTGGCAGCGTGCTCCACTTGGGACAGATTTGAGCCTGTATGCCAGTGCGGATCGTGCTTTATCCAGACGTTTGATTGAGAATGTCCAGTGGAACATTTCCCTTGCTACAGCCAAAGAATATCCAGCATTCACACCTTGGGGGACCATGAAGGAGCTGCGTAATATGAGCTCACGCGACCTGATGCCGAGATTTTCTGGCACGATGAAATATGAGTGTGTCGTAACTGGTGAATTAACTGGTGAAATAATTGACCCGATATGGCTGGATCTGGGGCAGGTTTATGAGACTGCACAGGTGTGGGTTAATGGTCAGGATGTCGGTGTGAAGCTGTGTGCGCCTTATGTATGGAATATCGCTCGCTATTGGAAGCAAGGAGAGAATGAAGTGACTATTGAGGTGACCAATACACTAGCGAAGAATCAGCAGGACTGGTTCTCCAAGTTCGTCCAGCAGGAGCCCTCTGGCTTGCTGGGTCCAGTTAGCATTATTGGTTCATCTGCGATCAGCCAGGGAAGCGGGGAGTAATATGGAACAAACCTATCGGCCCCGCCGGAAGAGCAGTGTGCGAAAGTACTACGTACTGCTGCTCATGATGATACCGGGGCTTGTCTACTTGCTCATCAACAATTATTTGCCGATGTTCGGGCTAATTATCGCCTTCAAGGATTACAATTTTGCAAAGGGACTACTCGGCAGTGACTGGGTTGGCCTGAAAAATTTTGAGTATTTATTCAAAACGCAGGATGCGTATATCATTACACGCAATACGATATTGTACAATTTTTGTTTCATCATCTTAAATACTGCTTTTGCACTGGGAATTGCAATCGCACTGAATGAAATTCGCAGCCGCTTTATGTCGCGGTTTTACCAGAGTGTATTACTGTTGCCCCATTTGATATCGATGGTTATCGTAAGTTATTTGGCCTATTCCCTGCTCAGCATGGAGACTGGATTTATTAACAAAACCATTCTTTCCAGTCTGGGGATAGAGGGTATTTCATGGTATAGCGAATCGCAATATTGGCCATTCATTCTGACGATTATCAGCTTATGGAAAGGCGCCGGGTTCTTATGCGTCATCTATCTGGCTGCGATCATCGGGATTGATCCTGAATATTATGAGGCAGCAAAACTAGACGGGGCTTCCAAATGGCAACAAATTCGCTATATTACTCTCCCATTATTGTATCCGATTATCATCATGATGACCTTGCTTGCCATCGGCAAAATTTTCTATTCTGATTTCGGTCTATTTTATCAAGTTCCACTCGGCTCTGGGGCACTGAATGATACGACACAGGTTATCGATACCTATGTATACAGGGCGCTTATGAATTTAGGTGATATTGGAATGTCTTCGGCAGCGGGGCTATATCAGTCCGTAGTCGGCTTTATACTGGTACTGTTATCGAATTACGCGGTGCGCAAATTCAACAAGGACAGCGCATTGTTCTAAGGCGTGGGACTGGAGTGTAGAAGCATGAAAACGATCAACAAGGGAATATGGCTTCATCTTCCGATGATGGCCCTGGCGGTGGCCTGCGTGCTGCCGTTCCTGCTGCTTGTAATCTCATCGATCTCCGATGAGAGCTCAATTCTGCGACAGGGATATACCTTCTTTCCGGATCAATTGGGATTGGGCGCTTATAACTATCTATGGAATCACTCGGAGCAGCTCGCCCGTGCTTATGGGATCACGGTGTTTATTACGGTATTCGGCACGGCAGCAAGTCTGCTGATGACCTCGATGCTTGCTTACCCGATGTCCAGACAGGGAGTTCCTTTACGTAACGGAATTGCATTTTTTGTGTTTTTCACGCTGCTATTCAACGGCGGACTTACACCAACCTACTTGGTTTATGTCCAATACTTCGATATTAAAAACACCATTATGGCCTTGATCGTACCAGGCTTGCTCATGAATGGCTTTAATGTGCTCCTAATGCGGACATTCTTCATGACGACGATCCCCCCGGCACTTATCGAGGCGGCGCAAATCGACGGATCAGGAGAATTAAAAATATTCTGGAAAATAATTGTGCCGCTATCGATGCCGATCGTAGCTACAGTAGGTTTGATTCAGACGATTATTTATTGGAACGATTGGTTTAATGGGATGATCTACGTGACCGATTCCAGGTTGTTCAGCGTACAGAACATATTGAATCGAATGCTAACCGACATCCAGTTTCTGACGGAGAGCAAGTTTAGTGCTCAGCTAGGTGAGGCTGGAGCTAACTTGCCGAGTACGACGGTGAAAATGGCGATTGCTGTGATCGGAGTTCTGCCGATTATGGTGATGTATCCCTTTTTCCAAAAGTATCTTATCAAGGGGATTACGATTGGTGCAGTGAAGGGGTAAGGTGGATGAATAAATGGAACAAGTGAAAATAAAGGAATGGCTTCCTCTCATGACAGTGGAGGAGAAGGCGAGCATGTGCTGAGGTAAAGAGTATTGGAGAATCAATGAAATTCAGAAATGGGCAATCCCAGTGTTGTCATGATGAATAGGCCTCATGGTTTGCGTAGGCTTGATTTTTCAGAGCATCCACAGTTATTGAATGAAACTGTCGTTAGACAAAGAAAAAACTATATAAAATGATAGGATATTTGATAGTTATTATAAGAGTAAAACCTACAGGTTCAGCACAGGACTCTCCACTCCTATTCAAATCCTACAGTGTGCTCATCATTACGGACCACCCTTCGGGGTGGTTTTTTTTGAGAAAAATATTGGAGCTGTAACAATAGCTATGCTCTCTCCAGTAATTTTATTAGAAATAAGATGGAGCAATGAGACACGTTAATCATCGGTGTGTTTTTCGAGTGCAAATCTTTTACTGAGCTGTTCGAAAAGAGCTTTAGCCATCATCCATTAACAATAGATCCGGCTGGCACATTTGGAACAAGAGATAGATTGTAATTTCATCTGGATAGCACATTGTTACCATACATATACAGTTAATTACAACTCTGATTGTAGAGAGGGTGCTCTTACTGCTTTTGAAATTACGATTATCCCCGTAAGTTTGAATACTACAAGTAACAGGCTGCCAGCTCCTAGGGGGACATATAAGATGCTTTCAAGTACGAACAGGCGACATGGAACCCATGGTTGTACATACGCCTGATCGTGAAGTGAAAAGGCAGAACGGACGGAGATTTAAGAAGCCAGGAGAACCATCTTTTATGCTAACGGCAGAGGACAAACGTGGAATTTTCAAGATGGTTGTCTTTCGCAAACTAACATCTCATGAATGTTTCTGATTGCAGTCTTTTTCGGGCAATTGGTTTTATACTTTAAATATATTTTTAATCATAACAACAGCGGATTGCAAACTGCTCCATGGTTCAAACGTTATTTGATTGTTTTGATCATAATTAAATCAATTTGTTCTTCGTCCCCCATAATGAAAGAGTGGGTTCCTGTTTGAACGAACTCCATTTTTTTGTAAAAGGTAATTGCACCTTGATTTTTTTCCCAAACTCCTAACCAAACCTTTTCTTTTCTTCGTTCTATCGCTATTTCACAAGCTTTATTTATTAGGTATCTACCAAGACCTTGTTTATGAAATTTCTTTCTAATATAAATTCTCTCAATTTCAAGCGAATCATTGCCCATAGGTTCAGATTGAGCATCATTCATATTTAACTTTAAATACCCAGCAGTTTCTTCGTTTGAATTGATAAAATAAAACTCTGAAGAGTTATTTGTCAATTCTATTTCCAATCGTTGTAAGTTAAATGCACTTTCCAAGTAGATTCTCATATTTTCAGGTGAATTTTGATTCTGAAATGTTTCATTAAATGTTTCAACACTAATTTCTTGAAGTAGGCTGAGATCATCAACCGTACACCTTTTAATAGTAATAGTCATTTTAATAGCACTCCTTTTATCTATTAATAACTTCTCTTGTTTCCCCGTTTTATAAGCTCCCAGTCCTTTGTCACATTTTCCCGAACTCTTTGCAACAGGTTATTAAGCGTTACTGCTTCACTTTCGGTGAATCCAGTTAGTGCAACCTCATTGGAATAACCGTTTTCCCTTTTTATAAAAGGGTAAACTGTCTTCCCTTTCTCAGTAGGAAATAGTTTTTTACTTTTCCTGTTATTAGGATCATCATGCTTCTCAATAAAGCCATTAATCTTAAGTTTCTGTACAGCGCGAGCAGCTGTTGTTCGGTCCACCTTTATCATTTCGGCTATTTTTTCTTGTATAAATCCTGGATTCTCAACTATGCGCACGAGGTACAGATACTGCCCCTTTGTAAGCTCATGTTCTTTGAATTCTATATTGCTGATTGAATCCAAAGCTCTGGCAATCATACCGATTTCACGTAAAATTTCCTCCATTTTACCAACTCCGTTAACATTAAATTTTCAATAAGTTAAGAAAAATAATACAGCATTTTTGTTGCATATACAACAAAAAACTGAGTTTAAAATAGGGATAGTAATTCCATCGATCCACTATGGGAAAAATTCAAAGAATACGATAAAGACGTTCGTTCCAATATATGGTATTATTTATATACTGAACAATGTTGTACTTGAAGTGAAAAATGTGAATAAAACAAAGATAGTCAATGTTTACTTATAGAGTTGCTGATAGAATATTGGAACGTTATAAACGTGAGTTCTTCATAATTCCAGAAGAAAGCTATCCTTGATTACATTCCTTGAAAAGAACGCTGCACATTTTTCAATATTTATTTATGAATACAGGAGTTATGAGAAAGCAAGAACACTACTATTAAAATATCTTTCAAAGAAAACATGATTTGATTGAAATGAAGGTGCTAAAAAAGTGGATGGTTATAGTCAATTAATTGACTTACTGTTGGATGTTAGAAATTTGATAAATTCCCCTAAAACGGACATTACATGGTCCAAATACAATTCTGTTGAAGAAATATGGTTAGAACTAGATATGTACAAGAAAAGAATTAACCAACATGACGAATCAGTCTTCTCAGAGTTGGAAATTCTTTTTGCTCCGACAGGATCATTACAAGAAATATCCATAGATAATGGGTTGGGGTAATAAATTCGTCGAATTATCAAGTCGTTTTAATGATATTATTACATCTAATTTTTTTAGATTGAAAAAAATTCAGTCTCTTATATGAAAAACTGAGAATGACTCTACCTGCACAAAACGCAACTAACATGTACATTTTTATTGCCCATTGCCTCTGGGAAATGACATTCTATTACGGATATGATGATGAGGAGTATCAAGGAGAATATTTCAACCATTAGTATAGCAAAAGAGCTTAGAGGGAGAGGGCGCCCGCATGGACAAGAATGCAGTTTATAAAACAAACAGCTTCTATTGGGATACCAAAGGAAATGACTTTTTAGGGGCAATCGTGCTTCCTCTTTATGGAGCATTTGTCTCAGAAGAAAAATGCCAACTTTTTGGTGATGTCTCAGGAAAAAAGATGTTGGAAATAGGCTGTGGAAATGGTCAATCCTTGCAGTATCAGGGGGAACGCAAAGCATCTGAACTATGGGGTATGGATATATCAGAAAAACAAATTGAAAAGGCAACGCAGCATTTGACGTCGTGCGGTCTTTCAGCAAAATTGATCTGTTCTCCCATGGAAGAAGAATGTGGCATACCAGAGGAATATTTTGACTATGTTTATTCGATTTATGCCATAGGCTGGACCACCGACCTTGAGAGTACTTTTTGCCGGATCGCTTCCTATCTAAAAAAAGACGGCGTATTTATTTTCAGTTGGTCTCATCCTATACATAAATGTGTTGTTGCAGAAAATAACACACTTACTTTTAACAAGAGTTATTTTGATGAATCTTGGTATTCGGTACCTCTTAATTTAGCCGGTGAAGGAATGCTAACATTGTCGGACCGTAAACTATCAACCTATGTGAATGCGTTGGCAAAAGCGGGATTTGTCATTGAGCAAATGATTGAGCAAACTGATGATGAAATAATGCAATCGCGGGAAGATAAAAGCAGTGAATTTGCCAAAAAAGCAAAGATGCTTCCTTTAACTTTTGTAATCAAGGCAAGAAAACTATAAGAGTTCAAGCTCAATCGAAGAAGATGCTGCTTGAGTTCCACTTTATGTGCTCAAATAACTTGAAGACTCTCCCGACTAGAGCTAATATCCAACAAGCTCAATGACCGGGAGGGTTTTTATTATGAACGGTAGAATTGTATCAAAGCAATGGTATTTTTTAGTGATCAAGTAAGTAAAAGGCGCAGAAAAGAATTTGGTCTGCATCTTAGATAACAAAATAAAAACCCTCAAAAGTAGAGGGTTACAACCACTTAGCTTATGGAAAAGTGAACCCAATCTTTTCCTTTAACTGCATTCATTTTTTCAAAGAGGATTTGAGCGCGTTTATTATCAGAAGAAGTTATCCAACTCATGGAAGAATATCCATGATTATGTGAGTAGTTTTGACATTCTGAAAAAAGCTGTGATTCTACATCTGTATCTTCTCTAAATTTTTCAATCACAAAGAGGTCGTTCATAACGGTGACTTTTTCTGCTTTCATCGTGCTAAAAGTAAAGAATAATGTAGCAAAACCCACTAACTCTCCATTTTGTTCGGCTACAAACTGCACGCCATTTTGCTGGTCAAAAAGGGTTTGTATAAGATTATGAATTTTTTCGACAGGTGGTTTAGGATTTTGATAAAAACCGACGATATATTCATACATTAACTCGGTCAAATTGTTTAAATCATTAGGTTCAGCGTTTCGGATTAGAAATGACATTAGATATGCTCCTTTTTTAAATGCATTTAATAATAATACAGTGAAAAGTATATTTATACAAATCTAATAATCTAATAATGGATGTTGAGAGTGACCAAAAGTGAGCAAAGTGGTTGTACATTATTATATCAATATTAATAAGGTTATTTTGGTTGAGGTTCTAGAATGGCTAACGCTAAAAAAATACGAGGAGACACCTTGTCAGGTGTCTTTTTTGCATTCTCGGAATTCATGGAGGCTAGTAAGAGGTATTCACTGAAGATTCAAAATCTGCGAGAATTTCTTCTTTTAGGCTAACAGCTCATATTCTTTATTATAACTTATATATTATGTACTAAATTTAATATATAACTTTAAAAATAACCTAAGTATAATAAACACAAATATACAGTCTTGGTATTGAAAAAATTGGAAAAGGAGGTATTACAAATAAAACTGCATATTGATATTCGGATTTTAGGGCATGTTGAGCTGATGTTCAATACCGCAGTAAGACAAAAACGATGAGAGTTTCTTTGGACTTTTGAGAAAGCGTTTTCTATCCTAAGCAGACTTACTTACAAACATATCCAGGATATTATCGTTAATCAGATTCGTAAAGGAACTTTACGGCCGGGCGATCGGGCTTTGTCTGAAAGTGAATTGATGAATCAGTATCATGTGAGCAGTATGACGGCAAAAAATGCTTTGATTACTGGGAATATTGAAACGGCAACAATAACCTACAATGCTTTGAACCAGTTATCTTTATTAAGCAAAGTAGAAATGATAACCTTTGACGAAATCGGTCTACCAGATGTTCATTTCATTAAACAAAATTATGAAGAAATGGGCAGACATGTTGTGCATTCTTTAATTTCTCAAATCAATGGAAAAAGTGTTGTTAAACATATTGTGGTTCCCGTTCAGTTTCATCTGAAATCTTGATGAATAGGGATGGGACTATACAAACTTTAAATAATATAGAAGAGTGGGGAATCGTATGAGCAAAACTTTTGTGAATCCATTACTAGTGCATGGCGCGGATCCTTGGATGTATAAACACGTAGATGGAACCTATTATTTTATGGTTACAAGAAGGAATCGTCTTGACCTATGGAGATCAGACAATATTACGAATATCGCCAACGGTGACAAAAAAACAATCTGGATCCCGGAAGAGACCGGAATAAACAGTAATAATCTTTGGGCTCCAGAAATTCATTATATTAACAAAAAGTGGTATGTGTATTATACGGCGAATGATGGGGACGGGGACAGTACTCGTAAAATATTTGTCCTTGAGAATGAAGAAGATGACCCTTTTGAAGGAACCTGGACGGATAAAGGATTTATTAATACAGAATATGCAGGCTTGGACGGTACGGTATTTGAACATATGGGCAGTCTTTTTTTCCTATATGCGGGATATGGCCATTTTCCGGAGTATGGGTCTGCAATTTATATGGCAAAAATGATCAATCCTTGGACATTAGAAGGAGAAAACGTCCTGCTAAGTGCACCAACGGACCCTTGGGAAATGCAAGGTGGTATGGCGATTAATGAGGGCCCTGTAATTTTGAAAAATAACGGGAAGATTTTTCTTGTGTTCTCGGCTAGCACTTGTTGGTCTGATGACTATTCACTAGGTTTGCTGACGTGCTCTGAACAGGATAATTTGATGAATCCAAAATCTTGGATAAAAACCGAAAGTCCAGTATTCCAAAAGAGCTTGGAAAACGAAGTGTTCGGGCCAGGGCATAATAGTTTTGTTAAGTCACCTGATGGCAAGGAAGATTGGATAATCTACCACGCTATTTCAGTATCAGGCGCAGGAAGTGCGCATAGAAGTACTAGAGCACAAAAATTCGGATGGGATGAACAGGGTAATCCCGATTTCGGAATTCCGGTCCCAATCGATCAGCCAATTGATGTGCCTTCTGGCGAATAATGAAATCGACTCAAATTTAGATAGGGGAGAGATAAAATGATGCGTTTGGTGCTATTTGGAGATTTGCATTTTTTTGATAACAAATTTGTGCAAGGAAATGAAGAACTGTTAAGGGCTAAAGAATGTTTCTATGAAAAATATTTGCAAAAGCTATTCGAAATCGAGGCAGATTTACACATCTCCCTTGGCGACTTGACTCACATGGGAACGGAGGAAGAATTCGAAAACGTATATCAGTATATTCGTAGCTCCGGTGTATCGTTTCGACAAGTACTAGGGAATCACGATGCATATGAATTACCTAAAACAAAACTTCAATATTTGATTGATCAACCATTAAACGATGTATATGAAACAAGTGATGCCCTGTTCGTGTTTGTTGATTCGACTAGAGAAATGGACCCGCAAGATTATAGCGGTCATCTTAATCCGGAACAATTGGAATGGTTGGAGGCACAAATGTTCGTTTCTCCATCTAAGCCAATCTTGGTTTTTGCCCATCATCCCCTATATAACACGACAACTGGGTCACTGGATGAGAAGATGCATATTGATCCTACGATTGATATGCGAGCCGTATTACAAAAAAGACAAGGAAACTGTTTTTACTTCAACGGCCACAATCACGTACACTCCATTGTAAAGGAAGGACAATGGAACTTTATTCAAACTGCTGCAGGCTTGTGTCATCCTTCCATACGCATCGTGGAAATCGATAAGTCTGAAGTTCGCACCCGAATTGTAGCCTTCGAGGATGAAGAATTAGTAAGAGCTGCGCAGGTTTTATATGAAAAATTACCTCTGTATCATCGGCCATTAAATGCATATGGGCAAAACGCGGATCGGGATCAAATCATGTTGTTTTAGTGGTACAAACTAAAAAGATCGCTCTGGAGTGGAGGCAAGGCAATGAATGATGCTCTGGCAGGCGCCGTGTCAGATATCGTACGTCATTTCGAACTATACTACGAACTTCGGCGGCCATGATACTATTCGTGGGTGGAGCGGGTATCGGGTTAGGAGCAGGCTTCTATGGTTTCGTGCTTTTTACTGTACTGACAAGCATGATGTTTGCAAGAGTCGCCAACTATGTAGAGCGGCAGAGGTTCCAGAAAGTCTCTCGTATCGAACAACCGGCGGATTCGAATCTGACAGTTAAGAAATACTAGAATTTGCTTGCAAATTCTGCTGTTTACTTTATCAGCCGAATGCCTATTCATAAATTCATAATAACGGAGGAAAAGGCTATGAAAATCAGAGGTGTAGCGCATAGGGGTTATCCGGTGATATTGCCGGAAAACACATTATCTTCGTTTCAGGCGGCCATTGACTTGTCCTTTACCCACTTGGAGCTGGACGTCCATTTGTCTAAGGACGGTGTGCCCGTGCTGATGCACGATTTTGCCATTGACCGTATGACGGACGGGCAAGGTTTGATCCGCGATTTTACGTTGGAGGAATTGAAAAGGTTTCGTGTGAAGGAAATAGAAACGATCCCGACGCTGGAGGAAGCGATGAAATTGCTTAAGGGCAACATTTCTGTGCTTATCGAATTAAAGCAAACCGGAGACCGGTATCCGGGACTGGAAGAAGCGGTGCTGGATGTTGTTCGCCGTACGAATACATTGGACCAATCGCGGATTATCAGCTTCGACCATTTTTCCATAGCACGTACTAGAGAACTTGATCCTAATATTGAATTGGGAATGATTTGCGGTGGCAGTATGCCTTACGTTTTCCCGTTTATGAAGGAGATCCGCTGTACGTATCTTGGGGTGCATAAACAATTTATGACGCCGAAATATGCGGAAATGATTGCGGAGCACGGCATTGAATCCGGCCCTTGGCCGATTGATACGATTGAGGATATGGAGTTAATCGCAAAAAATTATCCGACATCTCTGGTTACAACTGACAATCTGGAGCTTTGGGCGGATTTTTACCGCAAACATCCCGAATTACACATATCTTAAAAAGACGTTTACAAGCACATGATTACATATTTGACTGTGTAAAGGATAACCTTTTTGATGAAGGTTGTCTTTTTTTTAGGCTTAATCACTTGCACACGCTCACACTTGGTTCACCTTCATTCTTAAAAATCCACAGCCATTAAGGCTGTGGATTTTTAATTAATGTTGATTATTGAACAAGGGTTCCGTTCTAAGTAAATAGTTACCTCTTACCTCTGCAGCCCAATTTGCAAAGACCTCTCTCCATTGAACACTGTTAAAGAAATCGTCAACGGATTGGTTGTCGGAATCCCAATCAATAAATATGTTGAGAGGTGTGATTCCTCCAGCCCAAACGCCATTATGGACGTCCGTTCCTTTCTCTCTAACTAATAATATTGGAATTCCGAATTGAAAAGCCATGGCAGGCTCGATTTGAGAGAAAGTCGATCCTTCCCAGAACGGAGTGCTCGATGGCGGCTGCCCCACATTGGATTGAAGAATTTCAACAAAAAATTTGCGGAAGTTGATCGCGAGCAACCCGTAACTTGAAAAAACCAAGCGTCGTATATTCGTGAGGATGCTCTCTGGATATTGTTCGCTTACAGTCAATGTGCGGGGAAAGAGCAATGCATCTTCAATTTCCGCAATAAGACGATTCAGAAATTGTCCTTGCAGGTCATTTACTGAGTTTGTTGTACTCAAAAATATAGGAATTCGAAAAGCGCGATCTACGCATGCATCGATAGCCGATATTGTGCCCATTTGATTATCGGAGGGCTTAGAATTTGAGGAGGAGGTCCTTAAATTACCGCGGACGGGAGGAAGCTCTCTTACAATGCTTACGGGTGAAAGTTTTTTCATGGAAAATTGCTGTGCTTTATCCTTATTTGTTTTTGTATTGCTTAATTCTCACATCTCCAATGCCAAAGAATCATGATATTCAGCGCTAGTCTATGCGCATTCGCCCATTTGTGTTACTGAACACTCACGAGGGGGAGAGGAGCTGGGATGACAGCGAAAAAAAATATTGACTCAAAAATGATTAGGTGCCATACTACATTTATGGCGAACGATAAAAATGTAATGATGGATAGTCAAGCTGTTCCTTCACTTGTCCAAACGAAACGTCAGATTGAGCGCTACGGGTTGAACGTCGATGCGCAAGCCGTACTTGTCGCGTCTAGGCTGATGGCCGCTGGAGCCAAGCTTGAACATGCCGCGGAAATTCATTTTTCCAGATTCGGTTTGTCCACAGGCCGGTATCGTTTATTAGCGGATCTTGAAGATCACCAGGGCGAAGAGCTGCCCTCGCAATTAGCGGAGCATCTAGGCGTAACGCGTGCTACCGTGACGGGGCTTATCGACAATCTCGAACGGGACGGTTACGTATCCCGCCGGACCAGTTCGGCGGATGGCCGTCAGAAGTCAGTCATCTTAACTGAGAATGGAGCGAGCAAGCTTCGCGACATGGCTTCAGAGCACTTCGAGAGACTGGAAGCGATGGTCCGCTTGCTTACGGTCGAGGAGCGCAGTGTATTTCTCGATTTGTTAGGCCGGGTGACGCAAGGCATGTCGGCATTGACCGACGAGCCGGGCGCATCTAAGGAAAATGGTAGCATACAGAAAGGGTAAAACGGGCTAGTCATGCTAGCCCTTATTTACCGCCATATAGTTAGGCGCCTTATTATATGGCGATATAAATAGTTGCAGCAAATCATGGAAGAAAGGGGTGACAACATGAACAATGTGAAGCATTCGCACAAAACAGATCCTGCTTATAACCTTGCAACGGAAGGTTCCGAATTGAAAGGTTTTGTGCTATGGCGCGAAGTACTGATGGCCTATGTTTCGCCCGCCGTCATGGCAGGCATCGGGGGACTGATCACAGGCGACAAGAGCCTTCAGATTGCTGCGTTAACCACAATTGGGGGAACGTCCGCACTGATTGCATGGCTATTGGGGCTTTGGCTGCGCAAACGGGGGAGAAGCATACGATGGGTTGTTGGACCGCCTCGTTTGCTAGTCGTTGTCATGTTCGCGATAATCTGCGCTTCGCTTGGCATTTACGCCGCATGGGTGACGAACAAAGTGCCGGATACAGTTCGTTTGAGCGACTATTCGATTTGGTTTGATCGCATATGGATCGATTTTCCGTTATCCGGCACGATTGCAAGTACGATCATAACATGGCGTTGGCGCAAGGCGTTGGAAAAAAATGATACGTTAAACGGAGGAGATCGAAGATGATAGCGATTATTGGAGCAACAGGCACGATAGGGAGCGAACTTTTGAAACGTTTGGCCGAACTTGGGGTGCCCGCTCGGGCGCTCAGCAGAGAACCGGAGAAGCTGCGCAACCAGCTCGGAGATGCAGGTAAATCCACGATCGAGGTGGCAGGGACAGATGCCGCCGATCCCGAATCGCTTCGCCGCGCGTTTGCTGGAGTGAAGCAGCTCTTCTTGACCATATCGAACAGCCCGAGACAGGTCGAGATGGAAATGTCCATCATTCGCCTCGCCGCCGAAGCCGGCATCGAGCATATCGTCAAAATATCCAGTCCAGCCTTCGAGGAGCTCTCGCCCGTGGCAGTCGCCGGCTGGCATCGCGATATCGAGTCGTTTTTGGACGATTCCGGTATGACTCGCACGGTATTGCGTCCCTATGCATTCATGCAAAACTTGCTGCGCCATGTTCCGACGATTACAGCTCAAGGTGCTTTCTTCGGCGTCATGGGCGATGCGCCTTGCAATTTCATCGATTGCCGGGATATAGCGGACGTTGCAGCAGAAGTTCTGACCAACCAGGAGGCAACCGGTCGTATTTATACGCTTACCGGATCGGAGATCTACAGCTATCCGCAGATCGCGGATAAGCTATCCGCTTTGCTAGGCAAGACGATTCGCTACATAAACGTGGAGCCTCAAGTAATGCTTCGCAATCTGACTGAGCAAGGGCGCATGCCCCCTTGGCTCGCAAACCACGTTGTAGAAATTCAGACGATGTCTACGTTGGTGCCGGAAAGGCTAACGGACGATGTCACGCGTTTGCTCGGCAGACAGCCCCGAACGCTGGACGGGTTCCTGCAAGAGAATGTGGAAATATTTCGGTAGGCATCTGTAAATAGTCCGTTCTCCAAACCAAACCGTCTGAACCGGCTGTCACAGCCTTCAGGCGGTTTTTGTGATTAACGTTATTCCAGCGAAAGGTTCTGCTTGAAATAGGAAAACCTCTTACGCCACTCTATTGATGTAATCGATTCTGATAATATTAGAAGGGCATCATTTATTGTAGAAGAAATATATGAGAGAATTATAAATACAACATTCTCGAAGTTTACATTAAAAACGACTTGATGCTAGGGAGCAGGTAGAGAACAATGATAAATTTAAATAAATTAGCAGAGATCTTTGCTGCTGGTACCTATGAAATAGAAGATGTCTATCGTTTAGTCATCCAGCCGAAAAATATATTGCGTGAAATATTCGCTTTTTTATAAAATAGATAAGTTAGATGATGTAAATTGGACTCATGAATGCGACTCTCATTTCAGGCTTGAACCGGGAGCAAATCCAAGAGTGATAGAATTACAAATCATGCTTCATCAGAATGTTCATGCATCTGGAGGGATTGAAAAACTTCGTGTCAAGGAATTATTCTTAAGCATCTTACATCAAGTTCTAATTGGTTGCAGGAATCGAGAGAATGACTTCTTTAACAAATATACCGGATTCCGTCCAATTGACTATGTTTTTAATTATCGTATGGAAAGATCCAGTGACCTACTCAAAGCAGGCAATTTCTCCATCCACGATATTACCGTAAGCATAGGTTATACGAAACCTTTATATTGCAGCAGATTATTTTTTAAAAAATTTGGTGTGTCTCCATCCGCATACACACATAAATTAGATAATCATATATATTGATTTTCCGATTTAGATTAAGCTTGCAACTGATGGTGTTGTGCTCCATGATCATTGGATTTCTGGATCTCCGATGAGCGAAACATCGATGCCAGGCATCTATGCAGGAGGCGATATTTTACAACATGATGGAAAGCTGCATCTCATTGCGGGGGCGTTCCAGGACGCTGCGAACGCAGTTAATAAAGCGAAGCAATACATGACTCCGGATGCAAATGCGAATGGAATGGTATCCTCGCACAATGACCTGTTTAGGAAAAAAAACCGTGAACTGATGAAAAGCTCATATACGAAATAAAAGTCATTTTGTGAAGTGCATTTGGTTCTTAGTAAGTATTTGAGTGAGTAGGGGACGCGAACCTTCGCGTCCCCTTACTTTGTTCCATCCACGTTCCTATATTCGTATACAACCTTAATCATATGAATATATTCTGTAGTAAGAAATTGGATCGAGAATGAAGGAGGAAATGGGTAAATGGAGGTTTATTCATCTGGTTCTATTTTACTTACAAGCAACACAACAAGAATACAAATGGTTGACGGCTTTATCGCTTTTATCCGTGAAGTAAATGAACTTCTTCAAAAAGAAGTTGATCTGTCTCCTGCTAATCAATTAGTTACGAACATGATTAGGCGCCTTTCACTTCAATTACGTTCCCACTACTTACCGGAGGAGGTACAGGCCGTTCTTAGCAACGAATATATTCGAATGAAYCAACGAAATTTGCAGGATAAGTTGTCAGAAGCCGAATTTTTAGTAGAGTTAGGCGATTCTCTTCACATTTGCAAATCAGAGGATTCCGTCTTGGATAACGTTCGAAGGCTATCTTACTGGAACATTTATATGGCCTTAGTTAGTGAGGAGCTGTCCACTCTTCGCCGGATTACTCGAGCTGATGGCCAGAAAGAGAAGTCGCGCATTGTCTTTGTTGGAAGTGGGCCGATGCCGCTAAGTCCTATTATTTTGCATCTTATCGGGGATGTTGAGGTTCTCTGCCTAGAAATTGATCCTGTGGCCTATGATGCATCATGTTTTTTGCTCGAGCGTATGGGATTAGGGAATAAAGTGACTGTTGTATTGGAGAATGGATCAGATTTTGATTATAGCTCTTATAGTAGAGTATTCGTGGCTAGTCTCGTTAGAGATAAGCTTGGGGTGCTGAATCAAATTAAACGTACATCCCCAGATTCTCTAGTAGCTGTTCGAACAGCTGAGGGAATGAAGCGAATCATGTACGAAGCGGTTGATGAATCGCAGTTAAAAAAGCAAGGGTGGCGGATTCTGACGCGAACTTGGCCTGAAGAAACGCTAGTCATTAATTCGACCTTGTTTCTTGAATGTATGACTAGTCCTGCCATACCTGGTTGACACCGTATCGTGTACATAACGTCAAAGCAATCGACATTATTGGCGAAGATCTAGAGGAGCTGATTTGCATGAGGAGCTTGGGATAAGTCGAGCAGTCTATACTTTTGCACTTTTTTTTAGTGCGAGCCACCCTTCCAGGTGGCTATTTTTATTGCTCATTTAGTGACCTATCTGCTAAAGGACACGCTTTAAATGAGGGATGGTGGACAAGCTGATTAGATCAACTCACATCATTCTCTGCCGCAGTTAAAGCGTAAGTAATTTCAGCGATGAATTTACACAAAGACCATATAGAATTAATTAAAGCATCGAAGTTCTTTTATATACTTTAAGGGTTAGAAATAGCGAAATAAAAGGACTAGGTGGTAGATTTAATGTTAAAAAAACGTGATTTGCAGGAATGCCATTCACTGTATGACTTAATGATGGATCCTGCGGTTTTTCCTTACGTTCGTTATAATTGCCAATTATATGAACAATACTTATTCATAACCAAACAGTTGATCGTTGAAGAAGAACAGGAGACATGTATATCTAGAACAATAATAAATGAGAATGGACATCCCATTGGTACCATTGATCTATATGATATTGTTAATAAAACCGGCTTTTTAGCCACATGGATTGGAACTCCTTATTTTGGAAAAGGTTATAACCAACGAGCGAAGGAATCCTTTTTTACTGAACTATTCCTTGAGCATAATATCGAAACGGTATTTTTGAAAGTCCGTAAACAAAATATTCGATCGAGGAAGGCGATAGAAAAATTACCGTATGCCAAATTAGCAAATGATATAAACCATCAAATATATAAATCGATAAATAATGCGCAACAGATCTATGATTTGTATAAAGTGGAGCGGTTAGACTTTTTAGATTGCAATAAAATCATGCAACATGATATTGCTACGTAACAAACTATGCAAAAAACTGTCTTCAAGAAAGTTTTGGACCGTTTTTTGTATGACGAAAAGCTTCACTAAAAGCAACAAAAAGAACCTTCTAAGCGATTGCTGGAAGGTTTTTCTTCTGTGTAATTGTTTTATTTGACTAAACCGGCTCTGTACTTACTTTTATTGATATTAACAATATTTTATAGAACTGCATTCCCATGTGTTTTAAATGCATGTTCCCACTGGCAAGGTGTGATAATATAGTGTTATTTATGTTAGTACAAAGGTGGATTCAGCATGGTTGATTTTGAATGGTATAGAAGCTTTTGCACGATTTACAAGCATCAATCCGTTTCCGAAGCAGCAAAAACCCGCATGATGACGCAGCCGGCCATGAGTCAGCATTTAGCTGCCTTGGAAGCGGAGGTCGGAGAAACTTTATTTATTCGATCGACTAGAAAAATCACCCCGACAGAGCGGGGAAAGGAGTTGTATTCCCAGCTCGCTCCGCTCATTGAATCGTTAGAGAATACGACGATGAACTTTAAATCAACTTCTTTGCCTACGCTGAGCGTAATCAAGATTGGAGCGGCGCATGAGTTTTTTAGTGAAAAAATACTGCCGCAGCTTCCTAAATATAATGTTTGTACCATTTCACATTTTGGAACTGCTGAGCAATTGCTGGAGCTGCTGAAGGAAGACAAGCTAGACATCCTCATTATGTCCAAAAGGTTTCAAACGCCCGGTATCGAGTATTTGAAATTGATGGATGAGGAGTTTGTTATCGTTGCTCCAAGCGATTATGAAATTGTTGCATTCGATAATCTGAAGCTTGAAGAGCAATGGCTCTCAGAACAGAAATGGATCAGCTATGGCTTGGAACTGCCAATCATAAGAAGAATTTGGAGAGAGCATTTTAAGATGCGTCCTCAAATTAGACCTATTCATGTCATTCCTAATTTACATATGATCCTGAATGCTGTTGAGCTTGGAATGGGCTTGAGTGTCATCCCTACATATCTCTTGCAAGATTCGTTAAAAGCAGGGAAAACAAAAGTTATTTTTAAACATTTAAAAGTAAAAAACGAGCTATATCTCGCTTATCAGTTAAAGAATAAGCATTTGCCTCTAATCAATGAAATCATGTCAGTCATTAAGGAAAATACGAAGGAGCATTTCGTTTGATTTATAAAAATAATTATTAATGAACAGTTATTTCGTAATTTGTTTTATATATGAACTGAGCCTTAAAATAAAGAAGCAGCAGAATAAAAAATAATGGAGGCTAAATATTATGTCAAAAGAAGTGCTGATCGTTGTCACGAACCATTCCGATATTCATGAAGGAAAAAAGACCGGCATATGGCTTTCAGAGTTCGCCGAAGCATATATGGAGTTTACGGCTCAAGGATATAAAGTAACGGTTGCAAGCCCGCTTGGAGGAAACGGCCCAATTGATCCTGGAAGTGTTGATGCTAACACACCTCAAGAAATTTTGGATGCACAGAAATATTTGGAGAACACTATAAAACTGGATGAAGTATCCGCTGAAGGGTTCGACGCTATATTTTTGCCTGGCGGTCATGGAACGATGTACGACTTCCCGCATGACGAAAATCTGAAGAGGCTGGTATGTGATTTTTATGAACAAAATAAAATTGTAGCTGCTGTATGTCACGGTCCTGCGGGGCTGGTTGGTGTAACTTTGACAAATGGACAACCGCTTGTAGCGGGTAAAAGAGTCAACGCATTTACTGATCGGGAGGAAGCCCAAACGACGCTGGACAAGCATCTGCCTTTCTTGCTGGAGAGCAAGCTTCGTGATCTGGGAGCAATATTCGTTGCAGCGCCGAACTGGTCTACTCATTACGAGGTGGACGGCAACCTGATTACTGGTCAAAACCCGCAATCTACGCTTGCTGTAACGAAAGCCGTTATTGAAAAGTTATCTTAAATTAAGTTATACAACATGATTGAGGAGGGATAGTTATGAAAGTGTTTGTTACAGGAGCTTCAGGCTATATTGGTGGATCGGTGGCAAAAGCTTTGCTTGATGTGGGGCATACCATCTACGGTCTGGTTCGTAATCCCGATAAGGTGGAAGCATTAAGGGAAATCGGTATAGAGCCTATACTCGGAACGTTGGATGATACAGATAATCTAACGAAGTATGCCAAACTCAGCGACGCGGTTATTCATACGGCCGATTCTGATCATTTAGTGGCAGTTGAGACTTTTATTGCTGCGCTGCGCGGAAGCGGGAAACCATTTTTGCATACATCGGGTTCAAGTGTGGTTGGGGATGATGCCCGCGGCGATACAGCGAGCGAACATATTTTTGACGAGGAAACGCCGTTTGTGCCTATGGATATTAGGGAAAATCGCGTAGCGATCAACAACCTCGTGCGCAGGGCTGGGATTGAGGATTGGGTGAGAGGCATCGTGATTGTCCCGTCTATGATCTATGGTGATGCATTAGCATTGCCTGTGGAAAGCGATCAATTGCCTCAAATTATTCGCAAGTCGCGTGAGCTGAAAGGTGGCGTTCACGTTGGTAAAGGCGTAAACCGCTGGTCCAATGTACACATCAAGGATTTGGTTCAGCTGTATGTGTTGGCACTTGAAAAAGCACCTTCCGCATCGTATTTCTTTGCCGAAAATGGGGAGGAATCGTACGGGGACATCGCCAAATCGGTCAGTGAGGCGCTAGGCTTTGGCGGCAAGACGATAAGCTGGTCCGCAGACGAGGCGATTGCAGAGCTTGGGGATTGGGCGCGTTTTGCCATCGCTTCAAACAGCCGTGTACGTGCGGCTCACGCAAGAAATTTACTTGGCTGGGCCCCTAAGGAAGAATCACTGCTTAGCTGGATAAAAAACAATTTACAATAGTAAGAAGTAGAGAATTTTAAGAGCATGAACAAGGGAGGAGCTCCCGTTAATCAGAGCACTTTCATCCAATCGAGGACAGAAGAAAAAGGTTAATGGGAGGGAATTGTTCCTTTGTTATTGGATTTAAAGCTGGGAGCGGGGAATGGAAAATATTCTTTTGCACTCTTTTGGATTGTAAGCCGCCTTTTTAGGTGGCTTTTTCTTTTTGAAAAACATAAAATTCCGCGCAACCGATGTTTAGTAGCGTCAAATAGTATTGAAAAACCAAAAAAAACCAAAATCAATATTGACACGGTTCAACATCATGCTATAATCAATCCTGTGAGTGATAATCGTAATCATTACATTTAAAACAATGTTATATCGTAATGATTACACTTTATAGCTTGGGAAACTCTACACATTAAAGGAATACCAATAAAAAATTGGAGGGTTGAGGGTAGTTGTGATGAAACAGGAAATAGATTTTATTAAATTTAATCCAACACAAAATATGACGATTTTAGTTAAATCGAATCATCCTGTTGATGAGTATAAGCATATTGCAACAAAAATGATGTCCTATGACAACGTGAATGCGGAGCAAGTAGGTTTTATCGAAAAATCGAATAAAAAAGAAGCGGATGCACATTTGATCATGGCTGGAGGTGAGTTTTGCGGGAATGCGTGCATGTCATTGGCAGCTTTTATTGCGTCAGAAAAAGGGTTGGATCAGGATGCCTTGGCGGAATTACGATTAGAGGTATCAGGAACAGATAAATTAATCATATGCCAGGTAAGGAAAATGGCAGATGAATATTTATGTCAAGTTGCTATGCCAGTTCCTAACAAGATAGAAAAGAGAACGATTAAACATGACGGTTGCGATCTGGATGTTATTCTAGTGAGTTACCAGGAGTTTACTCATATTGTGATAGAAGTAGAGCAATTTGATAAATGGAATAGAGATAAAGCGCAAAGATTAGCTAAATTATTTGGATCAACTTTAAAAGCAAACTTGGTTGGCATTTTATTGTATAAATCACAATCTGCTGAATTAGCTCCGCTGATTTATGTTCCGCATCTAGACAGTATGATCTGGGAAAGGGGATGCGGTTCAGGTACTGCTTCATTGGGTGCTTATCTAGCATGGAAAAATAAGAAGGGAGTTGTTGCACAAATAAAACAACCCGGTGGCACGATTAAAGTAATGGCGGATTGTTATAAAGAAGTACTTGCTAGTCTTAAAATTGAAGGATCTGTTGGAATTGTTGCGCAGGGCAAAGCTTTTATAGAAGTGTAGTGATTTTTTATAGCAGGGGGAAAACAATGAATAAGGTGGAGAGTTTTCAAAATAAATTGATTGAATTTTCAGAAAAATTTGATCGTTTAGCAGGTCGATATGATCATACGGTTAACAATAGCTCGGAGATGGAAAATTTAATAGATGAATATTCGAAATTCGTAACAAACAGAAGTAACCATGAAGCTTGGGATCTACTTGGACATCATGATTCCAATGATATTCTTCAACTTGTGGTGGATTTGAGAAGAAAATCGGCATTTTGCGTTGCGATTATGGAGAAATATCGTGCATTAAAGCTTCATGAAGGAAATGCTGAGATAACCGATTATTTCAAAAACATAGAATCGTGCATCGAAGAAGAATTTGGGAGCTTCCAACTATCCTCGGATTCAAAAGTGTTATTAATAGGCTCAGGTGCATTTCCGATGACGCCCATTTTGATTGCGAAGCGCACTGGAGCGGAGGTCGTTGGCTTAGATATTGACGATGAAGCTATAGAGCTTGGAAGGAGCGTTGTGGAGAAATTTAGCAGCGGCTTGAATATTCGATTAGAGAATAGGCTGGTGGAAAATCTTGATTTTACGAAACTGGCGTCCCATATCATTTTTAGCTCAACCGTTGAAAATAAATATGACATATTGGATCAGCTCTATTCATTGACCAATAAGCATGTCGTTGTGGCAATGAGATATGGAGAACAAATAAAATCATTATTCAATTTTCCATTGAAAGAGGTGAATGCTCAAAAATGGAGGTTGGTTGAACAGGTAAGACGTCCAGATCATTTGTTTGATATTGCATTGTACCAAAAAGCATAGTGTGTTTTTTTATTAGGAAGGAAGGCATTTATGGGTGATTTCAAACATGTTTTGCTGTTAGGCACGGGACCAGCTACGATTCAACTCGCTGTGAATCTAAAAAAATGTTGGGATTGCCGTATAGCGATAGTAGGGAGAGAATCCGTGCGTTCTGAGTCATTTTTTGATTCGATTAAACAGAGCAATCAACGTATACGTGTAAGCATTCAGAATGAGAAGCATCGTGCTATGGAGGGTGAATGTTTTGTAGATCACGTATTTAAAGGGTACGAAACGATTACAGGTGAGTGGGATACCCTTATATTTGCTGTCACAACGGATGCCTATATCGAAGTGTTGAAACAAATCGATCCTAAGCTTCTAAGGAAAGTAAAGAGCATGCTATTAATTTCACCGACGTTGGGCTCGAATAGCTTAATTCGCCATTATATGAATGATTATAATCCGAGTACGGAAATTATTAGTTTTTCCACCTACTTTGGTGATACAAGATGGATGCATGCGAGACCTACAAATCATGCCCTAACGACAGCGGTCAAGAAAAAAGTTTTTATAGGCTCTACAAAGTACCCATCTCCTAATGTTGAAGAACTCTGTAAAGCATACAAACAATTAGGTATTGCGATAGACATAATGGAATCGCCGATTGAAGCAGAAACAAGAAATATTTCGTTATACGTTCATCCGCCGCTCTTTATGAATGACGTTTCTTTAAGCACGATATTCGGGGATCGAGAAACCAAAAAGTATGTTTATAAAATTTATCCTGAAGGGCCAATTACACCATTACTCATTCGTGAGATGTTGGCCCATTGGAAAGAAATTATGAATATTATCAGTAAGCTACATATAAAAGGTATAAATTTACTTAAATTTATGACGGATGACAATTATCCGGTAAGACTCGAAAGTTTATCACGTCATGATATAGATAATTTCCCCACGTTCGAAACTATTCATCAAGAGTATTTGTTGTATATCCGTTACACCTCGCTATTGATCGATCCTTTTTCTGAACCAGATAAGGATGGGAAATATTTCGACTTTTCTGCAGTCCCTATCAGAAAGATGTTCATCAATAGGGAAGGTGATTTGGATATTCCAAGAATGCCAAAGGAGGATTATTATCGTCTGAAAATCATTCAGGGAATTGCAAAATTTATAGATTCGAGCTGCCCTACCATCGATAAATTCATACTTACCTATGAGAATAAATTGGAAGAAGTTGTTCAATCCCATAAGGAAATTAGGTTATCTGCTGCATTTGCTGTTCAAAGCTTTGAAGAAGACTTGAACAGAATTTGTAATGAAATTGGAAAATATTTAAAAGCGTAATTGTTGAAATCATAATGAACTTATATTTTTTAGGAGGAAATATTGTGAAAAAAGGAAATTTGCTTGTTGTTGTTTTATCCATGCTGATGCTTTTAATTGTGCTGGCAGGCTGCAGCGACGTCAAGGATGCGAAATCGAAATCAACAAATAAGGAAAAGAAAACAGAACTCGTGTATGCATCGGCCAAAGACATTAATGATATGAATCCACATCTTTATGCAGGTTCAATGCCAGCACAAGGAATAGTGTACGAATCTTTAGTCGAAAACACAAAGGAGGGAATCATGCCTTTACTGGCTGAATCATGGGAAATTTCTGAAGATGGCAAAATATATACCTTTCATTTGAGGAAAAATGTGAAGTTCCATGATGGTGAACCTTATAATGCAGAGGCTGTAAAGCAAAATATTGAAGCGGTACAACATAATAAAGAAAAGCATACTTGGATCAAGCTGTCGACAAAAATAGTAAGCGTTAAAGCGGTAGATGAATATACAGTTGAACTCACACTGTCTGAATCCTATTATCCAACCTTAGTTGAATTATCCATGACTAGGCCGTACGTATTCATCTCCCCTAAAAACTTTATGGATGGAGAAACGAAAAATGGCGTAAATGGCTACAACGGCACAGGGCCATATAAGCTTACGGATCATAAAACCGATAAGTATGCTTCGTTTGAAGCGAATGATGCATATTGGGGCGGCGTTCCTAACATTAAAAAAATTACGTCTAAAGTTCTCCCAGCGGGGGAGACGACAYTCCTAGCTTTGCAAAAGGGTGAAGTGAACTTTGTGTTCACTGATGATCGTGGTGCAGACAGTATTGATGTTGAAGCTATGGAACAATTAATCGAAACAGGCAATTATCAGCTTGTTAGAAGTGAAGCGATGAACACAAAAATGATCGTGGCCAACAGCAGTAAATCCGATCATCCCGTAAGTGAAAAAGCTGTTCGTGAAGCCATCTGGCACTCTATTGATAGAGATACGATTAGTAAGGATATTTTTAACGGGACTGAATCAGCAGCCCATTCCCTATTTTCTGCTAACGTCAATTATGCGAATGTCGATTTGAAGAAACGAGACTATGATTTGGAAGCAGCGAAGCAACTATTGGAAGGTGCAGGATGGAAACTGGAGAAAGGCGCTGCTGCTAGAGTAAAGGATGACAAAACATTAGCAATCCAATTATATTATGACAGCAATTCTTCTTCCCAAAAAACGCAGGCTGAATTTATTCAAAGCTCTTTGAAGGAGATAGGTATTCAATTGGAAATTATCGGTGAGGAATCAACCTCAATCGCCAAAAGAAGATCAACCGGAGATTATGATTTATTATTCAATCAAACATGGGGACTAGCTTATGATCCGCAAAGCACTATCTCTGCTTTTACTTCTGAGAATGCTTATTTGCATACAACAAGCGGAATTGCGGAAGCAAGTGAGCTTTACAAGAAAATTGATGCGGTCATGGTATCCAAGGATGAGGCTGCACGGAAATCGTTATATGCTGATATTATGACAATCGTTCATGACGAAGCTGTCTTTATTCCAATCTCGAATGGCAGTGTCACTATCGTGGCGCCAAAAGAAATAAAAGATATCACGTTTAAACAAACACAATTTGAGCTGCCATTCGAGCGAATGAGCTTTGAATAGAACGCAAAAAATTAAAGGGGAGGATTACTCCCTTTTTTATTTTGAGTAAAGAAGGATAGAGTCATTTGATATTTTCTGTAGAAAGGAGATTTTTATATGGCAAGGTACATCATTAGAAGGCTATTGTTAGCAATCCCTCTTCTATTAATTATTTCGTTTATAACGTTTGTATTCATTAATCTCTCTCCCCAAGATCCGGCCCAATTGATATTGCAAGCGCAAGGCATACCCAATATGACAAATGATTTAATTGCTCAGACGAAAGAAGAACTTGGCTTGAACCAGCCATTTATCATTCGTTATTTACATTGGGTCGTTGCCTGCATGCAACTAGACTTTGGAGATTCATATGTCACAGGAAAACCGATTTGGTCAATGGTAGGCCCAGCTTTACTGAATACGTTAAAGCTAACGCTGGTTTCATCTATCGTTGTTATTGTTTTGTCCATCCTATTGGGGGTGCTTAGTGCAATAAATGAAGGGAAAATGATAGACAAATCAGTAAGGGGCATCTCATTTTTATTAACATCCATGCCGTCATACTGGCTTGCAGCTATTTTAATTTGGTATATATCCGTTAAATTGGATTTACTGCCTACGAGCGGAATGGATTCGTATAAAAGCTATATTTTGCCGGTAACTGTGATTGCGATAAGTTATGCAGGGATTTATTTTCGAAACGTCAGAAGCTCGATGATAAGCAATCTAAATGAAGACTATGTTCTATATGGCAGGGCATCTGGCTTGTCTGAGAAAAAAATTACGATGCATATATTAAGAAATTCCTTGCAGGTTGCCATTTCGATATTCGGTATGGCTATCCCGATTATTTTAGGAGGCACCGTCGTTGTTGAAAATGTTTTTGCGTGGCCAGGGTTAGGCAGTTTAAGTATAAGATCGATTCTGAGCAGAGATTTCCCTGTGATTCAAGCCTATGTTCTGATAGTGGCAGTCGCATTTGTACTATTTAATACTGTATCGGACATCGTAAATACCGCTTTGAATCCTAAAATGAGGAAGGAGATCTAGATGAAACGATTAAAAAACATAAGCGAAGATAAAATAGGCAGCTTATCCTTAATCGTTATTGCTGCAACGCTTATTGTCGGATTATTTCCTTCTTTTTTTGCCCCGCACGATCCTAACGAAGTCAAGATGAGCGTAAGATATGCGACCTCGTCCTGGGAATACCTGCTCGGGAACGATCACTTGGGGAGATGTATTCTATCCCGATTAATTTATGGGATTCGTCCCAGTGTCTTGTGGGTATTGGCAGCATTAGCGATATCGATAGGGATAGGCGCTTTATTAGGCTTTATCGCGGGTTACTTTAGAGGAAAAGTAGATGCCTTTATTATGAGAGTTTGCGATATCATGCTTTCTTTCCCGCTATATGTTATGACACTGGCGTTAGTCGGCATTCTAGGCGTAGGTCTTGAAAACATTTTGATAGCGTTTGTTGTTATGAAATGGGCATGGTTTGCTCGGGTAATCAGAACGTCTGTGATGCAGTATTCCGAACTTAATTATGTCAAATTTTCCAAAGCATCTGGCATCAGCAATACAAAAATTATTTATAAGCATATGATTCCAGTTACATTTGCGGACATAACAGTCATCTCGAGCAGCGCGATCGGTTCGATGATTTTGCAAATATCAGGGTTTTCGTTTCTAGGATTAGGCATTCAAGCGCCCGACGCGGAATGGGGAATGATGCTGAATGAAGCGCGGGAAGTTATGTTCACAAGACCTGAGCTCATGTTAGCCCCAGGCATAGCTATTATTATTATCGTTTCGGCATTTAATTTCTTGTCGGATGCCCTTCAGATTGCATTGGATCCGAAGTTAATGAGGTCTAATTCTATGCTTCAAGAGAAACGAATCGTGACCAAAGAAAGTTTTCGCGAAAAAGAGGTGGCAGATTAGAGCCATGAATGTATTAGAGGTGAAAAACTTAAAAGTATGGGATATGAAAACGGATCATGTGATCATTCATAACAGCTCATTCGAGTTAAAGCAAGGCAGCTGCCTCGCTATAGTAGGGGAAAGCGGGAGCGGCAAGTCTGTCACCAGCAGGTCGATTATGGGGTTGAATAAAGGCTGGCTGCGCCAAGCTGGAGATATCATATTTAAAGGTGAACATCTAAATCATCTTTCTGAACATGAAATGAGGAAAAAAAGGGGAAAGCAGCTATGTATGATTATGCAAAATGGGATGAGTGCATTTGACCCTTCATGTGTGATCGGCATTCATTTGAAGGAAACCCTTTATGAACATTTCGGCTGGAGTACGAACGAAATCGTAGGAAAAATGAAAAAAGCTATGGCAAGCGTGATGTTGAACAATCCAATCGAAGTGATGAATAAGTATCCGCATCAGCTATCTGGGGGCATGCTGCAGCGAGTTATGATTGCGCTCGCATTAGTACTGGAGCCTGACATTATTATCGCGGATGAGCCAACAACGGGTCTGGATACCATTTCACAATTTGAAGTGATTGAACAATTTATGCAATTGCGTGAGCGAATGGGCTGCTCGATGATCTTTATTTCTCATGACCTAGGCGTTGTAAAAAAAATGGCTGATGACGTTTTGGTTATGAAGGATGGAGAGATTGTAGAACAAGGGAGCAATGGAGCTGTTTTTTCAGAACCAGTGCATGAATATACTAAATATTTGTTGTCTACTAGATTGGCGCTGAGTAAACATTTTAAGCTGATTATGGGGGAGGGTTGAACAATGCTGAAAATTGATCATGTGGATAAATCGTATGAAAAAGGCGGGTTTTTTTCGAAAAAGAAACAAAAAGTGTTGAATGATATTAGTTTTGAATGTGGAGCGGGTGAATGTCTCGGTATTATTGGAGAGAGCGGCAGCGGAAAATCAACCTTAGGGCGTTTGTTATTAGGCATTGAAAATCCTGATCGAGGCAGCATTTTATTTGATGGYAAGTGTGTAGGGGATAGAAAAGTGCGCTTTGGCAACATTAGCGCGGTATTTCAAGACTATAAGTCGTCCATTAATCCTTTTTTTACGGTCGAAGAAGCTATTATGGAGCCAATAAAAAGGTATAAAAAAAAACATAGCATGGTTGATACGCTGTTAAATCAAGTTGGATTACATCCATCCTATAGAAAAAAATATCCACATGAACTATCGGGCGGAGAGGTACAGAGGGTATGTATTGCAAGAGCCATCTCCACAGAGCCAAAATGCATTGTGTTGGATGAAGCAATCAGCTCATTAGACGTATCTGTTCAAACCCAAGTGCTTGATTTATTAAAAGATTTAAAAAAAATGTACAACATGAGTTATGTATTTATCACACATGATATACAGGCTGCGGCCTATATTTGCGATAGAGTCATTATTTTTAGAGATGGTCAAGTTGAAGAAATAGTGAGAATCGAACAATTAAAAGACGTCAAGTCGGAATATGCGAAAAAATTGTTGCAGATGCTTATCACTTTTTAGCTGAATGAGTTTTGGAGAATAGGATATTTGCATGCAGAAGTTAGGAGGAAGGGAAGTTGTGAGTGGAGCATTATCTTGGCCTTTTATACGATTGTATATGCTGGCTCTTCTTTATTTCAGCGGCAATTCCATATTAAATGTCATTATACCTTTGCGTGGAGAGTCACTCGGAGCCAGCAACACAACGATCGGTTTAATCATGGGGGCGTATTTGTTCACAACCATGTTCTTTCGACCGTGGGCAGGCCGAATTATTCAAATGCACGGACCGATAAAAGTGCTGCGCATTATTCTTATCGTCAATGGTTTTGCATTAATCCTCTATACGATTACGGGTTTAGAGGGTTATTTAATTGCTCGTATTTTACAAGGAGTTTCAACCGCTTTTTTCTCAATGGCTTTGCAGATCGGCATCATTGATTCACTGCCAGAGAAGGATCGCTCCCAAGGCATTTCACTTTATTCTTTATTTACGTATATGCCGGGTATCCTTGGCCCTGTTCTGGCTTTGGGCATTTGGCAAACGGGGGATATGAATTATTTTACGATGGTCATGATTGCGATTGCAATCTTTACTGGGGTGTTCGGTTATGGCACCAAAATGGATCAAGGAAGCGACCAGACTGCTGCAAATCAGACCGGGCAGTCAGAAAGTATGTTTAAATCCTTCGGTCAGTTAGTAACTAACCCAATCTTGTTTAAGTGCAGCATGTTGATGTTAGTAGCTTCAATGGTATTTGGAGCAGTTACCACCTTTATTCCTTTATACGCTTCGGAATTAAAAAATGGCAATGCTGGAATCTATCTAATGCTGCAAGCGGGTACCGTTGTTTTGGCTCGTTTTGCTTTAAGAAAAAAGATTCCGTCAAGCGGTAAATGGCATTCATCATTTCTGATGGGGAATATGCTCCTTTTGACATTGGCGGCGCAATGCGTGAGCTTTTCTGTAACGGGAGGAGCTGTTTTTTTCTATGCGGGATCCATTTTAATGGGAACGGCTCAGGCTCTCATCTATCCTACATTAACAACCTATTTAACATTTGTTTTGCCGCAGAAGAGCCGCAATGTGTTAATCGGACTTTTTATTGCTATGGCTGATTTAGGAATTTCGCTGGGCGGCGTTATAATGGGGCCAATAGCTGATTTCACCTCATATTCTATGATGTATATGATCTGTGCTGGCTTAGGTGCGACGATGATCATCCTTGCTTATGATCGAGGGAAAATGTCTGTTCGACAACGATAGCAGGGCTTGAAAATATTTATTATTCATAGACATGTGCAAGCTAAAAAAACATTAAATCATATTTCATAATTTAAAAAATCGACCCTTTTGTGATCCAAGCAGAAGGGTTTTTGTTGTTTCTATTTTAGTATTTTTTTGAGTAGCTGAACAAAAGTATAATTCTATATTTTGTTATTATTCATGAGGCTTTCGGTTGCTTCCTCACGGAGTTAATCTTTAATCTTTCATTTTGTATTCTCTTTACAGGGGAGTGCAGGTCTGCTAGAATAGCAAAATCCGATTGTTAACCTAAATTAATTATTATAGGTTAACAATTAAAAATAATGGATGGTGATCATTTGTGATAACAGATTTCGAACGGCTTGCTGCCATGAATAAGAACCACTTATGGCATCCATTTACTCAAATGAAAGATTACAATAACGCTGATCCACTCATTATTGAACGCGGAGAAGGCATCATGCTATATGACGTCCAAGGACGCGCATATTATGACGGTTTCTCATCCGTCTGGCTTAACGTACATGGACACAATGTGCCGGAGCTAAATCAGGCGATTACAGAACAATTAGGGCGAGTGGCCCATTCCACCCTTCTTGGTATGGCTAATGTTCCGGCAATTGAGCTTGCAGAAAAATTGGTGGAAATTACTCCGGAAGGACTAAACAAAGTATTTTACTCCGATTCAGGAGCAACCGGTGTCGAGATCGCGATCAAAATGGCATTTCAATACTGGCATAACAAGGGGATACGAGGTAAGACGAAGTTTGTAACGATGAACCAAGCGTACCATGGCGATACAATTGGTGCGGTGAGCGTCGGTGCCATTCCTCTGTATCATGACACTTTTCGCCCCATGTTATTTTCTTCTTACACCATTCCATATCCCTATGCTTATCGTCATTCAGGCGGTGAGGCGCAGGCACTGGAAGATACGTTAGCGTCACTGCGTCATTTGCTTGAGACAAAGTCGGATGAAATCGCGGCACTTATTGTGGAGCCGATTGTGCAAGGGGCTGGGGGAATTATCGTTATGCCTTCAGGCTGTTTACGCCAGATGGCTGCGCTGTGCCGTGAGTATGGCGTACTGCTCATTGCTGATGAGGTGGCGACTGGTTTCGGTCGGACAGGCGCGATGTTCGCTTGTAAACTCGAAGATGTTTCGCCTGATTTGATGGTGATTGGCAAAGGGCTGACCGGTGGGTATTTGCCTGTAGCAGCGACACTTGCAACTGACGAGGTGTATGAAGCGTTTTATGCTGATTACGAAGAGCAGAAAACATTTTTCCACGGTCATTCCTATACCGGTAACCCGATTGGCTGTGCCGTTGCTTTGGCAAGCTTAAAGTTGTTTGAAGAGCGCAATATGATCGAGGGAGTAAGAGCAAAGGCATCGTTTGTCCAGCGAAAGCTCGCAGCGCTAAAGGATTGCCAGCATGTCGGTGAAATCCGGCAAAAGGGACTAATGATTGGAATAGAGCTCGTACGCGACAAGGTTTCACGTGAGCCGTATGACTGGGCAGATCGAATTGGAGTTCGCACAACCTTGCGGGCAAGGGAGCTAGGAATGCTAACAAGGCCGCTCGGCAATGTGATCGTCTTTATTCCTCCGCTCTCGAGTAATGTTGCTGAACTGGATGCCATGACAAATATTTTGATGGAATCGATACTTCACGTCACCGAAGGGGAATGAGTTCTTTGAACATTTTTAACGATGATTCGATACGCGGATTATTTGTGACAGGTACAGATACAGCCGTCGGGAAGACGGTTATAACGGCAGCCATTACCGCTATGCTCCGTGCTGAAGGAATGAATGCTGGTGTCTGGAAGCCGATTCAAACCGGTGCTCCTCTTGGCAGCGGTCTTACCGATGCTGAGCGGCTGATAAGAAGCACGGGAATAAACGAACAGCCTGGGGCAGTCGCGCCATTTACATTCGAAGCTCCACTTGCGCCAATGCTCGCAGCTAAGCAGGCTGGTGTGATGCTTACGATTAAGGAGCTAATTGCCGCTGGTTTACCGCTCACAAAACATTATGAAGCACTGCTCATCGAAGGGGCTGGCGGCGTCGCTGTGCCACTGACCGATGGCACCCTCATGGTGGATCTCATTGCGGAGCTTCGGATTCCTGCTCTAATTGTAGCCCGTTCCAGCCTCGGGACAATTAACCACACACTTCTGACTGCTTCTTTCCTTCAAAATCGGGGGGTTCCTATTGTTGGCGTTATACTGAACGATGGTGAATTAACGGAAACAGATGACGATCCGAGTGTTGCTACGAATGCACAACTAATTGAACAATTTAGCGGCCTTAAAGTTCTCGGTCGGTTTCCTCGTTTGCATACCGAAGAGACTACACACATGCTGATACATACCTTACAAAAATCCATACAATTCGCGCCTATTAGAGAGGCACTTGCAGTTAAACCCATAGGAGGATGATAGAGATGAAAACAATTAAAGTAGAGACGGATTGGCAATCGCTTGCCAGAAAAGCATTGCATGGAGAATGCTTAACGCTAGATGAGGGGCTCGCAGTGCTTGAAGCCGACGATGATGAGCTGCTGCTGCTCATGCAAGCAGCGTTTACGGTGAGAAAACATTTTTACGGTAAAAAAGTGAAGCTGAATATGATCATCAACGCCAAAAGCGGCCTTTGCCCCGAGGATTGCGGCTATTGCTCGCAATCGATTGTTTCGACGGCCCCAGTTAAAAAATACTCTCTGCTTGATAAAGACACATTGCTTTCAGGTGCACGTGAGGCGATGGCGCGTAAAGCTGGAACCTATTGTATTGTTGCGTCCGGGAAAGGCCCAACTAACAGGGAGCTAGACCAAGTGGTGGCTGCAGTAAAAGAAATTCGTGAAACGATGCCTCTAAAAATTTGCGCATGTTTGGGTATTCTTGGGGATGATCAAGCCAGGCGACTTGCTGAAGCAGGCCTACATCGATACAACCACAACTTGAACACCAGTAAAGCCAACTACCCTTCCATCACGACGACCCATACTTATGATCAACGCGTTGAAACTGTGGAAAAAGTAAAGACATACGGCATGTCCCCTTGCTCTGGCGTCATTATCGGCATGGGTGAGACAAATCAGGAAATTGTCGAAATGGCTTATGCGCTGCGCGAACTAGATGCGGATTCAATTCCAATCAATTTTCTGAATGCAATACCGGGAACACCACTGGAACACGCAGGTCGCACGCCATCGATGAAAGCGTTGAAGGTACTAGCACTGTTTCGTTTCATATGTCCTTCTAAAGAAATCCGTGTGGCAGGCGGCCGAGAGGTCAACCTACGTACGCTGCAGCCTTTATCTCTTTTCGCCGCGAATTCACTTTTTGTGGGGGATTATTTAACGACAGCAGGCCAAGACATATCAGCTGATCATCAAATTATTGAGGATTTGGGCTTTGAGATTGAGTTAATTGCCCTTTAAGGCGGTGCCAACTATGAAATGGATGGAAGAAGAACTAGAATTATTGGCTGATGTTTCGAGGGAGCGTTCTTTGCGTATAACTAGCTCTGTATTCGGATCACCTGGTTATACGATGCGCGGAGAACGAACATTGCTCAATTTGTCCTCTAATGACTACCTTGGACTTGCCCAGCATCCGGCCATACTTGAAGTGATGCGTGAGACCTTGCTCACTGAAGGAGCTGGTTCAGGTGCATCACGCCATGTGACAGGCAACCGATTACCTTATGGTTGTCTAGAAGAAGAACTAGCGGATTGGCAAAACTGTGAAGCAGCGTTAGTTTTTGCAAATGGTTATATGGCTAATTCTGGTGTGATTAGTGCACTTGTAGGGCGAGGAGATGTTGTTTTTAGCGATCAGTTGAACCACGCGAGTATGGTGGACGGCATTGTACTCAGCCGTGCGGAGCACGCCCGGTATCGCCATAACGACATGGAACATTTACGTACGCTATTAAATAAGTATCGTGATAAACGGCGTAAGCTGATCGTTACAGACGCTATTTTCTCTATGGATGGCGACATGGCACCATTGCGTGAACTTGTTGCGCTCAAACAGGAGTACGGAGCGATGCTTATGGTGGATGAGGCACATAGTGGGGGGATCTACGGAGGGCGAGGCGAAGGATTGTGCCATGAATTCGGATTGCAGAATGACATTGATATTCATATGGGAACATTCAGTAAATCGTTCGGTATTTATGGCGCTTATATTTGTGGCAGCCGCTTGCTAATACGATGGCTTGTGAATAAGGCTAGACCACTCCTATATTCAACTGCGCTGCCTCCTTCAATCGTTGCTGGTATTTCAAAGGCGTTAGTTTTAGTAAAAGAGGAACACTGGCGTCGAGAAAGGCTTTATGCAGCAAGCAGATTATTTCGTTCCTTCCTTAGTGATGCGGGGTTTAACATCGGTTCCGGAAATTCCCAAATTGTACCCTTAATCGTAGGCTCTAACGATATGGCTTTACGCTTCAGCGAAGCTCTTGAAGAAGAGGGAATCACAGCGGTTGCCATCCGTCCACCTACTGTACCTGATGGAACAGCGCGTATTCGCTTTTCCTTGTCAGCAGTTCATACAGATAAGGAGTTGTTAAATGCAGCCGCACGCATTCATTCAATCGGACTTCGACTAGGAGTGCTGAGTCCATGATTACATTGGATAGCGAATCAGTGAAACTTAAGCGACAGACAAGCGGCACTATTTTATGGTTATGCGGATGGAGTATGCCAGATACGGTTTTCGATCGGATTCGTGAGTTTCTTCCGGATTTTCATCATGTTTCTGTTGATTACAGTGATGCCGATTCTCCAGAGAAAATGCTGCTCCTGACTGAAATGGCAGTAGACAAGACGATGGCTGATCATGGTCCGTTGTTAATCGGAGGTTGGTCTCTTGGCGGTTTACTTGCACTAAGACTCGCGGCAAAAGGGTTTGCTGATGGTCTTGTGTTGTTCGGAGCAACTGCTCGATTTACTCGATCAAAAGGTGAGTCTGATCTCGGCTTTGCAGATATATATGTTAGGAAGATGATTACAGGGCTCAAACAGGACCGACAAGGGGTAGAATCAAGATTCCGAGAGCTCATGTTTTCGGATGCAGAAAGGGAAGTCATTCTAGACGAAAGCCTATCCACGATCGGCAGCTGGACAACCCCAGCGTTAATCGCAGGACTTCAAATTTTGCGAAGCGAGGATTGTTTGTCTCAACTAAAGAGCATCACTTGCCCGGTATTTATTGTGCATGGGTCTGATGATCGTATTTGTCCTTACGGCGCGGCAGTGGAGCTTATGACCCAGTTGCCAAAAGCAACGTTATTCACGATGCCAGCCTGCGGGCATGCCTCTTTCTTAGGAAGGGAAGACCAAATAGCTAATGAACTGAGGAGATGGTGGCATGATCAGTAGGATAAATGATATCCGACGTCAATTTAACCGCAGTGCAAATTCGTATGACGCTCATGCTCATGTTCAGCGTAGGATGTCAGATCACCTTGCGAAAGCATTCATTGGGTGGAAGAACAAACGCAACATGGCCGAGCCCAAGATTCTTGAGATCGGCTGCGGCACGGGGACATTGACTGAGATTCTAGTTCATGAATGGCCTAGTGCAAGTATTACAGCACTTGATATTGCTCCCGCCATGATCAAGCTGGCTGAACAACGTGTATTATCAAATGAAGCGAACCGTGATGGCATCCTAAAAAACACTTCAGAGCGTATAAGCTTTATTCAGGCGGATGTTGAAGTATGGGGAGAAGATGCTCAGGAATCCTCTTATGATCTCATCGTCTCCAACGCCTGTTTTCAATGGCTGAGCAATTCAAGGCAAACATTTGGTCACCTTCGGCGCATGCTTCGTCCTGGAGGCTTGCTCATATTCACGACATTCGGACCTGCTACATTTTGCGAGATGCATTATGCTTTTAACGAAGCTTATCGAGCCAGTGTAGTCGAGCCGCAGCGGCACGGACTTTGGTTTCTATCGACAAATGAATGGAGCAGCTTGCTCATTCAATCTGGTTTTTCTAGTATTCAATCTGAAAGCTTCATTCAGACGGAAAAGTATGCTTCAGCAAGAGACTTTCTTCACTCGGTAAAAGCGATGGGAGCTAGCACTTCAGAGGCTAATACGAAGCGAGGTCTCAGTTCGAGGCGGTTGTTTGCCAACATGTATAAGGAATACGAGGAGAAGTTCAGCATGCAAGGAGGCGTTGCTGCCAGTTATGAACTTCTATTGATTCAAGCATTGGCAAATGAGTAAATAAGTAAAATCACAAAGTTTAAAAAAAGCAGCCCCGTCTAGAACATGGTATTCGGGACTGACCCCCATTTGTGAGACAGGGATCAAAACACCTTCAAGTTTAAACGGCCAGTCGCCTGTAATCAATCGGCGACTGGTTATTTAGTTTCGTTTGAATACGAATTGCGTTATAGTAAGT
>NZ_JBFRGC010000027.1:0-111189 GCF_052115145.1 Paenibacillus sp. 2TAB26
GTGTATAGGGTGTATAGGCGTTTACTTCAATTGTTGGCCGCACGGTTTGAGGAATAACAAGTGTTTGCCCCGGGTAAATAAGGGCGGGATTAGAGATTTTGTTTATTTTCGCGAGCTCCTGCAGTGTAACGCCATATCGCTGGGCGATTAGCCAGAGCGATTCACCGTAATGTACTTTATGAGTGCTTGCATCAGTTGGAATAATAAGCGCCTGACCAATAACGAGTACGTTTGGATCGCTAAGGCCGTTTGCATCTGTGATGTCGTTTATCGACAAATCGTATATTTGAGAAAGCTTATAGATGGAATCTCCTTTTTGCACGACATGAATATGCACCCTATTCGAGCCTCCTTTTTAAAATGATTAGCTATTGCGGTCTCGGCTGCGGTGCCTGCCTGAATGCTAAGAAAAGACTCTTTTATAATGTATTCATTAAATGGCTCTCGCATTCGAATGGGAAATGTCAATCCGCTCGCTTAAGGCAGACGGAGAAATGGGAATGATAAGGAAGAGGCCAAAGAAAAAGCACGACAGCCAATACGAATGGGGGTTGTACAGAATAGTAAAGAAGGTAAGTTTAGGGAATGATCAGGTGCGATACACCTAAATATGGTTATTTCATACGGGATTTCCGATTATTTTGTTCAAAAAAACGAACCTTTATAAAACATTCTCTTTTAATGTTCGTATTTCATTGACAGTGGTTTGGGGATTAGATAAACTAGAATAGGTTTGAGGCGGAATTGTCCGCTGGAACGTATTGCTGTTTGTTTGTCTTCCTACTATTTCATTTAAAGTTTACTCGTATATATTCGGGATCAGGCCTGAATGTTTCTACCCGAGAACCTTAATTTTCGGACTACGAGCAAAATGAGACGATAAGCGATGTCGAATCGTAAGGTTTCGGATCGCCATAAAGCAAATGCAAGTCTGCAAAGTGCCTTGTTAGTTGGACACTGGTTGCCTCCTTTACGGGGCAGCCTTCTGTTGTCTTTTCGGCTCTGCAGCACGATTTGTCTCGTCCTCATTGAAGTGAAGCTTGATTGGCCATGGATTCGCATGAATACCGGTCTGTGCTTCCGCTCCGGTCCTGCGGCATCCCCATTCTTATGGCTGCTGAAGGGCCTTTTCTATTTTGGATGTGTTGTTTTATAGGATGCTTGATCATTAATTATCTTATAGATGAAAGTGGGTTTGAACGCATGTCTGCGAAGGTTGGCGTCATCATGGGCAGCAAATCGGATTGGGACACAATGAAATTAGCCTGCGACGTACTAGAGGAATTGCAAATTCCTTATGAGAAAAAAGTCGTTTCTGCGCATCGGACACCGGATTTAATGTTCGAGTATGCAGAAACTGCAGTAGAACGAGGGCTTAAGGTAATTATTGCCGGAGCCGGCGGAGCTGCACATTTGCCCGGCATGGTCGCTGCTAAGACGATTTTGCCGGTTATTGGCGTTCCCGTGAAGTCCTCGAATTTGAGCGGACTTGATTCCTTGCTCTCTATCGTTCAAATGCCTGGCGGCATTCCAGTAGCTACGGTAGCCATTGGCAACGCAGGCGGAACGAATGCTGGACTGCTCGCGGCACAAATGCTGGGAGCGTTTGATCCCGAGGTGCAAGCGCGTGTAATCGCTCGTCGCGAGCGTGTAAAGCAGGAAGTGCTGGAAAGCAGTGAGACGTTATGAGTCAAAAAACGGACAAGCAAACGATTAAGACGCTGTTGCCGGGCAGTACGATCGGCATATTAGGCGGCGGGCAGCTTGGACGAATGATGGCGAATGCAGGCAGCGCGATGGGGTATCGCTTCATTGCTCTTGATCCAACGCCGGATGCTCCGACTGGACAAGTAGCAGAGCAAATCGTCGCAGCTTACGACAATCACGATGCAGCGAGGGAGCTTGCAAAACGATCGGACGTCATCACATACGAATTCGAGAATGTGGATGCAGATGTAGCGGCGATGCTGATGGCAGAGTCTTATGTGCCGCAGGGAAGTGAGCTGCTGTATACAACGCAGCATCGGCTTCGCGAGAAGCGGGCGATTGAAGCAGCTGGCGTACGTGTTGCCCCTTACCGCGAGATTCGCAGCGCAGACGAGCTGCGCGAGGCTGTTACCGCCTTTGGAACACCTTGCGTATTGAAAACAGCTATGGGCGGTTACGATGGCAAAGGCCAATGGGTCATTCGCAGCGAAAGCGAAATAGAAGAAGCGTATGAGACCTTAGCACGAGCGCGCGTCCAACTGGTGCTTGAGCAGTTCATTCGTTTTGATAAGGAAATATCAGTTATAGCGGCGAGAAGTCCGCAGGGTGAGATCAAGGTTTTCCCTGTCGCGGAAAACATACACGTCGATAATATATTGCATTTGTCTATCGTGCCAGCAAGAATTACGGAGGATTTGCAGCAGCAAGCAGAACGGCTTGCAGAGCGTATCGCTGAGGGATTAGGCGTAGTTGGTCTAATTGCAGTAGAGCTGTTCGTTACAGCGGATGGTGAGCTGTTCGTAAATGAGCTTGCACCACGCCCGCATAACAGCGGTCACTACACGATGGAAGCCTGCCGAACGTCACAGTTCGAGCAGCATGTACGCGCGGTATGCAATCTGCCGCTCGGAGATACGACGCTTATGAGTCCTGTTGTTATGGTGAACGTGCTGGGTGAGCATGTCGCACCGCTTCTAGAGCTCACAGCTCGCGCGGATGAAGCGGCTAAGCGCTTGAATGTCGCTCCGAAATTGCATTTGTACGGGAAAAAGGAAGCTGTTGTGAAGCGGAAGATGGGCCATGTCAATGTTTTGGCAGAAACGACGGATGCTGCGCTTAGCTGGATCGAAGAAACAACTATTTGGAAGGTGTGAAGCAATCATGTTAGATCGTTACAGCAGACCGGAAATGAGAGCTATTTGGACAGAGGAAAATAAATTCAGAGCATGGCTGGAAGTTGAGCTTTGCGCATGCGAGGCTTGGTCTGAGCTAGGCGTTATTCCGAAGGAAGACGTTGTCGCGCTTCGCGCATCAGCTGATTTCGATATCGATCGGATTTATGAAATTGAGCAGGACACTCGTCATGACGTTATCGCGTTTACACGCGCCGTATCTGAGAAAGCAGGCCCTGAAGGCAAATGGGTGCATTACGGCCTTACTTCTACGGACGTTGTAGATACAGCTATCGGTTATTTGCTTCTTCAAGCTAACGCGATTCTTGTGAAAGATATCGAACGTTTTATCGAAATTCTTAAGAACAAAGCATTGCAATACAAGGATACGCCGATGATGGGCCGTACGCATGGCGTACACGCGCAACCAACAACCTTTGGTCTGAAAATGGCGCTTTGGTATGAGGAAATGAAGCGTAACCTGGAGCGTTTCCACCATGCTGCGAACAACGTGCAGTTCGGTAAAATGTCCGGTGCGGTAGGTACATTCGCAGATATCGATCCTTTTGTTGAAGAATTTGTATGCAAGAAGCTTGGCATTACCGCAGCTCCAATCTCAACACAAACGCTGCAGCGTGATCGTCACGCTGAATATATGGCGACTCTTGCACTCGTAGCCTCTTCGCTTGATAAGTTTGCAACTGAAATTCGCGCTTTGCAGAAGAGTGAGTTCCGTGAAGTAGAAGAAGCGTTCGCAAAAGGTCAAAAAGGTTCATCCGCAATGCCGCACAAACGCAATCCAATCGGCTGCGAGAACATTTCCGGTTTGTCCCGCGTTATTCGCGGACATATGGTTACAGCTTACGAGAACATTGCCCTTTGGCATGAACGCGATATTAGCCACTCGTCTGTTGAACGTATTATTTTGCCGGATGCAACGATGCTGCTTAACTACATGCTGAACCGTTTGGGCAACATCATCAACAACCTGACCGTGTTCCCGGAAAACATGAAGCGCAACATGCAAGCGACATATGGCGTGCCATTCTCTGGCCGCGTATTGACGAAGCTGATCGACAAAGGCTTCAGTCGTGAGAAAGCTTATGACACGGTTCAACCGCGTGCAATGCAGGCATGGGAAACAAAACGTCAATTCCGCGAACTCATTGGTGAGACAGAGGAAATTACAAGCGTGCTGACGACAGAAGAAATCGATGATTGCTTCGATCCAGCTTGGCATCTAAAGCATGTTGATACGATTTTCACACGTCTTGGATTGATTTAAGGGGAGGCTGGCCTGATGACTGCACCATCGCAAGCTCTATCGACAGCTGTCGATTATATTAAAGCTCCGCTGATTTACAAAGGAAAGGTTCGTGAGCTGTACGATCTGGGCGAGCATTTCCTCATCGTCGTAACCGACCGCATTTCCGCATTCGACTACGTGCTTGACCCGGCAGTGCCGGACAAGGGCAATGTGCTGAACCGTTTGTCCGCTTACTGGTTCGAGCAAACCGCTGACATTCAAGTGAACCACGTCGTTCATACCGATGTGGAGAAGCTTGGCGGTCTCGTAACCGAGCCGGAGCTGCTCAAAAACCGGATTATGGTTACCCGCAAAGCGGAGCGCATCGATATCGAATGTGTGGTTCGCGGCTATATCACTGGCGGCGGCTGGAGACAGTATCAGCAAACGTCAGCGATTAACGGTATAGAGCTTCCAGCGGGCCTCCGCAAAAACGAACGTTTTCCTGCTCCAATTTTTACGCCGGCAGCGAAAAACGACGTTGGTCACGATGAGGACATCCCATTTGAGAAAATGGCTGAAATGGTCGGTGCTGAGCTTGCCGAGGAGCTTCGTGACCGCAGCATCAAGCTGTACGAATACGCTCATGGCTATTGCGCAGAGCATGGCATCATCCTTGCCGATTGCAAATTCGAGTTTGGACTCATCGACGGCAAAGTGATCTTGATCGACGAAATCTTCACGCCTGACTCCTCCCGCTTCTGGGCGGAAGGCAATTATGCGCTGGATATCGAGATCGACAGCATGGACAAAGAGCCGGTTCGCACGTACTTGCTAGGCTCAGATTGGGATCGCGACAGCAAGCCAGCACCGCTGCCGGATTCCGTAGTAGCTGAAACAACGTCCCGCTACCGCGATATCTACCGCCGTCTTACTGGCGTAGAGCTGTAGGAAGCTTTGTTAGCTTAGTGAAGAACGGGAAAACGGGCGTTAAATGCTGCGAAATCGAGCTAGGACGCCGAAATTGATGCAATTAACGCCCAAAATTCCCGCTATTCGCAGCAAATTAGCATTCATAATTGAATTAAAGGGAAAAACGGGCGTTAAATGCTGTGAAATCGAGCTAGGACGCCGAAATTGATGCAAATAACGCCCGAAATTCCCGCTATTCGCAGCAAACTTGCATTTATGATTGATTTAACGGTAGGAACTCCCGTTATATGAAAATCCGGCGATGAAGGCCGGATGGAATGACTTTAACAACGTCGAGCGAGAGCGATGACGCTGACATAGGGGTGCTGAAGCGCATGCCGCTAAGGCAGGCAGTCAGCGAGAGCGCTGCTGCACCCCATTAACAACAGCCTGAGCACGAAAGTGCAGGGCTGCAGCAAAAATATTGACTGGCAGTGCAAGCACAGGCCAATCACAATAATCATGGTGGCCAGCGATAGTGCGGCCGCCAAACAAACGCTTCACCGACCACCCTCGCAAAGGTTTTATCTCAAAGTGTGTGAGCTCGGAGAGTGGGAAGTTGTTGCTGGAGAGCGACAGCGATCGCTTCTTGAAGCCGGGAAATTACCGCAAAGCGTGTAATCAGAATTTCCCGGCTTCGAAAGCGGCGTAAGCAATAACTCCCACGCCCGAGCGGCAATCACATTTTGACGAAAATCTGCTGCGAGAAAAAACCCACATTTTCAGGAGGCTATTATGAAGGCAACCGTCTACGTCACTATCAAGCAAAACGTTTTGGATCCACAAGGAACCGCTGTACAAGGAGCGCTTCACACACTTGGTTTCTCTGAAGTCGAAAAAGTACGCATCGGCAAATATTTGGAGCTTGAGCTTGATACGACTGACCGCGCAGAAGCGGAAGTACGCATTAAAGCTATGTGCGAGAAGCTGTTTGCAAACACGGTTGTAGAAGATTTCCGTTTTGAGCTGGAGGGATAGGGCGATGAAGTTTGCAGTACTTGTATTTCCAGGCTCCAACTGTGACATCGATTGCTACAAAGCAGTCGAAGACACGATCGGCCAGTCGGTTGACTACGTATGGCACACAGCTACAGACTTGTCTTCTTATGATGCGATTCTAGTACCTGGAGGCTTCTCTTACGGCGATTACCTGCGCTGCGGCGCAATTGCGCAATTCGCTGCTGTTATGGCGGAAGTTCAAAAAGCAGCCGAAGCAGGCAAATATATTCTAGGCATTTGCAACGGATTCCAAATCTTGACGGAGGCTGGCCTTCTGCCAGGCGCCTTGATTCGCAACAACGGACTGAAGTTCCGCTGCCATCAAGCGCCGCTTGAAGTGGTAAACAACAACACAGCATTTACCAACCAATATTCGCAAGGTGAAATTATAAATATTCCAATCGCACACGGCGAAGGCAACTACTATTGCGACGACGCAACGCTTGCTGAGCTTAAAGCGAACGATCAAATTATTTTCCGCTATGCGGGCGACACGAATCCGAACGGTTCTGTAGAGAACATTGCGGGCATTAGCAACAAAGCAGGTAACGTAGTAGGCATGATGCCGCATCCAGAGCGTGCAGTTGATCAATTGCTTGGCTCGGAAGACGGCAAACGGATGTTTACATCGATTTTGAATGCATGGAGGGAACAACATGGCGCAGCAGTTAACAGCTAAGGAACCGACAGCGGAGCAAATTGCCGAGCAAAAAATTTACAGCCAGTTTGGTGTATCCGATTATGAATTTGAGCTCATTTGCGGCTTTCTTGGCCGTAAGCCAAACTACACGGAGATCGGCGTATTCAGCGTTATGTGGTCAGAGCATTGCTCTTACAAAAACTCCAAGCCTATTTTGAAAAAATTCCCGATCACAGGACCTCGCGTTCTCATGGGACCGGGCGAAGGCGCGGGTATCGTCGATATCGGCGACAACCAAGCGGTTGTATTCAAAATCGAATCGCATAACCATCCATCAGCGGTTGAGCCTTACCAAGGCGCTGCAACTGGCGTAGGCGGCATTATCCGCGACATTTTCTCCATGGGTGCACGCCCAATCGCATTGCTGAACAGCTTGCGTTTTGGCCGTCTTGAAAATGAGCGCGTTAAATATTTGTTTGAGCACGTCGTTAGCGGAATTGCTGGCTACGGCAACTGTATCGGTATTCCGACAGTTGCGGGCGAGGTTATGTTCGATGAGAGCTACGAGGGCAATCCGCTCGTTAACGCGATGTGCGTTGGCCTAATCGATCATGATAAAATTCAGCGCGGTGTCGCAAAAGGGGTAGGCAACCCGGTATTCTACGTTGGTCCTGCTACTGGCCGCGACGGTATTCACGGTGCTACTTTTGCATCGGTTGAGCTTTCCGAGGAATCAGAAGAAAAGCGTACAGCTGTTCAAGTCGGCGATCCATTCATGGAGAAGCTGGTTATGGAAGCAACGCTTGAGCTGATCAACTCCGGTATCGTTCTTGGTATTCAAGACATGGGCGCAGCGGGTCTTACTTGCTCCAGTGCTGAGATGGCTTCGAAAGCTGGCAACGGCCTTGAGCTTTACCTTGATGAGGTACCGCAGCGTGAGACAGGCATGACGCCTTATGAAATGATGCTTTCCGAGTCGCAAGAGCGTATGCTCTTCGTCGTAGAGCCGCAGCATGAAGCGCAAGCGAAGGAAATTTTTGATCGTTGGGGCATTATTTGCGCCAAAGTAGGTAAAGTAACGGATGACGGTCGTCTTCGTTTGTTCCACCAAGGCCAAGAGGTTGCCGATATGCCGGTTAAAGCGCTCGTTGACGAGTGCCCTGTATACGACAAACCATCGAAAGAGCCTGCATATTACAGCGAGAATGCCGCAGTAGATACATCGGCATATGATGAAGTAACGGATTTGACTGGCGCGCTGGAGAAGGTTCTTGCTTCCCCGACAGTTGCTAGCAAAGAGTGGGTTTACAATCAATATGACTACATGGTTCGTACATCGACAGCTGTTCAGCCAGGCTCCGATGCGGCAGTCGTAACGATTCGCGGTACGCGCAAAGCGCTTGCGATGACAACGGATTGCAACGGACGTTACGTATATCTAGATCCAGAAGTAGGCGGACGTATTGCGGTGGCAGAAGCTGCACGTAATATCGTGTGCTCAGGCGCTGAGCCGCTTGCTGTAACTGACAACCTTAACTTCGGTAACCCTGAGAAGCCAGAAGTATTCTGGCAGCTTGAGAAATCGGCAGACGGGATGTCCGAGGCTTGCGTCGTGCTTAACACACCAGTTATCGGCGGTAACGTAAGCTTGTACAATGAGAACGCGAAGGGTGCTATTTACCCGACACCAGTAATCGGTATGGTCGGTCTTGTACACGACATCGATCACATCACAACGCAAGGCTTCAAAGCAGAGGGCGACGTTATTATTCTCGTAGGCGAAACAAAAGCGGAAATGGGCGGAAGCGAATTCCAGTACGTTACGCAAGGCGCTGCTGCTGGCCGTCCTCCAGAAATCGATCTTGCTACAGAGAAGAAGGTTCTGGATGCTGTCCTTGGCGCGATTCAAAAAGGTCTCGTAGCATCGGCTCATGACTTGTCCGAAGGCGGTATTGCGGTAGCTGTTGCAGAATCATGCATTAGCGGCCGTCTAGGCGCAGAAGTGGCATTGTCATCTGATCTACGTGCTGATCACCTATTGTTCAGCGAATCGCAATCCCGTATCTTGCTGTCGGCTAAGCCGGATCAAGCAGCGGCATTGCAAGCATGGCTTACAGAGCAAGGCGTTGTTCATGCACAAGTTGGTAACGTTAAAGGCAGCAGCCTGACCATAAGCGTAAACGGAAAATCCGGCATTCAGGCGCCGGTAACACAACTGGAGAAGGTCTGGAAGGATGCGATTCCATGTCTGATGAACAAATAAGACAGGAACCTTTGTTATGGACGGGCGACCACTATAACGAAGGTATTGGCCGTGACGATATGTTTGATAAATTGCGTGAGGAATGTGGCGTTTTCGGGGTTTTTAATCTCCCCGAAGCGTCCAACCTGTCCTATTATGGTCTTCATGCGCTTCAGCATCGCGGTGAGGAAAGTGCGGGAATCTGTACGGTTGATACGAAAAATGGCAATAAGTTCGCTTATCACCGCGGTATGGGTCTCGTAAAAGAAGTATTCAACAAGGAAAATCTTGATATGCTTGCCGGGGACCGCTCTATCGGCCATGTACGTTATTCGACAGCGGGAGAAAGTAAGCTTGCGAACGCACAGCCGCTTATTTTCCGCTATCGCGACGGTGACCTTGCGGTTGCTACAAACGGCAATATCGTGAATGCGCCGGAAATTCGTCGTGAGCTTGAGATGTCCGGCTCGATCTTCCAAACGTCCAGCGACACGGAAGTTATCGCGCATCTTATTGCACGTTCATCGAAGGATTTCGAGACGGCTGCGAAGGAAGCACTGCAGCGCATCGTTGGCGGATTTGCTTTCTTGATTATGACGAACGACAAGCTGCTCGTTGCAGCTGATCCGCATGCTCTTCGTCCGCTTGTTATGGGCCGTATTGGCGAAGGTTATGTATTCTCGTCGGAGTCGTGTGCATTCGAGACAATTGGTGCCGTGTATGAGCGTGATGTACAGCCTGGTGAATTGCTCATTCTTGATGCAGACGGCATGCGCGAGGAACGTTACGCGGAGGTTGACCGCCGCGCAACTTGTGCGATGGAGTATATTTATTTTGCCCGTCCTGATAGTGATATCAACGGCATTAATATTCATATGGCCCGCAAACGGATGGGTCGCCAGCTTGCTTCCGAATCTTTTGTTGATGCGGATATCGTAACGGGTGTGCCGGATTCGAGTATTTCAGCAGCAATTGGATATGCGGAGCAAACCGGTATTCCATACGAGCTTGGCCTTATCAAAAACAAATATACCGGCCGGACATTCATCCAGCCTTCTCAAGAGCTTCGCGAGAAGGGTGTAAAAATGAAGCTGTCTGCCGTTCGTAAAGTAGTGGAAGGCAAACGTGTCGTTATGATTGATGATTCAATCGTTCGGGGCACAACATCGCTGCGGATCGTAAACCTGCTTCGTGAAGCAGGAGCGACTGAGGTGCATGTGCGCATCACATCGCCGCCTTTCAAAAACCCATGCTACTACGGAATTGATACTCCTGACCGCAAAGAGCTCATTGCTTCTTCAAGGACAGTAGAGGAAATCCGCAAGCAAATTAATGCTGATTCATTATCTTTTATAAGCAATGAAGGTTTTGTTGAGTCTGTTGGCGGCAATGATGGGGCTTATAATCGCGGCATGTGCCTAGCTTGCTTCGATAATGACTACCCAACACCAGTTAACGAAGAATCAGACAAAAGCTGCAGCTGTTAATAACATAAATGATTAACCTCATGGAGCGATTGCTGCTCCTAAATTAGTTAAGGAGTTGACCGAGAGTGTCAGAAGCGTACAAAAAAGCCGGCGTCGATATCGCGGCAGGCAACGAAGCGGTTGAACGGATGAAGAAGCACGTAAAACGGACTTACCGTCCAGAGGTGCTGGCAGAGCTTGGCGGCTTTGGCGGACTGTTCAGCCTAAACAAGGACAAGTACGATGAGCCTGTACTCGTGTCTGGAACAGATGGCGTCGGAACGAAGCTGAAGCTTGCTTTTGCCATGGACAAGCATGACACGATCGGCATTGATGCCGTAGCCATGTGCGTGAACGATATTATCGTACAAGGCGCAGAGCCGTTGTTCTTCCTTGATTACTTGGCATGCGACAAGGTCGTTCCTGAGAAAATCGAAGCGATCGTTAAAGGTATTGCAGAAGGCTGCGTACAAGCTGGCTGTTCACTCATCGGCGGCGAAACAGCTGAAATGCCGGGCATGTATCAAGGCGGAGAATACGATATCGCTGGTTTTACAGTAGGTATTGTGGATAAGAAAAAAATGATCGACGGATCAACTATCGCTGCTGGCGATGCGGTTATCGGTTTTGCTTCCAGCGGTATTCACAGCAACGGCTTCTCGCTCGTTCGCCGCTTGCTGCTTGAAGACGCAGGTTATTCGCTTGATCAAGAGCTTGAAGAGCTTGGCGGCGCGAAGCTAGGCGATGTGCTGATTGAGCCAACACGCATCTACGTGAAATCGGCGCTTAAGCTGGTTGAGCAAGTGGAAGTGAAGGGCATGGCGCATATTACTGGCGGCGGCTTTATCGAGAACATTCCGCGGGTACTTCCTGACGGTGTGAACGTTGATGTGGAATACGGCTCATGGCCGATTTTGCCAATCTTCGATTTGATGCAAAATAAAGGCGCTATTACGAATCGTGATATGTTCACGACTTTCAATATGGGTATTGGTCTAGTTGTTGTTGTTCCAGCTGATCAAGCAAATGAAGCACTTCGCATCGCTTCTGAGCTTGGTGAGCAGGCTTACCGTATCGGAACGGTTACGGAAGGAAGCCGCATCGTAACGTTTACGGGAGCGGAAGTATAATGGGAGCACTTCGCATCGCTGTTTTCGCTTCGGGACAAGGTACGAATTTCCAAGCGATTGTAGATGCGGTGCAGGAAGGGAAGCTCGATGTAACCATCGAGCTTCTTGTTTGTGACAAGCCTGCCGCTCCCGTTGTGGAGCGCGCACGGAAGGCAGGTGTGGACACGTTCCTGTTCACGCCGAAGGAATACCCGTCTCGCGAAGCTTATGAGACGGAAATTATCGCTGAGCTAGCGCGGCGCGGCGTGGAGCTGATCGTGCTTGCAGGCTACATGCGCATTATTACGCCTTTGCTGGTTGAGCCGTTTTATGGTCGGATGATTAATATTCATCCGGCGCTGCTGCCGGCATTTCCCGGCGTGAACGGCATCGGGCAGGCACTTTCGTATGGCGTTAAGCTGACTGGCGTCACCGTTCACTACGTGGACGGCGGCATGGACAGCGGACCAATTATCGCGCAGCAGGCAGTCGAAGTGCTGGACGGAGATACGGAAGAATCACTCGCGGAGCGTATTCACGCAGCCGAGCAAGCGCTGCTGCCCTCAGTTATTCAGCATATCGCGAAGGGTCGCGTCACACTGAATGGTCGTTATGTGACAGTAAACGGCTAATCGTTTATTGAAATAAGATCTAATATCGGCAAGTGTGGATGCAATATTTGGAGAAGAGAAATTGTTTGGTCAAATAGATGAGGAGGGATTTGCATGGCAATTCGCAGAGCGTTAATTAGTGTTTCGGATAAGTCAGGAATCGTGGAGTTTTCTAGAGAACTGGCTAGCCAAGGTGTGCAAATTATTTCGACGGGCGGTACATTCAGCCTGCTGCAAAAGGAAGGCATTCCGGTTATCGGTATTTCCGATGTAACGGGCTTCCCGGAGGTTTTGGATGGTCGTGTCAAAACGCTTCACCCGGCCGTACATAGCGGCTTGCTCGCGGTGCGTGACAATGAAGAGCATCAGAACACGATGAAGGAGCTTGGTCTGGATTACATCGACCTCGTTGTCGTTAACTTGTATCCGTTCAAAGAAACGATTGCGAAACCTGATGTTTCCTATGAGGATGCAATCGAAAATATCGATATCGGCGGCCCGACGATGCTTCGTTCAGCTGCCAAAAACCACGCATTCGTAACGGTTGTAGTAGATACAGCCGACTACGGTACGGTGATTGAGGAATTGAAAGCACAAGGCGATACGACGCTTGAGACGCGCAAACGCCTGACTGCCAAAGTGTTCCGTCATACTGCGGCTTATGATTCCCTTATCTCTGATTACTTGACCAAGCAAGTGGGCGAATCATTGCCTGAAACGTACACCGTTACTTATGAGAAGGTACAGGATCTGCGTTACGGCGAGAACCCGCACCAGAAAGCTGCATTCTACAGCAAGCCGCTTGCAGCAGCAGGCAACGTAACGACTGCTGAGCAGCTGCACGGCAAAGAGCTTTCCTATAACAATATTAGCGATGCCAACGCTTCACTCGCAATTCTAAAAGAATTCGACGAGCCAGCGGTCGTTGCAGTCAAACATATGAATCCTTGCGGCGTAGGAATCGGCGCTACAATCCATGAAGCTTATCAAAAAGCGTATGCAGCAGACCCAACGTCGATCTTCGGCGGTATCGTAGCTGCTAACCGTACGATCGGTGCAGACACAGCTGAGCTGCTTGGCGGTATTTTCCTCGAAATCATCATCGCGCCTGACTTTACGCCTGAAGCGCTTGAGATTTTGACGAAGAAGAAAAATATCCGTTTGATGAAGCTGGGAGAGCTTTCGGCAGCTGGTGAGCGCAAGCCGGAATGGCTTGTTACTTCAGTTGACGGCGGTATGCTCGTACAAGAGAGCGACGTTCATTCGGTTACAGAAGCAGATTTGCAGTTTGTTACAGATCGCAAACCGACTGCGGAAGAGCTGAAACAGCTGCTATTCGGCTGGAAAGTTGTTAAACATGTAAAATCGAATGCGATTTTGCTTGCGAAGGACGATATGACGATTGGCGTTGGCGCTGGTCAAATGAACCGCGTCGGCGCAGCACGCATTGCAATTGAACAAGCTGGCGAAGCGGCAAAAGGAGCATCACTTGCATCGGACGCATTTTTCCCAATGGGCGATACGGTAGAGCTTGCTGCTAAAGCTGGCATCACAGCGATCATTCAACCAGGCGGCTCAATCAAAGACGAAGAGTCGATTGCTGCGGCTAATGCGAACAACATCGCGATGGTGTTCACAAGCGTACGTCACTTTAAACACTAGAACCTGGCGCAGCTATTCAAATAGGCAGCCGCACGTTAACGACAGACAGCTGGCGCGGGCGGCGGCTGCATTTTTTAAAATAAGTTTGTTAGCTTATAAAGGGCTTGTTTTTATTCGTCAAAGCTGCTTCAGCGTACAAAGGTCGCCGAAGGCGTTTTTACTTGTATTTAGTCATTTGGGAGGTTATCGGTTATGCGTATTTTGGTAGTTGGCGGCGGCGGACGAGAGCATGCAATCGTATGGGCGCTTAAGAAAAGCGAGAAGGTAGTAGAAATTTTTTGCGCACCGGGCAACGCAGGTATTGCTCAGCTAGCTGAAATTGTACCGATCGCGGTCAATCAATTTGATGAGCTTATTCAGTTTGCAAAGGATGCTGCAATTGATCTTGTTTTTGTAGGTCCAGATGATCCGCTTGCAGATGGTATCGTAGACGCATTCGAAGCAGCAGGAATCGTGGCATACGGTCCTCGCAAAAATGCGGCTGAAATCGAAGGCAGCAAAATTTTCATGAAAAATCTATTGAAAAAATACGATATTCCTACGGCGAAATATGAAACATTCACCGATTATGAATCAGCATCCGCTTACCTTCGCGAGCAATCCGCTCCTATCGTTATTAAAGCTGACGGGCTCGCAGCTGGCAAAGGCGTTACGGTTGCAGCTACGCTAGAGGAAGCGGAGCAAGCGCTGCGCGACATGATGGTTGATAAAGTATTCGGCCAAGCAGGAAGCCAAATCGTTATCGAGGAATGCTTAGTAGGGCAAGAGATGTCCATTCTCGCTTTCGTTGACGGTGAGACGGTTCGCGCTATGGTTCCAGCACAGGATCATAAGCCCATCTTTGATGGAGACAAAGGTCCAAATACAGGCGGCATGGGTACCTATACACCGCTGCCTCATATCGATCAAGCCATTATTGACGAATCGATTCAGAACATCATCATTCCAACGGCAAAAGCGATGGTCAGCGAAGGCCGTCCATTCCGCGGCGTTTTGTTCGCTGGTCTTATGATTACGAAGGACGGTCCAAAAACGATCGAATTTAATGCTCGCATGGGAGATCCAGAAACGCAGGTTGTACTGCCTCGTTTGCAAACGGATCTGATCGACATCGTGCTTGCATCGCTGAATGGCAATTTGGATCAGCTTGATATTCAGTGGAGCGAGGAAGCAGCCGTTTGTGTTGTTGTCGCATCGGAAGGGTATCCAGCTTCTTATCCAAAAGGTCGCGTAATCACCGGTCTTGCAGAAGCAGAAGCGCAGGGAGCTCTCGTGTTCCATGCTGGAACTGCTGAAAAGGATGGGCAATTCGTTACAAACGGCGGACGCGTTCTAGGTATCGTTGGCCGCGGCCGCGACATTGCAGAGGCTCGTGCACGCGCGTATGAAGCGGTTAGCGTGATCGATTTTGAAGGCAAGCAAAACCGAACGGACATCGCAGCTAAAGCACTAATCTAAGTTGCTTAGTACGAAATAAAAATATGGTCTTTCCTTTATTTTGGTCAACCAGAAATCTCTGGTTGGCTTTTTTTTATTTTCGCCTATTTTTGTGCCAAGTGTGTCAAAATCACTCGAAAGGTGTTACTAATTTGTAACTCTATCAATATGCCGCAGCGTTACAATGAATCTATCAGCGAGGAATAGAAGGTGAGTGTAATGAAAAAAGTAAGACAGCGTCGTTTTTTGTTTTTAGGAGTTCTATCGATTGTAGTAATCATGAGCCTCAGTGCTTGTGGGGCAAAAGGCGGATTAAGCTTATCAACGCTTTTGACAGGTGAGAAAAATTCCATTGTAGATAATGGGAACAACGAGAAAGGGCCAGAAACGGGAAGCGGAACCACTGGTGACGGAGATGTCGTTATTATCGGTAACAACGGAGGCAAAGACGGTGATATCATTCATGGCGATGTGGATAATAAGCCAGTCGAACCAGACAAGGGAAAACCTGAAGTTCCTGTAACGGAAAAGCTGGACAAGCCGGATCAAGTTATAGCAGCATCAAAGCCTGACAAAGGTAAAAAACTTATCGCGCTCACGTTCGACGATGGTCCAGACAAGCGTTATACAACCGATATTTTGGATATCCTGAAGGAAAAAGGAGTTAAGGCCACTTTCTTTGTAGTCGGGCAACAAGTTACGAAAAATCCAGAAGTGCTGCAGCGTATTGTAGACGAAGGGCATGCAATTGGCAATCATACAAATAATCATAAGGATTTATCTAAGCTAGACGAGCAGGGAATTATTGAACAATTTAAAGAAGCAGACAACGCAATTAAAGAAGCGATCGGCATAACACCAGCAATGGTCCGCGCACCTTATGGGGCGGTATCGGATACAGTTAAAGCATTAGTGAAAGAAAATCATCGTGAACTAATTGGCTGGAATATCGACACGCGCGACTGGGCGGGCACCTCGTCTTCCGATATGATTAAAATGATTAAGAAAGAAGCTAAACCAAATGGTATGATATTAATGCATTCTTTTGGAAGCAAACATGTTAAAAATACGGTACACGCTTTACCTGCTATCATTGATCTTTTGGAAAATATGGGTTATACGTTAGTGACTGCCGATCAATTGGCTTAACTGGGAACATGCACGAGGAGGCTGCAACGTTGGATAACGCAAGTGATAGTAATGTGAGAAATAGGCGTGGACCAATCATGAGATGGAGCTTAATGCTCGGTGGCTTGATTCCACTCCTATTGCTCGCAGCTGGCTGTCGTTATACAGCCGCGCCTGCAGATCTTCTGCAGAAGCCTGCTATTTCACCCGAGAAACAGGCTATCGTGCAGGCAATTGAAAAAAATTTACCGGATTACAGCAAGCTGACACTTCCTCTTAGAGAGGATCATATGGAAGCCATACGCCTCATTGATGTGGACGGAGACGGAACGGAAGAGGCTATCGTTTCTTATTACAATGAATACAGTTCACCTGAGTTAATGGTGTTCAAATATACGAATTCAGTATGGAAGCCGTGGGTGCTTATTCAGCAGCCGCTGGCCAGATTAATCGATTGGCTGAAAATAGAGGATCTCGATAACGATGGTCAAATGGAAATCATGATCGGGTGGATCGGAGCTTTTGATAGTCCGAATGTGCTCGAGATTTATTCGTTTAAATCGAAGCCAGTACGCAACGACGTCGGCAAATTGACATTGAAGCCTATGGAGACCTTGCCTTATTCTTATGGAGATACGGGCGACATTAATGAAGATGGACGAATTGAGCTTGCGATTATATCGGAGATCGGTACGAATCAAGAAATGGCGCTGCCTGAATTCCATTTAACCATTTACAATTGGATCAACGGGAGCATGCGGGAAATACATACAGAGAACCTGTATAAAGAAGTGAATAGTTATGATCGTTTGCTCATTGGACGGATTTCACCTACTCGTAGAGGTATTATTTTGGAAGCGTCGACCGGCGCGCATAGTACTTATACCACTATGTACGTTTGGGAGCGAAACAAGCTCAGGCTCGTTTATCCGAATCGTTCTATAGGGCAGGAAGGAATTAGCGGAACGCCAACGATGAGCAAGGATATAAATGGCGATGGCATTTTTGAACTGCCATGGACGAAAGAGGCTCCGGGTTATTCAGAGGTTCCTTATTCCGATTCCAAATGGTTGGATGAATGGATGCAATGGGACGGTAAATCTGATTTTGTGAAAATAACAGAGGAATTTTCTGATTATAGTTATGGTATACAGCTTCGTATACCTGAACAATGGTTAGGCCGTTATACGATGCACAGCTTGAACGAGCCGCATGCCCTTGTGTCTATCGATTACTGGAATGAAAAATTGAATAAGACAGCCAAACTGGCGACCTTATATGCAGTACCGCAGAAGCAGTGGGATAGCGTTGAATCAACTTGGAAGCAGCAATCTAAACGATATCGGCAGCTTATGACGGACAGCGGTAATGTTTTTGCGGTTTCATTCGTAGTGGAAGCTCCAGCCGAGTGGCCTGAAGCAGATCGGCAAGCTTTTAGCGAGATGGCAGGGGTAGAAGCAGAGTTTGCATCTTCGCTTACTATCCGTAACGATTAAGAGAGAAAAGCGGGTGCTTTAAGCTATGCGTATATTATTGTTGGAGGACGAGGAGTCCATCCGCGGCTTTGTCCGCATTAATCTAAAGCGCAACGATATGGAAGTGATAGAGGCGGAAACTGGCGAATCAGCGTTAGCGCTTGCAGATACAGAAGGGCCTATCGATATTGCGCTGCTCGACGTTATGCTGCCGACGATCAGCGGGTTTGAAGTGTGCGAGCAGCTGCGTGCCCGCTATCCGCGCATGGGTATTATTATGCTAACGGCGAAGTCGCAGGAAGAGGATAAAATTCATGGGCTGGAGCTAGGTGCAGATGATTATGTGCAAAAGCCGTTCAGTCCAGGCGAGCTTATTGCGCGGATTAAGTCGCTCTATCGGAGAATGAAGCCTCAGCTGGATGATCAGGAGCAAGAGGTTGGTGCTGCATCTGAATCGATTGCGGCAAGTGAGGAAGTGTACCGTGGCGAAGCAGCGCCTATAGCGGCACCGACATCTGCATTTAATGTACAGCGTCCGATAGAAGAACAGCAGCCTACGATGAATTATGGAAGCGGGGGCTTTCATCATCAGGAGCTGCATGTACAGCCGTTCCGGCTCTCTGTAGCAGAGCGGAAGCTGTGGAAGCAGGGCAAGGAAATTATTTTGACGCCTACGGAATGGACGCTTGTACGACTATTGATGGAACGAGTCGGCGAGAGCGTCAGCCGAGATCATATTTTGACAGAGGTATGGGGCAGATATTATGTTGGAGATCTTAAGGTAGTGGACGTGAATATTCGAAGAATTCGCCAGAAAATCGAGAAAAACCCATCCGATCCAGCCTTTATTGAAACGGTTTGGGGTTATGGTTATCGGTGGAAGCGGGGCGGCGACGAATGAAAAGCGTACAAACGAGAATGGTGTGGAGCTATTTGCTGCTCATCGTGCTTGTCGTCAGCGTACTTGGTGGCGTGTTCGCAGCATTAATGTGGAACTACTATTACGGAAGCGCGCAGAGCTCCGTTAAACAACGTGCGGAGTCGGCGTTAACACTGCACAGCCGTTCGCTTTCCTCGCTTACAGTGAAGGATCAGGGCGATTATATTTTGCAATACATGGTTGAGAGCGGCACTAGGCTGCAGCTTCTTGATAGCACGGGTCAAATTAGGATCGATTCCGACGGTTTTGCACCAGATATTCGTTATACGACTGCTGACGTAAAGTCCGCGATTGCAGGGACAACGGGAAGCTGGCGGGGAGTTGATCCTTATTATGGAGAGCGGGTCATGTCGGTCACGATACCGCTTTGGAATGAAACACGGGTCGTATCCATGCTTCGTTATTCAGCTTCCTTGAATCAAGTAGATGCGATGGTGAGCTTGCTTATCCGGATGGCAACAGCGGTTGGTATCGGAGTTGTCCTTTTGTTTCTTGGCTTAAGCTTATTTCTCGCCCAGCGAATCGTCAAGCCGATTCGAGAGCTTACACGAGCGGCGCGCTATATGGCCGAGGGAGATTGGACGCATCGGGCTATTCAGCGAAATGATGATGAAATTGGTCAACTCGCAGAAACGTTTAATGCAATGGTATTAGAGCTTAGCAAACGTGAGAAGCTGAAGGATGACTTTATTTCTTCGATATCCCATGAGCTTCGCACCCCGCTTACATCGATTAAGGGCTGGAGTGAAACCTTAAAGGAAAGCGAGCCTACCGAGGATGATGAAGAGGTAAAGCTGGGCTTATCCATTATTAGCAAGGAAACGGAGCGCTTATCGGGGCTGGTCGAAGATTTGCTCGATTTCTCGAAGCTGTCGGCTAGGACGATGGAGCTGCATAGTGAAGTGCTTGATTTCAATGGTCCGGTTAAAGAAACGGTTAACCAGCTAGGGGTTCGCGAGGAGCATACACGGGTACGGATATTGGCTAACTACGGCAAAAGCCCCATCGTTGTTCGAGGGGATGCGAATCGGCTCAAGCAGGTGATCATTAATCTAATTGACAATGCGCTCAAGTTTACACCTGCTGGCGGCACCATTCGTGTAGCAACGACCATCGAACAAGATAGCGCGATGCTCACGATAGCGGATACAGGCTGTGGGATTGAAGCAGAGGACTTGCCACATGTCACTGAAAAGTTTTATAAAGCGAGTACCGGTCATGGCGGATCAGGACTCGGACTAGCTATATGCAAGGAGATCATTGAGCTCCACGGCGGTCAGTTAACCATTGACAGCGAACGTGGAGCCGGAACCATTGTGACGATTCGAGTGCCGATCATGCATGAGGAATAATCCATTCCCTCAGCTGCTCGCGGTGCTCTTATCGTCATTCTTTATAGAACAGCAGCTTGCGGTTCGCATATACAAACGATATCGCAACTGCGATTCCTATAATAAGCAGCAAGGACAGCCAGTGATCCTTTATAAAGGCAATCCATAAAGGCATAGCGTTGCACCTCCTAAAATGTGAATCTGCCAAACATATGGGTAGTATGTCCCGATTAGGAGCAGTATAAAGTTTGCTGGTTTTATTTTCTTTGTGAGATTGACAGGTACAGAGCAGTGATGATATTATGGTTTTAATGTTAATTCATAGTATACGGGTAGGAATTATTATATATAGGCTTTCAGGAGGTTATCGGATGGAAAAGCACTTGACGCTGCGACATAACGAGCTTGAGCTTGCGGCAACGCTGCATTACCCTACGGATGGAAATAAAAACGATTCAGAAAAAAAACAAGCCATCATTATATGCCATGGATTCATAGGCTCTCGCATAGGCGTTGACCGTTTGTTTGTAAAAACGGCTAGAGCGCTTGCGGCGCAAGGCTCTTATGTCCTTCGTTTCGATTATGGCGGCTGCGGCGAGAGCAGCGGTGACTACGGAGCTCTCGGCTTCGATTCAATGGTTGATCAGACTAGAAGCGCGATTAATTATTTATCAAGCATGGAATGTGTTGATCCGCTCAGAATTGTATTGCTTGGCCACAGTCTAGGCGGAGCGGTAGCGATTATGACAGCAGTTAAAGATAAGCGCGCTAAACGTCTTGTGCTTTGGTCGCCTGTTGCTTATCCGTTCAATGATATTGTACAGATCGTGGGACGGAGCAGCTATGACGATGCTGTAACTGGAGGAAGCTCCGATTATCAAGGGTATACGCTGCAGCCTGTATTTTTTGATTCGCTGCTTCAACATCAGCCTTTCCAAGCAGCTACTAAATTTGGCGGCGAGGTGCTGCTGGTTCACGGTACTAGCGATGAGCTTATACCTGTCGATTACAGCTTCTTGTACCAGAAGGTGTTCTGGACCCGCAATGAGGGCCTTTGCGATAAGGAAATTATTTTTCAAGCGAATCACACCTACTCCACTCGCAATCATCAGGAGGAAGCGATTCGCGTAACCTCAGATTGGCTAAACGGACTTGATAAACAGCAAGAAGAATGGCATCACTGGAGTATTTAAAGCGATATGAACAAATAGAAGGGGCAAGTTCTTGTTAGCTAAGAGCTTGTCCCTTCTATTTTTTTTATCACGTCCATGTGGTGCTAAGACCCAGCTTTCTGTCAGGAAGTTGGGATATGATATGAAAAATTTGGATTTTTTAACCTGGAAAGCAACTTATTTGTCGAGACATACGCCCTCAATTGTGTTTAAATGGAAGTAATGTGAAAACGAATACAAGCTATGTTTTAGCGGGAAAAGGCAGGTTAACGCATGAATAAAAGAATTCGAAAATCGGCAGTTTTGCTATTATTATCGCTTATACTCCTTATTACAGCTTGCAGTGGAGGGAAAGGYAGCAACGATACACCGACAGAGACATATGATATTATTAATCCTAATAGTACGGATGAGCCAGTAACAGCACCGACGCCGCTCCCTTATGATGCTCCGCTAAGCGGACTTAAATTGGAAAATGCGGCAACCTCAAGACCGATTGTTGTTATGATTAATAATTTCGCAGCAGCTCGTCCACAGTCTGGTTTAACAAACGCTGACGTAATCTGGGAAGTGCTTGCGGAAGGCGGCATTACTCGTTTAATAGCTGTATTTCAGAGTACGAGCGCAATAACCGATACGATTGGACCTATACGCAGCATTAGACCTTATCTTATTGATATTGGAGACAGTTATGGCGCTGTGCTTGCCCATGCAGGGGCGAGCAATGATGGTTATGCAGTGCTGCAGAGGCAGGGCAAACCTTATTTGGATGAAATCTCGAATGCAGGCAGCTACTTCTGGAGAAGCAAGGAACGCAAGGCTCCGCATAATTTGTATTCAAATCTAGAGAAGTTGCGTACGGGCGCAGAGAAGAAGAAATATAGCATGGACAAGCAGGTTCCGCCTTATACGTTCGCGGAAGCGGATTCCACAGAGGTTGGTGTCCCGGCAGCGGACATTACAATAAATTTTATGCTCAAAAATTATAACGTTGGATACAAGTACGATTCTGTATCAGGCTTATACAAACGGTCAATTGGCGACAAACCGCATATCGATATGAACAATAATGAACAGCTTTCCGGTACAAATTTGGTTGTTCTTGGAGCGGATCACAAGACGCTTGATAAAGAGGGACGATTGGCCGTGGATCTGACAAAAGGGGGCTCGGCGATTCTGTTCCAGAAAGGCAAAGCCATTGAAGCAGAATGGGTAAGAGCTCCAGATGGAATGATTCGAATTGTAAAGAATGGAGCAGAGCTACCGTTTGTCCCTGGAAAAACTTTCTTTCACATCGTGCCAAACAAACCGACTTTTGAAGGGCATGTAACATGGGTACAATCGTAGCAAGTTGGAGACACTGTTAACAGACGTTGACGGATGAGCTTCCAAGGATCAAAAGGATGCAATCTTGTTACAGGATTGCGTCTTTTTTATATTTTTTATGAAAATCTAAAATTTTTCATAAAACCTTTACATTCTCTTAACAATTCACATGTAAACTATGTTAAGATATTGTGGGCTCATAGCAGTGCGCCTAAACATCAAGTCGTGTAAAGGGGATTACGATGTTCAAGAAAAAGGATATTTTCTTTAAGACGTTCGAAGAAATGGCTGACGCAATTGTCGAGGCTGTGGAGTACTTTGCCAAAGGATTGTCAGACCTATCGGATGTATCAGCTTTCGCCAAGACCATGAAGGAATACGAAAGTAGATGCGACAAGCATGTACACACGATTTTGAAGGAGCTGAACAAAACGTTCATCACTCCGATTGAACGTGAAGATATTATGGCCCTGACGACTTCGCTTGATGATGTGCTTGATGGCATCGAAGCTTGCGCATCTCGTTTTGAAATGTACAACATTCTTGAGAAGGACGAGTACATAACGTTGTTTGGCGATATTCTCGTTCGTTCGTCGCATCAAATTAAGAAAGCAATTTATTTGCTTACAGAACGGAAGCTGCTTGCTATACGCGAGCCCAATATTGCACTTAACGAGCTGGAGAACCAAGCTGACGACCTGCTTCGGGTTTGCATCAAGAGCTTGTTCGCAAATGTCACAGATCCAATTGAGCTGATGAAGCGTAAAGAGATTTATGAGATGCTAGAGCAAACGACCGACTACTGCGAGGACGTTGCCAATACGCTGGAATCGATCATTATGCGTAATAGCTAATCTAGAGAGTGGGAGTCTTTTACAATGGATTTAATGGTTCTATGGATTGTCGTATTTCTAGCGCTTTCGTTTGATTTTATAAATGGATTTCATGATACGGCAAATGCGATTGCAACTGCCGTGTCGACTCGGGCGTTAAAACCTAGAGTTGCAATCGTAATGGCCGCCGTAATGAACTTTGTCGGTGCGATTACGTTTACAGGCGTTGCGGCCACAATTGGTAAAGGTGTAGCCAATCCAGCAGAGCTGGAGCACGGCGTTCCCATAGTTATTGCGGCTCTATTGTCAGCAATCGCATGGAACCTGATTACTTGGTGGTTCGGTATTCCTTCCTCATCCTCACATGCTTTGATTGGCTCCCTCGCAGGCGCAGTAATCGGCGGAGCAGGCATGAGCGCAATTAACAGTGGCGGATTGATCAAGATTGTACAAGCGTTGATTTTTTCACCGCTCATTGCTTTCTCCGCAGGTTTTATCATTATGTGGATTCTCAAGAAAATCTTTGCCAAATCAAGCCCGCATCAGGTGAATAAAGGATTTCGCTTCGGTCAAATTCTGACAGCTGCTTTCCAATCGTTCTCTCATGGTACGAATGACGCTCAAAAAGCAATGGGTATTATCGTATTTGCTCTAGTTGCTTCCGGTATTCAAACCACGATGGACGTTCCACTATGGGTTAAAATTTCCGCGGCGACAGCAATGGCGCTCGGTACCTCAGTCGGCGGCTGGAAAATCATCAAAACGATGGGGACAAAAATTTTCAAAATCGAGCCAATCAACGGCTTTGCAGCTGATATTGGTTCAGCAGCTGTTATTTTGACGGCTACGATGCTTCATCTTCCAGTAAGTACAACACATGTTATTACGTCTTCAATCCTTGGTGTCGGCAGCGCGAAACGTTTCTCCGCTGTTAAATGGGGAGTTGCAGGTCGTATCATCGTTGCGTGGGTTATTACAATTCCCATTACAATCATCATGGCGATGTTTTTCTATTGGATCATTCATTTCTTCTTTCTATAAGAAAAGCTTGAAAAAACGATTACTCTTCGGTAATATAGTGATCTGACTCTTTAAATGAGATAGTGAGGAAAACCTCACTCGCCATGAGCCTAGGCTCATGGGGAATGAGATGTTCCTCACTATTTTTTGTGTTCTCTTCTAACGTTTATCCTCTGTGGACAACGTTTGTCGAAAAATCGCGAAAATTGCATCTATGCACATAATTAATAACAGCTGTGTATGAGTTCCACATTTGATGATTGTACAGCCGCTGGAGCTTCGTTGCTACCATAATATGCGGCAGAATTGATTCGTTTTTCTTTTAAATATTTATATATTTTCAGCATAAGCAGAAAACATATGCACATTGTACGAACAGCTGTGTATGGATTGCAAGATGGAAGCTGACGAAAACTGTCGAAGGTTGTACTTGTACACAGTTCACAACAATGATGTACGAATTCGAACAGTTTTTATGTGGACAGACAAGGGAAACGGGTTATCCACAGCTGGATAACTATTTTACTTTTAGTGTGATCATGTGCATAAATGGATGAAATAAAATACACCCCGATCGCTGCGCTATTCGCGGCAATCAGGGTGCTTCACTTTAATAGATGTAGGTTAAATATGTTTAGAATAAACCTTGGAATTTGTATTTAACGTTTCTTAGGTGTAGTACGGCGACGACGCACTGTTTTTTTGCCTGAGCCGGAACCAGCTCTTGGCTTGCGGCGTTTGCGGCGCTTTGGTTTCCATTCGTCAGAATCATCGTCATCAGATTTGTCTTTTTTGCCGAAGGAGCCCATAAGCACTTTGACTAGCGGAGCCATCTGAGAAACGCTCGACATGACCTTCTGGACCTTTGTCACGGTCGTTAAGATACCGTCGATGCCGCCCAAACGATCGATATAACCTTTAATTTCGCCTAGATTGGCAAGTGAGAAGCCGCTTGCTTTGGTGCTAGTGGTAGATTCTATAAGCTCAGCAGCTGTATCCGGTACAACGACGGGCAGGATATCCTGCGCCTGCTGCGAAGCCGGCGGCATTGTTGGTAGGTTTCCGCCAAAGCTGAAACCGCTCGACTTTGCGCCAGACGATTTGCTGAACGGCTCTTGTGCCAGACGCTGGCCGCCGTGCCAATCGTTTTGCTGGTTGCCGGTACCGGGGTTATTGCGATAGTTCACACGGATCACAACCCTTCTTTTATAACAGTTTATGGAGTAGGCGAACATAAGGATTGGACGAATGTCTCGGGGTGCAGATTTTTTTCTAGATAAATGCCTGCTGCTTGTATGTGAGTTCGCGTCAAATAAGTGGAGCATTTCCTTGCGTTAATTCGGTAATGTTTGAAAAAAACGGGTAAAAAAGTTACAATAGTAGCATTAGTTTTAATAGGAGTGAATTCGCATGCAGCTTAAAAAGCTGAACGATAAAGCAATAGATCAATTATTCGAAGCGGTGCTTACATTGAAGTCAGTTGAGGAATGTTATGTTTTCTTCGATGATCTGTGTACGGTGAATGAGATCCAATCGTTATCGCAAAGACTTGAAGTAGCACGGATGCTCGGAAAAGGCAGCACTTATAACGCGATTGAAGCCGAGACAGGCGCGAGTACAGCAACAATATCGAGAGTGAAGCGTTGTTTGAACTATGGCAATGACGGTTATAAAATGGCTTTAGAACGGCTTGGAAGGTAGGAATCATTCGATGAAGCCAGGCATTCTAATCATTAGCCACGGCTCCAGAGAAGCTGCATGGGTACAGTTAGTCGATGAGGCGATTGCAGCAGCAGCGGCTTCGCCCCGTTTATCAGGCGTTCCAATTATGTCGTCCTTTCTCGAGATCGTGGAGGGACGGCTTATTCAGGATGGCATTGATGAATTAGAGCGGCAAGGTGTTACGGATATGTTCGTAGTGCCGCTGTTCGTTTCTTCGGGTAGTACACATGTGGATGAAATTGGGCAAGCATTTGGTTTTCCATGGGTTTCCGATCTAGAGGGTGACTTAGGTGTATTTCGAGTCAAAGCCACGATTCATTATGGTCTCCCAATTGACGATGATCCCCAAATTGCAGAGCTGCTCGCTTCAAACATTGCACCCTTATCCACAAAACCAGAGTCAGAAGCGTTACTGCTTATTGGCCACGGAAGCAAAGAAAAGGTATTCCATGAGCGCTGGCAGGAAGGGCTGAAGAAGCTTGGCGAGCGGGTTAGAGCGTTCGGTGGATATAAGCGCGCAGAGTATGCCATGCTATTGCCAGATCAAGCGGCAGGAAAGCTGGCAGCGATGCAGGCAGCGAATCCACAGGAAGCGGTCATTGTTGTGCCGCTATTTCTGAGCCAAGGCTATTTTACCAATCATGTCATTCCAAATCGGCTTAATGGTTTTGTATATCGCTATAACGGCAAGGCGATGCTTCCTAATGCAGCGATTGAGCTTTGGCTGGAGCATCAGATGATCAACGGTTTACAACGGTTGCACGAAGAGAAGCATGTCACGTTTACAGAATAAATGTTAGGTTGAATGATTGTTAGGGGTGAACCGAGATGGCAATCAAACGAGCAAGACTTATATATAACCCGACATCGGGAAGAGAAGAAATGAAAAAAAGATTGCCAGATATTCTTCAGCGCCTTGAACAAGGCGGTATTGAGACGAGCTGCCACGCTACGATAGGCGAGGGAGATGCTACGCTTGCAGCGGCTGAAGCCGCGGACCGCGGCTATGATATGATCATTGCTGCAGGCGGTGACGGTACGCTTTATGAGGTTATCAACGGCTTGACGAACAAGGCGAATCGACCTCCGCTTGGCATATTGCCAGTAGGCACAACCAATGATTTCGCACGGGCGATGGGTATTCCGAAGCATTGGGAGTATGCAGTCGACCTTATTATTCAGCAATATAGCCGGCCGATTGATGTCGGTAAGGCAAATGATCGCTATTTTATCAATATTGCTGGGGGCGGCTCCTTAACGGAACTGACCTATGATGTGCCGAGCAAGCTTAAGACGATGATTGGGCAGCTGGCATATTATATGAAGGGCATGGAGAAAATGACCCGACTTCGGCCAACTGAGCTGACTTTTCATGCAGCTGGTGTAGGGGAATTCCATGATGAGTTCATGATGTTCCTCATATGCAACAGCAATTCGGTTGGCGGTTTCGAGCGATTGGCGCCGGACTCCAAGCTTGATGACGGGCTTTTGGACGTTCTGCTTATCCGCAAATGCAATCTGCCGGAATTTATTAAGCTTGTGACGCTTGCGCTGCGCGGTGAGCATTTGAACGATCCACATGTGATTCATTTTCGGACGGATGAACTAAAGGTGACTACACCGGATTATGTGCAAATTAACCTTGATGGCGAATATGGCGGCGTGCTGCCGTGTACTTTTTCGGTGCTGCCGTCTCATTTGCGTATTTTTGCTGATGAGACTGGGGAATCGACTTACCGTTAAGCCCTTATGTATTCGGAAATCTGGGAATGATAAATAGGAACTAGCATGCAACAGCATTGAAGATAGAGCGGAGAGAGTTTATGAACAAAGGTAGAAGCAGAGGCGGCAAAGGCAGATCGCGCAGTGCTGCGGGTACGGGTACTCGAGCAGCGGCGATTCCAGCAGATGCGCCTTTTCAGAAAAATGAAGAAGTCACCGTCGATATTATCGGCCTGACACATGATGGAGAAGGGGTAGGCCGCGCTGACGGCTTTACCCTTTTTATACAGGGAGCACTTCCTGGTGAGCGTGTGCGCGCGAAGGTGATGAAGGTAAAGAAGCAGTATGGCTATGCGAAGCTTGAAGAGCTGATGCTTAAGAGCCCATCTCGTATAGAACCGCCTTGTGATATTTATAAGGAATGCGGCGGCTGCCAGCTGCAGCATTTCGATTATCCGGCGCAGCTGGAGTGGAAACGCCAGCATGTTGTGGATAACTTGATGCGAATCGGCAAACTGAATGTGGATGGTGAAGGCAATCTGTCAGATGGAGAGAATGCGTCTACTGGGATTGTTGTTCACCCTACTGTTGGTATGGACGAGCCATGGCGTTATCGCAATAAAGCATCGGTACCGATCGGTACCAGTTCTAAAGATGGTCAATTAATTGCAGGCTTCTACGCCCGCGGCAGCCATCGGATTATCGATATGGACGATTGTCTGATTGAGCATGAGCATAATGATGAGGTTATTCGTGTTGTAAAACGAATTGGACGTGAGCTTGGCGCGACACCTTATGATGAGGAAACAGGCCGCGGCGTACTGCGCCATGTAATGGCACGGACAGGCGTTGTCACTGGCGAGATCATGGTTGTGTTGGTCACGAACAGCAGGAAGCTGCCTTCGTCGGATGAATGGGTAAGGCGCATCCGCGAGGAGCTCCCGGGCGTGAAGAGCATCGTTCAAAATGTGAACGAGCGGAATACGAACGTTATATTCGGTGATGAGACTCGCATCCTCTGGGGCAGCGAGGTTATCTATGATGAGCTCGACGGCATTCGTTTCGCAATATCGGCGAGATCGTTCTATCAAGTGAACCCGATGCAAACGGTGGAGTTATATCGCAAAGCTGTCGAGTATGCAGGCTTAACAGGCTCGGAAACCGTTATTGACGCTTATTGCGGCATTGGTACGATATCGCTGTTCCTTGCAAGGCAGGCTGGACGCGTTTATGGTGTTGAAATTGTACCCGAGGCAATCGAGGATGCGGCGCGGAATGCAGCGCTCAACGGCATTACGAACGCCTCGTTCGAGGCGGGCCCTGCGGAGGTTGTTATTCCTCGCTGGCGCAAGGAAGGCATAACGGCCGATGTTATTGTCGTTGATCCGCCGCGCAAAGGCTGCGATCCTGCATTGCTTGAGACGATTCTGGCGATGAAGCCGGAGCGAGTGGTGTATGTGAGCTGCAATCCGTCTACACTGGCAAGGGATTTGCGCGTGCTGGAGGACGGCGGGTATAGGACGACTGAGGTTGTGCCGGTGGATATGTTTCCTTGGACGGTTCATGTGGAGTCGGTAGTTTTACTAAATCGTATAAACAATTGATCGGAAAAGTCTGATCCATATATACGAAAATATAGACATTGAACTAGCTCATGCGAAATTTGCATGAGCTGGTTTTGTGTTTAGAGGAACGGCAGACAATATAAGTACTAAACCATTCATTTTCTGGAATAGTTGCTTTTTACTGCACTTATTAATGCAAAGGGAAGTAATGTAATAGAAAAGATGGCTGTGAATATGTTGAATTGTGTGGTTTTATAAGGGACGAACCATTCCGTAAACAGCTTCGAATGAGATATGGAGTTATAGATCCGGTTAAATAATGCCCCATCTTGCAAGTTTGGCGCCCATGAAAAACGATCACAGATAATAAAGAATAATTGTAAAACAAGAAATAGTCCAATCGGAAACATCCAACTTCTTTTTAGATTAGATCGACCTTTGTTTGGTGTAACTTTCATTTGACCAGTTCTCCTTATTATTTCATCACTTGTTATATACTTGTGCGGCCTCCTATAAGTCCTTTCTAGTAAACAGATGTACAGTTAAGTAATAGGAAGCAATGAATAACAGTAAGACAGCAATCGGGATAAGAAATAGCGTTTGGTTATTGCTAAAGCCTTGGTTGTTTATCATATTCATAAACATAGCTGTAGGCTGCGCCAGAGCAATTAGGATAATCATAAATACGAAATTTATAATACCGGTTCCTTTTTTACTAAGTGTGTAAAAGAGTGGCATATAGATGGAAGTTAGAACAAGCACTATTCCTAATGGAACTAGCATGTCTATGACCGAATAATCCGGCTTGTTTAGCTGAGGGAATGCTAGTTTAACGAGAGAGTGAATCCCATAAGAAGCAAGGACTCCAAAAAGTGTGTAAATGATGGCTGTTATGTATTTCGCTTTTACAATATGTTTACGGCTAATCGGCAGCGTGACCAGAAAATTATGGTGATTTTTTTTGATATCAATCATCATACCTAGACTAAGTGATGCACAAGCTGTATAGATAGCCACAAGGTGAATAGAAGATTCATGTTTTGGTATAAATGCAATACTGTATACAGCGAGAAAAAGTATAATAAGCCCTAGTGAGCTTTTTAAAGCGATGAAGTCTTTACGAAGCAAGTTAAGCATGAATTCGTCCTCCCTTAGCGGTGTAATAGATGATGTCTTCTAAGGATGGTTTATCGAAAACAACATAATTGCCAAACAACTGTAAGGCATCTTGCCTATTGTTTACTAAGCCCTCAAACCCAACATCAGTCTCACGAATCCCGATAAAATTGCTTCGTATATCCGAATCAAGCAGTTGCAAGTCACCTTTGACGATTGCATACCTCTCAAATACTTCATCTTTTGATTCATTAAATACGAGCTTTCCACGATTGATGAAAGTAATGTAGTCAGCAATGCGATCTAAATCTGTTGTAATATGGGTCGAAAATATAATGGTATTTCTCTCGTCCTGCATCATATCCCCAAGTAGATCAAGCAATTCTCTTCTAAACACAGGGTCAAGTCCAGAGGTTGGCTCATCCATAATTAAGAGCTCTGCCTCATGCGATAAGGCAACGGCAAGGGAAAACTTGATTTTCATCCCCTTTGATAACTCATCAATCTTCTTCTTAGGAGACAACTCGAATTGTTCAAGTAAGCCGTTAAACTTAGTATTGCTCCACTTTTTGTAGAAAGGTGCGATCATCTCCTTCATATCACGAATCGTAAGATGTTCATAATAGAAGCAGTCATCCGACACGATGCCGATGCGCTGCTTAATATCAACTTCATGTTCAGGCATAGCGCGGCCTAATATTTTTACACTACCGGAGTCTGGGCGGATCATGCCGAGCATCATTTTGATCAAAGTGCTTTTACCAACACCATTCGGACCAATCAGTCCGGTTATGTAGCCCTTTTTTACATCTAAAGATACATTATCAACTGTAAATTGATTGTATGTTTTCGTAAGATTACGTAATTCTATTGCATTCATGGGGTCTGTTCCTCCTCGAAAAAGAGAGTGAAATGATTGATTAGATCTTGTTGACTCATGTTTAGTTCCTTGCTTTCTCGAATGATTTCTATCATTTTCTCTTCTAATAGTTTCATACGCTGCTCCCGAATAAAGTCTTTATTTGCTCCCGATACGAAACAGCCCTTACCTACAACTGAGTCGATTAACTTCTCTTTCTCTAATTCTTCATAAACACGCTTAGTTGTAATTACACTAACTTGCAAATCCTTGGCAAGCTGCCTAATGGAGGGTAGGAGTTCACCTGCACGTATTTCATTGCTCAAGATGCTCTGCCTAATCTGGTTCATTATTTGGATGTAAATCGGATCGCTTGATGCGTTGGAAATAATAATTTTCATGTTTCATTACCTCGTTCTCGTTGATAGAGTATCTACCGTATATATATAATATATACACTATAATCTTTTGCGTCAATATTTTTATTTATTGTGATTGTTGGGTAGTGGAACAAGAGTTCATGCAGGAGATGATTCCACGCTTATATTAGCTTTTTCTGTGGCTTCAAAGTGAAATGCATGTGTTGGATGCAGAGGAATATAGCTAAGTTGAAAAATGAATGTACCCATTGAAGCAATATCATTTCATTGTAAAAAATGCTTTTAATCAAACAGTCCCTACCCTCCATTGATTTGAAATGCTTATAATACAGTTAGAATAATTTGGATGTAGAGAGTATGTGGGTACAATTAGAAGCAATAAGAAATGAAATCGAACGGAGCAAATAAAAAATGGAGAATAAAATTATAGATATTGGCGTCAACTTGATGCATCGATCGTATAATCAAGATCGTGAGCAGGTGGTTGAAAGGGCGGAAGCAAATGGGGTTTCTCCACTTGTTATTACGGGAACAAGCTTGAGGAACAGCATGGAAGCTGCCCGCTATGCAGGTCGTTTACCCGGAAAGCTGTACTCTACTGCGGGTGTTCATCCACACGATGCGAAGAGCTGTACAGATGCGACAATGAAGCAGCTCAAACAACTGGCGGCACAGCCGCAGGTGGTGGCCATCGGAGAATGCGGACTAGACTATAACCGAGATTTCTCACCGCGGGATGTGCAACGCAAATGGTTTGCCGAGCAAATTGATTTAGCGCTTGAGCAGGATATGCCGCTGTTTCTACATGAACGGGAAGCTTTTTCGGATTTTATAGCCACTCTTAAGGAACAATCGGTTCAGAAAGCGGTCGTCCATTGTTTTACGGGGACTTTGCCAGAACTTAAGGCTTATCTCGAAATGGGATTCCATATTGGAATCACAGGCTGGATTTGTGATGAGCGAAGAGGCAAACACCTGAAAGAGCTTGTACGAATGATTCCGCTAGACCGGCTTATGATTGAGACGGATGGGCCATTTTTAACGCCACGGGATTTGAAAGGGAAGCCGCAGGATGGACGGAATGAGCCGGCTTTCTTACCACACATTTTGCAAACTGTATCACGGTGTATAGGAAAACCAGTAGAAGAGGTAGCTGAGGCTACGAGAAAAACGTCTGAGGAATTTTTTGGTTTATAAGAGTTAAGAGATAAGAGGCGCCAGACCAACTTTGATATAGAACTTTTTTTTACTGTCTATCATAAAAGAAAATCAACGGCCTGGTATGTGAAGAAGGACGATACGATTTATTTTGATATGATGGTTAGTGGAAATAAATTTAAGAGATTAACAAAACATGAACAGAGAGAAAAATTGAGTTATTCTTTTTCATGTACAAATCTTAAAATAAGATTGAATCTAAATACAGATGATGAAGTATATAAGGATCCAAATAAGCTTTGCTAATAGAAATGACATATAAAACATAGTTTTATCTAAACCGCGATTAACGCGGTTTTTTTTATTTTCAGAACACAGCTCAATTATGGAGAGCCTTAACAGAAACTTAACTGTCTTCCAAATATCGTAGATGGAATTAAGGTTAAGTTTAATAGCGTGTAAGACTGGAATGCTAGAATGACGGTAAGAAAGGAGACTCAGTACAGGCTAGAATTGAATCATGGAAAATTCGTAATCGTTCAAAATGAGAGACAAAAGGATGTGGATGATATGAAAAAAAGATTCATATGGACGCTTGCAGCGGCCTTAGTTCTGACCCCGCTTATTCCTACAAACGCAATGGCTTCCAGCACCGTAGCTTCGGTTTCTTCTAAGACGCTAGAGAAGATTGCTTCTGAGAAAGCGGCACTTCTAACTGAACAATATGGAATACCTAGCGTGCAGTATGCCTTGATCGATAATGGAGTGATCAAAGTATCGGGACAATCAGGAGTTAACGACATAGAAGGAAAAATCCCTTTAACGAAGGAAACCATCTATGGTATTGGCTCTACGAGCAAAATGTTTACCGCGTCAGCAGTTATGAAATTAGTGGATGAAGGTAAGATCAATCTCGATACCCCCGTCGTACAATATATTACGGATTTTAAGATGGAAGATGAACGTTATAAAAAGATTACTCCGCGCATGTTGTTGAATCATTCATCTGGTTTGCAGGGTTCGAGTTTAAACAGTGCATTTTTATTTAATGATCCAGATACGTACGTACACGATTCGCTGCTAAAGAACTTGTCTACACAGAAATTAAAGGCAGAACCGGGAGCTTTTTCAGTGTATTGTAATGATGGATTCACGCTCGCAGAAATTCTTGTAGAAAGAGTCAGTAAAAAGACATTTACTGTATTCATTCATGACAATTTTGCTGTGCCTTTGGGTATGAACCATACTATGACGCCACAAGACATGGTAGAGACGAGCAAATTCGCCGGCCTTTACTCTCCAGCCTATGAGGGCCAGCTTCCAACGGAGACGACCAATGCGATTGGTACAGGCGGAGTCTACTCTACTGCGGAGGATTTGGTTCGATTCTCGCAAATCTTTACTGGAAAGAGAGCGGACGTACTCTCCATCAAATCAGTACAGGCCATAGAGCAAGAAGAGTATAGGAAGGGATTATGGCCCAAAGAAGCGGATAACTCGATGGACTACGGACTTGGTTGGGATAGCGTACGCTTATTCCCTTTCAATGATTATGGTATAAAAGCCCTCGTCAAAGGAGGAGACACACAGATGTATCATTCCTCCTTCGTCGTGCTTCCCGAGCAGAACATGGCTGCAGCAGTCATTACCTCAGGCGGCAGCTCCTCAATAAATCAGCTGCTAGCGAGTGAATTGCTCCTTCAGGCGATGAAAGAGAAGGGCGCAATTAAAGAGATCAAGCCAGATAAATCATTTGGCAAGCCGGTTAAGGCTGACATGCCAAAAGATCTTGTGAAGTACGCAGGTTATTACAGTACTCAAGGCGATCAGTGGAATGTAGCTATAAAAGACGGGGAACTGTCGTTGTCAGGAATGGTTGCTCCAGATCAGAAATTTATATACACCAAGGATGGAACTTTTGTCGATGAAGCTGGAAGCACGAAGGTTAGTTTTGTAAAAGAAAGCAACGGACGGACTTATTTGTGGATGAGCCAGTATGTTTCAGTACCTGAATTAGGCCAGCTTGCATTTTCTGAATACAAGGCAGAGAAATTGGAAGGTGCAGTGCTGAATAAAGAAACGGCAGATGCGTGGGCAAAAAGAGAAGGCAAATCCTACTATCCAGTCAACGAGAAATTCAGTTCCATCGCCAATATGAACATTATTAGGCCAACAATAAAGACAAGCCAAGGTTATTTCAATGATATAAAAATAACAGGCGCCAATACGGCTGAGAGCCAGCATCAGATTCCTGGAACAGCAGGCCGAGATACACTGAGTATTCTTTTTTATGCTAAAGAGGGCGTAGAGTACCTTAATGCGGCTGCAACCGTGTATATGAGCGAGGATGGAGTGAAGCCGCTGTATAAAGGCAAATCGTCGATAACTACGATTCAAGCTGACGGTTATGCTAGATGGTTCAGCGTTCCCGAAACAGCTGTTGGCAAGAAAATGGTAGTCGAGATGCCAGCTAAAGGTGGTTTTATGGTATACGATGAAGCGGGAGCACTGGTGAATAATACGGTCATTAGCGGTAAAAATGAAGTCGTATTGCCTGCGAACGGATATATCGTATTTGCTGGAAATGCCGGATCTGCTTTCGGTATTACGCTAGTGAAATAGCTAGTAGATAAGTATAAACTAGTCTCATATGCAGATTTGGCCAGCTATTATAGCTGTTTTTTGAACAGCCTTCAACGGCTTCCAAATGATTGCAGGTACCATCACCAATAGGGCGCAGGGAGCAGAGCTCTTATGCGTCTTTTTTTGCGTATTACTCATTCGGCTTTGTTACCCCGCTTCATTCTCCTTATTTACAAAATAAGGATCATATATTATAATCCTTTCATAGACTGACGGTCGGTCTATAGAACGGAGGAGTTTTCATGAGAACGCTCAAAGAGCCGGAAGAACGGAAAAATGAAATATTGGATACTGCGGAAGCTTTATTCCATACCAAGGGTTACGACAAGACGACGATCAACGATATTTTGAAAGAAATCGGAATTGCAAAAGGAACCTTCTACTATTACTTCAAATCGAAAGAAGAAGTGATGGATGCAATCGTCGTCAGAATTGTGGATAGTGGGGTGCTGGCAGCCAAAGAAATCTCCGCAAATGCTAGTCTTACCGTCCACGAAAAGTTTCTGTACATCATGCTCGCGCAAAAGCCGGCCTCAAACAGCTCAAAAAGCCAGCTTATTGAAACGTTGCATGACGTCAATAACGCCCAAATGCATCAAAAAAGCTTGTCAGAGACGGTGCGCAAGCTGACTCCTATTTTGCAGGAGGTTACAGAGCAAGGAATAAGAGAAAAGCTGTTTGCCACGCCATATCCGAAGGAAGCAATAGAGCTACTGCTTGTGTCTGCTGTAACCCTATTTGATGAGGGCATATTCAACTGGCAGCCGCAGGAGATATCTCAAAAAATTCAAGGCTTCATTTATGCCATGGAAACGCTGCTTGGAGCAGAGAAAGGCAGCTTCGCTTACGTGGCAAGGCTGTTTGAGCAAGCAGACCCGGCAGACGGTAAGCCAAATGGCCAATAATGCTTTTCGAAAATTCATCATTCTATGGTTCGGGGAACTGGTCTCCAGTATCGGCAGCGGCTTAACCGCGTTCGGCTTAGGGGTTTACGTCTTCCAGACGACCCACTCCGCCACGGCAGTGTCACTCGTGACGCTTTGCACCTTTTTGCCGATGATCCTGTTAAGTCCAGTTGGCGGTGTATTGGCGGACCGATTTGATCGACGGCTGATGATGCTGCTCGGTGATGGCGGCTCGGCGCTTGGGCTTATTTACATTCTAATCGTCATGTTCTCAGACGAGGCACAGCTTTGGCAGCTCTGTGTGGGGGTGATGATCAGCTCTATATTCGCATCGTTAACCGATCCTGCATATAAAGCGACGATTACCGATTTGCTGCCCAAAGAACAGTTTGCGAAAGCGAGCGGACTGGTGCAGCTTGCCGGCTCCTCTAAGTATTTATTTTCCCCTGTCCTCGCGGGCGTGCTGCTTGCTGTGGTGGATATCGAGACACTCCTGATTATCGATATAAGCACGGTAGTTATCACGATTATTACGATTTCCGCCGTTCGCCGAAGCTTGGTTACTAAATCTGTCTTCAAGAAGCAGTTCAGCTTAGCAAAGGACTTGAAAGAGGGTTGGCAAGTTCTTGTTTCTAGAAAAGGGGTCTTTGCGCTCACGCTGCTGCTGACCGTAGTCACCTTCTATATGGGCATTTTGCAAACCTTATTTACGCCCATGGTGCTTCCGTTATCTAATGCCAAGACATTAGGGATCGTCCAATCGGTCAGTGCGACTGGACTGTTGCTTGGCAGCTTGTTTATCGGAGTCTTCAGCGTGAATCAGCGGTATGCGCGCGTGCTGTCGGTCGGTCTTTTTATCGCTGGTATTTTCTTCTCGCTCATCGGAATATCAACGAACATTTACGCAATCGCAGCCGCAGGCTTTCTGTTTTTTGCGACCTTGCCCTTCATTAATACAAGCGCAGATGTATTGATTCGAACGAACATACCAAACGAAGCGCAAGGCAGAGCTTGGGGAATGATCGGAGTGGTCTCCCAATTCGGCTATGTCGCTGCGTATGCATCGGCGGGTCTTTTATCCGACCATATATTTAATCCTCTAATGGATGAAGGAGGGCTTCTAGCCTCCACGGTTGGAAAATGGATTGGCAGCGGCCAAGGGCGCGGTATCGGCTTGTTATTTATTATTTCTGGCATTTTGGTCATCGTTTTAGCACTTATTATGTCAAGGATGAAGTCGATTCGGGCGCTGGAGACGAAGTAAGGAAAGGAGGGGCTGACATGCTAGCGAAAATATTAAAAAAAGATTTTAAACGAAATAAGACGATTACGGTGGTCCTGTTTGTGTTCATTATGCTGTCTGTGCTGCTTGCTTCCAGCGGGACAACGATGATGACGCAGCTATTTCGCTCGATTAACCATTTGTTTACTGTATCTAGTGCGCCGCACTACGTGCAGATGCACGCCGGACCCGTGGATAGAGCTGCCATTCAGAGCTTTGCGGCAGAGAACTCCCTTGTCAAGAGTGAACAAATCTCTGAAATGCTGGTGATCGACAATGCTAATCTCTTCTTTGGCAACAATCAGAAAGCCGAAAGCAGCAGCGTTATGGATAACGGCTTTGTCGTGCAGAACAAGAGCTTCGACTATTTACTTACATTAGATAATAAGCGAATTGAGGTTTTGGACGGGGAGATTGCGGTTCCTATTTATTATAGGCAGCAGCATCATTTGAACCTGGGCGATACGATTCGAGTTTCGGCTGGATCATCAGACATGACGTTCACCATTACAGATTTTGTGCGTGATGTTCAAATGAATCCTTCGATTATCAGCTCCAAGCGTTTCGTCGTAAGCGAAGCGGATCATGAAGCCTTGAAGAGTATGACCGGTGAAACGGAGTATATGATTGCATTTCAACTTAAGGATCTAAGCAAGCTTAATGAATTCAAGACAGCATACCAGTCAGCCGGACTACCGGCTAAAGGCCCTGCCATTGACTATTCCTTGTTCCAGATGCTTCATGCATTAACGGACGGGGTAGTCGCTGTCATCATCTTTCTGGTCAGCAGCTTATTAGTTCTTATTGCGGTGCTGTGTCTGCGGTTCACCATACTGACCACGCTGGAAGAGGATTATAAAGAGATTGGCGTCATGAAAGCCTTCGGCATCCGTCAACAGCATATTCGAAACATCTATCTGACCAAATATATTGTTCTGGCGGGGGCCGCTAGTCTTTTCGGATATGTGCTTTCCCTTTGTATTCGTCCGCTATTCCTATCCAATATGGCGTTGTATATCGGGATTGCTCCGCAAAGCATACTGCAAAGCTTGATTCCTATTTTGGTAGCTGGATTGGTGTTTGCTTTCGTTCTGCTCTTCTGCACCCTTGTGCTGAGGCGATTTCATAAAATCTCGGCCGTTGAAGCGCTGCGAGCCGGTGCGATGGGCGAGCTTAAGGTGAATACGAAGCGGTTGCCGCTTTATAAAAGCAGAATTCCTAGTGTTAACGTATTTTTGGCGCTGAAAGATGTCGTCGGACGGTTTAAAATGTATTTTTTATTGTTTATTATTTTTGTCATTTGCTTCTTCATCATCATTGTTCCGGTCAATTTCCTGCATACGATGCAGTCACCTAGCTTTGTTGCGTATATGGGGGTCGGACAAAGCGATATGCGAATGGATTTGCAGCAATCCGATCACATGCAGGATAAATTTGACGAAGTTCAGCATTACCTTGCTCAAGATACGGATATAGTGAAATTTTCTCCGCTCGTGACGAGTAAATACAGCGTCGTAGGAAGTGAAGGAGCATTAGAGAGCATACAGGTTGAAACGGGGGATTTCTCCATTTTCCCTTTGAAATACAGCAGCGGCAACGCTCCTATCAACAAAAACGATATGGCTCTCTCCAGTCTGAACGCTGACGCTCTGTCGAAAAAAGTGGGAGACGCGCTGATATTAGTCATTAACGGTAAGCAGCATGAGATGACCGTTAGCGGCATTTATCAGGACGTGACCAATGGCGGCAAAACAGCCAAAGCGCTGCTGCCCTATCAACCGGAGGATGTACTCTGGTATACCTTTAATGCGGACATTAGACATGGCAGCGATATAGGGGCCAAAATAACCGAATATACGGGTCTTTTTCCAGGGGTGAAAGTGACGCATCTCCAAGATTATATGCATCAGACACTCGGCTCGACGATTAAGCAGATCAAGATGGTTACGGTACTTGCCGTTATCATTGCTGTGTTTATCTCCATTCTGATTACTTCGCTTTTCTTAAAGCTGCTGACCGCAAAAGATTATTCCGGCATCGCCATTATGAGAAGCCTTGGTATTGCCGCCGCACATATTCGAAAGCAGTACGTGATACGGATACTGGTTGTGCTTGCAGGCGGTATTCTCATGGGTACGCTTATGGCCCATACGTTTGGGCAAAGTCTGGTAGGTTTGCTGATGTCTTCGATGGGAGCCTCCAATATCCAGTTTGTGACGAACCCATGGGTATCTTATTTCTTGTATCCATTAGCTCTTGGTTTAGTTGTCACCATTGCAACGCTGGTAGGCACGCTATCGATGAAAAAATACAGCATGACGAGAATGATAACCGAATGAGGGGATAAAGCATGAACCACATATTGGAGATTACAGACCTGAATAAAACCTATTCAATAAGCAAAGGGCAAGAACAAGCCGTACTGAAAAATATTAATCTGCAGATACACGAGGGCGAGTTCGTTGCCGTCATGGGGGCGTCAGGCTCGGGAAAGTCGACCTTGCTCTACACAATTAGCGGCATGGATCGGATGACTTCCGGACAAGTCTTGTTTGATGGGCAAAATATTTCCTCCCTTTCGGAGAAGGAATTGGATCAGCTGCGCCAGAACAAAATGGGATTTATTTTTCAGCAGATCCATCTCCTCAAAAATCTCAGCATGCTCGATAATATCATTCTGTCCGAATATTTTGCAGCCAAAGAGAGCCGGGACTCCATTCGCCTGCGAGCGGAGGAGTTGATGAAGAAAACAGGAATCTCTGCGCTCGCAGACCGCGATATAACGCAGGCTTCCGGCGGACAGCTCCAACGGGTGAGCATTTGCCGGGCGCTCATGAACCAGCCGAAGATTATTCTCGGAGATGAGCCGACGGGAGCACTAAACTCGAAAGCGACATCTGACATCATGGAGCTGCTTGGCAGCATCAACCAATCCGGAACTACCATACTGCTGGTCACGCACGACGTCAAGGTCGCTGCCAAAACCGAGCGCGTCCTGTTGATGGAGGATGGAGAGATTGTTGGCGAGCAGTATTTAGGGAAATATCGTTTTGATAGCGACGATGTTAAGGGGCGGGAGGAAAAGCTTTCTGCTTGGCTGTTAAAGATGGGGATTTAATGGTGGGAGTCTGGTGCGATGGCTCCTAATGAGGTGATCGACTATATAATCATCCTTGAGCTTTGCCATCTTACCCCTATGAATCATGACCGTTCTTTTTGGCGACGCGTAGGAAGCATCATTCCGGATTACAAAGAAAATGAGGAGTATCTAGCAAGGCATGGACAGGCGAGGACCTTGTAGAAGCCAGCTGCGCGGAAAGGTTGGACGATCAGGCTGGAAACTGGTATACTTGCCGGGATTGCTCCTATTAAAGCGATTTCAATTGCTAGTTTTAGCGGGAGCTGATCTACTATGGGCGTCGTCAGGAGTGGTACTAAAGATGAAGAAATATAATTTTATTCGTCCGTTAATGCTGATTGTCATAGCACTGCTTGTAAAAAGCCTTATTACGAATCTTTGTATGGTATTTGGGATGGAACAGGGACCGGCAGAAAATGTTGGTTTCATTAGCATGCTTGTCGCAGCATTCATCATTTATTCGAGAATGGCCCAGAAGCGCCGCAAATAACTATAAGGCCCGAAAGGAGCAGCCATGGACGGCAATAAAATCACATTTGAGACAATCGATCAGTATATCGCCCATTACTCTCCTGAGATTCAGGACATTTTGGAGAAGATAAGAGGCGTGATTAAAGTGGCTGCACCAGAAGCGACAGAAAAAATCAGCTATCAAATGCCGACCTTCGTGCTCCACGGGAACTTGGTTCATTTTGCAGCTTACAAAAATCATATCGGCTTATATCCGGCTCCAAGCGGAATTGAGGCCTTTAAACAGCAATTATCCCCGTATAAAGGGGCAAAAGGGTCGATTCGCTTCCCTTTAGACGAGCCTATACCTTACGAATTAATTGGTGAGATCGTAAAATACAGAGTAGCTGAGAATATTGAAAAAGCCGCGAATAAAAAAGTGAAGAAAAAGAAATAGGAGCAGAGATGCTCCATTGAAAAAATGCCTCAGAGAATTTTCTCTGGGGCATTTTTTTCGTTTGAACGACTTTTTCGAAAAATGAAGTAACAGCAAAGGGAGCAGGTTCAAGCATGAAGTGCCGAAGCTAGATATAATCCCATGTATGGTTCATGTGGTTGTGCTCTAGCAAGGAATGATTTTTTAACTTCATTTCATATTCTCTATGCTCAAATAGTGGTAACATATACTTGTCTTCGTTGAGATTTTGATGTGAAACGGACGCGAAAAACGAATTTTATGGATAAATAAAATCTTACTGGTCTGTGGTTTTTTTATAGAAGGTCATTGAAATAGGATGAAAAGTTACTAATGCAACAGAAACAAATGGCTGGTGCAGGAGAAGACGGTAAAATCTCAAAAGGGAGTGTAAAACAATGAATTTAGAAATGGTTACGCAGGAGCTTGAAGCTCTTGGCAAGGATCGAACTAAAAAAATATACCAATCCAATGGCGCACAGGAACCGCTTTTTGGTGTTGCTACAGGCCAAATGAAGCCTATTTTCAAAAAAACAAAAATAAATCAACCGTTGGCTGAGCAGCTTTATGCTACAGGGAACTACGACGCCATGTATTTTGCCGGAATTATTGCAGATCCCAATGCGATGACGGAAGCGGATTATGACCGTTGGATGGATGGAGCTTATTTTTATATGCTGTCCGATTATGTTGTTGCGGTAACCTTGGCAGAAGCCGATATTGCACAAGAAGTGGCTGACAAATGGATCGCAAGCGGAGAAGAACTGAAAATGTCTGCGGGTTGGAGCTGTTACTGCTGGCTTTTGGGGAGTCGGCCGGATGATGAATTTACCGAAAGCAAAATGGCCAATCTGCTCGAAACTGTGAAAAATACGATTCATGATGCTCCCGAACGAACAAAATATGCAATGAATAATTTTATTTACACAGTAGGGGTATCCTACATGCGGCTCCATGATAAAGCAATGGAGATTGCATTGGAAGTTGGTCCGGTAGAAGTTAATCGGGACAAGAAAAAAAGCAGTTTTTTGGTCGCATCTGAACAGATTCAAAAAGCAGTTGATAAACAGCGGCTTGGCTTCAAACGCAAGCATGTAAGATGCTAAAAGTTTCTTCGTGGATTGTTATGGCGCTAGCGAGCAAGTAATACAAGGTTATTCTGATGGAAGTCGAGCTGCCGAAGGTAATTGCTTTGAAATAGTTTATATCGCTATGTTAAGCACTCCACACATGTGGAGTGCTTTGTGTCGCTCGTTAGTAATTAGCATTTTATGAGCCACATTTACCTGCCATTTAAAGGCCGAACGTATTCTACGCTAGGGCTTTAATATACATAGAATAGAAGGAGTTGGTAACTATGAAGTAGGATTTCCCGTACTAGAATTCTCATTGCAATAAGCAGGTCCCTTATTGATTTCAGTAAGTTTGGGATTGACGGAAAAGATTTTTGCATTGATATCTGTTATACCAAAGTCAGCTAATCTGCTAGTGTGCATAATGTTATATTTTTCAGCCGTTTCTTTTGTTTCAAACAAATAAATTCCACCGGCTTCATTTTTTTCGGAATTTTCTGTCCAGATTTTCCATAGGAATCCATCTTCTTCGTTGATACTTTTTGCTAAATCAGAAAACGCCTCTGCCATCTTTTCTCCGAACGGTCCATTCATTTTAAAATCCACTTGTAATACGTACGACATTATAGTCACTTCCCTTTGTTTATTTAGTAGCGGTAAAATACAATTCTCCTAAAATTTTGTTCACCTGATAATGATTTGTTGGAAGCTCTTGTTCAATAAGAAATTTTACGTCTGCTTGTTCAACATCATACATGACTTCAATTTCTTTGGAGAAAAGAAGCTTTTCTTTTTCAAGCAAGTCAGAAAGGGAAGGGACTGGCTTGGGTTGTAAATCTTCGAGATTCAGAACTTTTTTCAAACCGTCAACATAGTTATCCAACGGACGGCTGCCAACAATTTTTACGCCCTTATTCTCCTCATTAGTCATAATAATGGTAGGGAAACCTCTGACACCCAACCTTCTAACTAGATCAAAATCTTCATGTAACAATTGAAGACCGACCTGTTGTTCAGCTTCGTTTACAATTGCTTTTCCATCAAGGCCGATATGATTTGCGATTTCAATCATAACCGATTTATCTGATATATTTTGATTAAATGCAAACAGTGCTTCTMTTGAACGACGCAAATATTCTGTTGCTTTTGCATCAGTATGATTTTTTTGAATCACCTTAAATACACGAGAAGGCGGGTAGGATGATTGAACTGGATTATCTATCATTAAAGTCCCATCAATTGGCATTCTTGAATGCTCTCCAACTTCTCTCCAGTGAGGGGCCACATCGGCTGGTTTATGAATGCCGTTTGCCGGATCGATTGGTCCATCATGCCATTTTTCCAGCAAACCGCCCATAACCGTATGAAAGTTAAAAAAGTTCCCGTATTGATCTACAAAACGACGAAGCACAGGTTCAAGCGCCCAGCAATGCGAACAAATAGGATCGGTTACATAGTAAAGATTAACTGTTTTTGTGGGCTGATTAAAATCAATAATCTCCACTTCCTCCTCTTCAGCTACTCCGCATACGCCTGTTTGTAGATCACAAACCATATTATTATTGTTCCCCATTTTAATTCCTCATTTCTCTTTTAATAAGTAAAGATAAGCGATGAAAAGCAAATACTTATACCTCGCTAGCGAAATACATATTTATTTGCTTGCAATTAAATTTTAAATCATAATAAAAATCATCAACACCAATAGTTCTGCGGATGTGTCGTTTATACAACACATTTAAGAAGTTGTTTAAAAAGTAGGAGGTTAACAAAATGACAGAATCAAAGTCGGACCCCCGAGTTCTACGTACCCGCAAATTAATTATGGATTCTTTCATTGAACTTTCAGGGAAAAAGGAATTTAAAGATATTACGATAAAAGATATAACTACAGAAGCGATGATTAATCGTGCAACTTTTTATTATCATTTTGAAGATATACACAACTTATTGGAAAAAGTACTGTCAGAAGTATTGTTAGTCAATTTGAATTATGACTTTTATCAAAATGACGAACTAAATGAAGAAGTATTTGTTAGCATCTTTGAAGCTGTAACAAATTTTCAAAAGTCATTATCCAGTCGTTGCCATAGAGGCTACGAAGATACCATTGCCCGTATTATTAGGGAACAGCTTGAAATTATTTTTTATAAAATGTTGTTAAAGCAGCATAAAGCGGAGAAGGATGAAGCTCTAAAACTTACAGCTGTCCTATTAAGCTGGGGAATTTATGGGGTTTCTGTAGAATGGCGAAGAAATAGTCACAAGACACCGCCGGAAGAATTTATCAAATTAGCGATTCCTTATATACGGACTGGAATTGATAGAATGTAAGGGGAATTGAATAGCTATTTGAAATCTCTTGTGAAATCGGCTCTTAAGAAAGCTAGTGTGAAAACAAATAAGACTAAGAGTGAGCTGTATAATAATTAGAAGAAGCTTAAAGAGTTAAAACAAGTCAGGGTATATTTGAATAAATCAAGAAGAGGGGTGCACGCAGCCCCTCTTCTTTTTGTTTTATTAAAACTATTTATTATTCGTTTTCCCTCTTATAAACCAACGGATTTTTAATACTCGCTGCGATTCCGCCCGGCTTGCAGCCTGGCAGCCAATTTTCAAGATCAGAGCGTCTTGCCTTGCTGTCTGGCTCACCAACGAGTGTACCGTCTGCATAGTAGATAATGGTCATCACCTTGCGCATATGGTCAGTTGGATTACCCGGAGCAGAGTGGATGGTCCAACCTGCATGGAAGGTAGCGTCTCCAGCCGCCATAGCACCGTAATTTACTTGAGGAATGCTGCGTCCTTCGATGAATTGACCAAGGGTTTTATGTGATTCATCCGAAATTTCTTGCCTGCTGACATAACCCAAATGATTGGTGCCGGAAGCAAAGTTCATTGTACCCACTTCTTCAGGAATAGGGACCAGCGGCATCCACAGCGTAATGGTATTATTGGTATCGAAAGGCCAATAAATTTGGTCTTGATGCCATGGCGTATGACCGCCGCCAGGTTCTTTGAATAATGCTTGATCATGATAAATCCGGACACCCTCAACACCCATTAATTCTGCAGCTATTCTTGCAAAACGTTTTGCCAGTGTGAATGCAGCTGCAGCCTCACTCATCTCCCAAAGGTTGCCTACTTGTATAAAAGCTTTGCCGTAAGTATCCCGTTCAGAGACCGGTTTATCATGGTAATTGTGCTTAAATACCAAGTCACTAATGATTGGTTCATACGTTTCTATCATTTCTGCGGATGCGACATTTTTTAAAAAGAGATGGCCATCTTTTTGATAAGAAGCGATTTGTTCTTGCGTGAGAGAATAGCTTTCTTCAAGCAGGGGCAGCGTGCTTAACCTATTGTTTTCATTCATCATATTTCCTCCTAATTGTATGTGTTTGTTTCAGCTTCGCAATACATACAGTGTAAAGGATTCTTCTATGATCTGGCTTTGTCAAAGCTTCAAATAAGTTTGTCAAAAACAACTGTAATTGTGGGATAGATATGATATTCTGTGAGTAATTACGAGTAGAGGATGAGGATGTTCATGAAACCTGGCATGGATGCAACGATGAACCACCGGATCGTGCCCTATATACGGGAGTGCGATTTTGCGCTGCGAAAACCGTGGGTACTGCCGGAACGCCGCTTGCTTGATTACTTGCTTGTCTATGTACAGGAAGGGGAATGCTTGTTCACAGTTGATGGGGTGGCCTATCCATTCGAAAAAGGTGAGTTTTGTTTCATTCAGCCGAATAGTGTGAATCGTTTGGAAGGGACAACGAATACGGTAACGCCGTTTGCACACTTTGATATATTTTATAGCACGACTAGCGACCAAAGCTTCCCAACACGAGCGGGCCAATTGGATTTGACCCCCTATCAGCATCTTATGCAGCCGAGATTGGACGAGCAGTTCCAAACTCATATTCCGGTGAAGCTGAAGCTAAGTCATCCATCTAAATTTCGGGATACATTTTTGCAAGTGGTGGAATTTTGGCAGTATAAAGACTCCATTATGCAATTGAAGGCACAAACCCGAATGATGGAATTGATCACCTCCATACTAGAGGATTACATACCTGCCAATCATGTGAAGCAAATGTCACCGCAGGCATTAAATTGGATTACTTCTTATTTTTCGTTTAACTTGAGCGAACCTTTATCGGTAGTTGATATGGCGCGAAGAGCTAATCTATCTACTTCAAGATTTAACGATGTATTTAAAATGCAGTACGGTGTAACACCGCATCAATATTTGTTAAAAACACGCATAGATCATGCTTGTGATCTGCTGCTTGCATCCAAGCTGACACAAGAGCAGATCGCAAGTTATTGTGGGTTTTCAGATATTCATCATTTTTCTAAAGCATTCAAGAAGATAGTAGGAATAACTCCTGGTGAGTACAGCAGGGGGACCATGGGTCGATGATACTAGCTTGATCGGTCAAACGATAATACAGTAAGAAATGAAAGGGGGAATCTGACGAAGGTCTCAAACAAAAGGCAAGCATCCTTTCACATAGTTGTAGATGAGCATGAAGCTATGGAGTGTTTGCCATAAAACTCGAAAAAATTGCAACAAAAGCACCGTTATCTATTTCCAACACCCCCAAATTAAAGTTAAATCCAACACTTATAAAAAATTATAGAGGTATCTTATCATAATAGATGGTTTTAGAAATTTAAATCTAAAAGCAACAATCTATTAATAAACAGCCGTTGTTTTTATTTATTTTTCTTCGTCCTCAATATACTCTCTGGCTTTTTCTAAAACCTCCGATAGTTGAGCTGCATCATGTATTAATGAACAAAAACCACATCCTCACACGTGGTTTAGTTGTGGCAGCATTTATAGTGAGCAAGTTGATTCGCTTTAGCAGTTTCGGCAATATATGATTTGACGCATGGAAGAGGGCTGACATAGCTGAAATAAGACGAGAAGGGTTATAATAGAAGGACCTATTATATGGAGGTTAATCAACATGTCTATATTTACACGCACGGATCATATTGGCGTCATTCAACTGGATATTAACGTATATCAAGCAAAACCAGAGGATACGGAAGCTGTATTGCAGCTTCTCATCCAAACAGCTGAATGGCTAAAAAGCAAAGGCTCCACGCAGTGGAGCGGCTTGCTGAAGGGTGAGGATTCTCATCAAACGCCTGAGGCAATTAAACGCGGTGAAGTATACCTATTTAGGCAAGGCAACCGATTGGCAGGAATGGTCATGCTTATGCAGCAAGCAAGCGCTTGGGATCGCGAGTTATGGGGTGAAGAAGGGCATGAACAGTCCATCTATCTGCATCGACTTAACATTAACCGTGAGGTTGCAGGCAAAAACTTAGGTGAGGCCATTGTGGATTGGGCGGGATCAGGTATTCATTTTGAGGGAAAAGACCGTATTCGGCTGGACTGTATTGCGAATAATCCGAAGCTCAATGCATTCTACCTAAGCTGCGGTTATGAACATAAAGGTTTATCCTCCAATGAGATGGGGGAATTTAATTTATACGAGAAATTGCAGACAGTAGTACAGTAATAGAAGAGGGACGGAGCAGTTCAAGCTGCTCCGTCCCTCTTTTGCATTTTAAAAATAGGTTATTTGCTCGCTAATCCCAAATCATCAAGCAATCTCATCACTGCTACGACTGCCTGTGCTTTCGTCACTTTCGACTGAGGATCAAATTTCGTCTCGGATACGCCCTGCAAAATTTGCTCTTTAACTAATAGTGCAACGGAAGCTTTAGCATAGGATGATATAGAAGCTTGATCACGGAATGACTCAAGCAATGCTGTATCACCGTCTGCCGTACGATCAATCAGTTTCATCACTTTTGCCAAAATGACTGCCATGTCCTGGCGAGTAATCGTACCGTTCGGATCAAATAGCTGCTCGCTCTTGCCTGTAATGATGCCTAATTCCTTAGCTAATGCAATATCTCCAGCATATTTGGAATCTGCCGCTACATCATCAAATGGAGCGCCTTCTACTTTTGGAACGATGCCGAGGCCTCTGCTGATCATGGAAATAAATTCAGCCCTAGTGATGATCGTGTTTCCTCCAAATTGTTCATTCGATTGTCCAAAAACGATTAATTTGGCTGCTGCACGCTCGATATGGTTTTTGTTCCATTCAGCCGTCACGTCTTTGAAGTTGAAGCTAGATTCAACAATGGTATAGATGCTGTTGCCGTTGCTGACCAGATGAGCGGTAACTCCGCCTTTATCGTCTTTTTTGAAAACCGTATGGAGTGGACGGAATTCATTTGTGCCAGGCAAGTAAACAACACCGTTTGCACGGTTTGTATCTATGTCTTTAGCATTCAATTGATAAATACGGGTGAAAACGGACTGGCCAAAATCAGTGACTTCYTCATATTTGTTGTCAGCAGTCAGCTTGTAAATCTTAAAGTCAAGCGACGAAACTTTTAGCGTATAGCCATTCTTTTTCGCCAATTGTTCTATTGCAGCTGCTTCGCTCGCAGTCGGTGGAGCAATCGAAATTTTGATATCTGATTTCAGGTGAATCGCATGGGCTGGAATGACATAGGTAACTCCGTTCCAGATGATGGACAAATTCGCCTTATCGTTTTTGCTGGCAAGCGCTGCAATAACTTCCTTAGGAAGGATGACATCCACTTGGGCTGCATCGTTGCCGACAGTCACTTTTAGCTCGGCGGRGCTAGCCGCTCCAATCGTTTGAATAGCCGCATCTTTCAAAATCGTAACGGTCCACTTGCCGCCGGATTTCGTAACGTTGGAATCAAGCTCATTTTTATCTTTGACCGCTTGCGGGTTCCCAGATGACGACTCTGGCGGAGCCGTGTAATCTAATGTTTTTGCCTCTAGTTTTGTCATTTCGGACTTTTCGATTATCTCATCCTCATTTTTAGTAATGGCTACTACACCAATGGAATAGGTCGTACTGTGCGTTAGTTGCGTAAACGTGTAGTTTGTAGCAGTTGTAGATTCCACCAATTTATCACCCAGATAAACGTCATACCCATCTGCTTTCGGAGAAGCTGTCCATTGAACGCTAATCGCGTCATAGGTTGAACTCGTAACCGTGAGATGAGCTGGAGATATTACGCCTGCTGTACTTACAACCAGTGCACTGCTTGCAGGAGAAACCTCTGTAATGTTATTGCCGTCTTTTCTGATACTGAGCACGGTAACGGTGTAGTCTGATCCAAGGTTCAGCTTGTCTGCTTTAAACTGCGTATTCGCTGTATATCCTGTAAATATGGCGTTCACGAATACCTCATAGCCAGCAGCCCCTTGGACAGCATCCCATTTGATTTCAAAGGATTGTTTGTCCGCGCTGAGCTTTGTTACATTTTGAGGAGCAGCTAGTGCGTTTTCATTCACCTTCCCGTCAATCGGAAGATCACTGATCAACTGCGTTGTAAGTGTTTTGTTGCGGTCACCGCTAATGTCCCAAGTCATAACGCCAGCCAAATCCAACGTTTTGACAAGCGAAGTGCTATACATCATTGTTGTTTGGTCATTATAAGTAATAAACATTCCGGTTTCACTATTGTAAACATAAGCGACCTTTGAATGCTCGTTCCAGTAACGGGTATATCCGTTTTGGTCTATCATATTGTTCTCAACCTCGGCAAAATCGAACTTACCGCTCTCCCATGATCCATAAGGAATGGATGTGCAGTTTTGATATTCACCGTTTGCGGAACAACCCTTCCAGCCTATTCCATAATAAGGAACACCCATGTTTAGTTTAAAAGCCGGAACGCCGCCGTTCAAATGACCAAGCAAGGCGCCTCTAACATTGTTGCGCTTCGCAGAGGCTCTTACATTATTAGGGTCTTGATAGAGAGGCGAATTATGGAAAGCCCGCAGTTCCCAGCTTCCGCTATAGTCATAGCTCATAATGTTGATCATATCTAGGTATTGAACAGAATTTACGAAGTCAGCATTGACTACGAAATCATCTCCTTGACCGGATGCGATGGTGAGCAAATAATATTTGCCATCGATGGAGCCGGCTGCATCAAGCGCTGCACGAACGGTTTGCATGAGAAGAGTGAAGTTTTGTTTATCCTCTGGACGATTGATATTATCCGATTCTCCGCCCTCAACCGGATATTCCCAGTCGATATCGAGTCCATCCATCTTATACGTACGCAAATATTTAACGACGGAATTCGCAAACGTACGACGTGTGACCTCAGATGCAGCCATGTCGGAGAAATGATTGGAGAATGTCCAGCCGCCTACGGAAGCCATCAGCTTCAGCTCAGGGTTATTATTTTTAATTTTGTTAAAAGCAGCAATCTGCTCAATATCGACCTTCTGGTCTCCAAGCACAAGCTCTCCGTCGAAAACATAATTCTCTTGCAGCGGAATGTCTTTATTTTGGCAAGCTACACCGTTTGAACCAACTTTACGCCAGCATATATCGGAGAAGGCGTAGTTGAGATGTGTAAGCTGTGAAACATCGATGTCTTCTGGAAAGTATTGACGATTATTGTCATAGGAAAACCAGCTGCCGTAATAGGTGAAATTAGTGTAGTCCGCACCTGGAATCGTCGTTGCTGCGCTGCTGGCAGCTGATTTCCATAGCGCATTTTTGGCTGCAACTGTAAAGCTGTAGGATTTGCCTTCTGTTAAACCCTCAGCAACATACCGATTGGAATCGCTGGAGCCGATAAGCTTGCCTGCTTCATAGATGTCGTAGCTCGTTGCGCCAGGGGTCGGTGCCCAGCCTAGAGAAGCAGTTGTGCGGTTGGCTGTAATGACTTGAAGATCGAGCGGCGCCGCAAGCTCGCCCCATTTGATTTCTAAAGGTGGGCCGTTAACCGGATCTTTGCCGGAAGCGCCATTTTGCGCGCCAACCATAAATTTGTAGATGCTGCCTGCTGTAAGTCCACCTTCTGGGAACGTATAGATGAATGTGTCGGAGCCATTCCATATTCCGCCTTTCCATCCACCGTTAACATAGAAGTCATAGCCGTTGGCATCAGGACTGCCTGTCCATTTGAACGTAATATTGGATGATGTAATATCGCTTACCTTTAAATATTGAGGAGGCGTTAATGGCGGTTCTTTATATTCACTTGTATCCTTTGGCGTAGTGAAAGTAATCGAATTGCTCTTCTGTTTATCTGTTAGATTAGCATATTGAGTACCGTTCGGACCTAAGAAGAAGGTATATTTGGTTTCTTCCTTTAATCCGCCAATCGTACTGCCTCCTACTTGTGTGAAGCCGGAATAAGGATCTTTGTTAAGAGGAGGATTGTCCGGATTCCAAACCCAGTAATCATCTAGCTTATGCGCAGGATCAAAGGTAACGGTTACCGTATTATGTGTAACATTCACAATACTTAGGTTGCTAGGTCCTGGATTGCCAGTCGGCTCATTGGAAGGCTCGCCGGCAAGTGTCGTAAATTCAACGTAGTTGCTTCGCAACACCCGCGTGTAAGGTCTCTTGTACCAAGTGGTATACAGCTTGTACGTCGTATTAGGCTGCAAGTTTTGCAGCTCCACACTGCCGCCTTTCCCTGTAGCTAAATAGTTGTTTATATCTTCTTTTGTTGGATTAGCAGGGTCTGGAGTTACGTAGTACCATACATCAACGTCAGCTTGCTCTGGATGAACATCCCATTTAAGCTGTGCACTCGTCGCAGTGATGGAATCGGTTACAACAGTTAGGTTTTGAGGGACGGGAGGGGCTGCCTCATAGACAGCATCCGTTACGGCTCGAGCAGCTTCGTTCAATGCTGGCAACGCTGCTTCATTCCCATAAGCTGTTGTTGTGTCAAGGAAAGGAGAAACGAGAAGTGCGAGACACATAAACATAATGACAAACTTCATTCCTTTTTTTCTTGCAAAAATATTCACCATATCACCTCTAATTTTCATAGTCGAACATTGCAGCATTAGCATTCATGTGCAAGTCTGGGTGTGGTTGTTTTCTCAATGTGTTACGGAGTATTTTGGGCGGGTTCTTGCTTTTCCGAGACCGAATTTGGCAGTCACAATCACCAACTGTCACGGAATTAAAAGGGGATAATTTGGTATCACCTCCTGCAAAACTTGCATTTATTTTGTATAACTATTCCTAGCATGAGACGTTGATTTCATGAAAGGAAGGGGTAAATTACGATGATAAAAGGGGAATATTTTACAAAAATATAATAAAAATGGGATATTCCGCACAGGAAATAGAGGTTTAACTCGATCTTTAAAAACAACATCGAGTTAAACCCATAGCATGCTAGAAAAAAGCATTTTGAACGGTCATTGTTGTAGTTGTGATAAAATGAAAGGGATTCAGAAATAACCTAATAGAAATGATGGTCGCTATGAAAATCGAATTTGAAAATCATATCATTGAGTTTAATGTTGAATATGCCAATAGAAAAAAGATATATATCCAAATGGACTCATTGGGATTCATAACCGTGAAGGCTCCCAATGGAACAACGGAAGAGAATGTCATGCGGGCCGTGGAGCAGCATGGTAAACAGCTCACTCAGAGATTGCAGCAGATCGCGAAGGTTCGAGATACCCCTAAGACAAAAGAATATCAAGAGCAAGGAAAATTCCTTCACCTTGGAAAAGAGTACTTTCTTCATGAATTGATCGACACAGCTGATCTGAGTGAAGAGGAGTTAAAAATCAATCTTAAAAAGTTTTATTTTGCAAGCTGTAAGAAAATCATTGGAGAACGAATCAAACGATATCAAGAGCAGCTGAAAGTAAAACATAAAAGCTTCGAAATCGAAGAGTCAAGAACGAAGTGGGGAAGCTGCAGCTCAAGTAAAAAATTAACCTTTAATTATCGACTGGCGATGGCTCCGCTTGAGGTAATCGATTATGTCGTCATCCATGAGCTTTGCCATCTGACGCATATGAATCATGATCGTTCCTTCTGGAGACGAGTGGGCAGCATTATGCCGGATTACAAAGAGAAGGAAGAGTTTCTAGCAAGGCATGGTCAAGCTATGACACTGTAATCATGATAACTGGCCTCCTGTCAAAAGGAGGTTTTTTGCTGTATCTCTATTATATCGTCTATTTTTCAAATGGTTATGTTTACTTCTTATACATACTAATGATTTTTATCACTAATCGAGGGAAATCATGAACATTAGATGCAGCGTGCTTTATTTCTGTTCTAGCCTTGCTGGCTCCGCAGGTAATTTTCGTATTCAACGGTAAACTCGAGTGCTTGCTCAAAGTCTGGAGACAGGAGAGAAAGTGCCGCTATTACATCTGCTTTCGATGTGACGCTTAATGCAATGATTTGAGGTTGGCGAGGAATACGGAATAACGTATGATCGTGAAATGTGATGGTGACGATGGTCCCTATCGCCTCGTCATTGGAGGAATAAACCGTGCTCCACATCCAACGCTGCTGGTCGGTTTCCTCCGCATTTCCCCATTCCCGCGACAGGTCGAAATGGCCTGGAAGTTTGGGTTCGAGATGGAAACCGGATTCTTTAAATTGCCTATGAACAGGAAGGAACAACAGATTGAGAAATGTTCCATAAGCAGCATCTCCTGCCTCGTTGTAAGCTTTTTGCAAAATATCTTGATGGTTTAGAAGGATGGTTTCCCAGCTTTCATTCATATGATTTGTAATATAGCTTCCAATCGCAGCAATGGTACTTTCGTCACTTTCCTCAAGAAATGCTTGTAATGGATTTGTATGCTTCATACGTTATCCCCTTTCAATTTTCTCCGATTTTTGGAGTTGCATTTCAATCTTACAACATTCATGCAAATGAAAAGGTTTGACGTATTTTTCTTAGAAGCAACGGGTCTTCAATGAACAAAACCTTATCATGTAGGTTTAATCTTCAAAAAATATAGCAAGACGATAAATGAAGTTGAAATGGAAAATGCGAAACATAATGTGCTTAAAAACTCAATAAACAGGGTACATTCATACAAAGACGAATTCAGGGAGGTAGTACCCATGAGCAAGAAAAAACTATTGATAACTGCAATTGGAGCTGGCGTCACTTATTTAATGAAAAACAAGGATGCGCGAGATAAGCTTGTCCATACGCTGCAAAATTTCAGGAAAAAGAATCGTTAATGGAATAATCGATATTGGGCTCGGCAAATCAGCCTAGATGACAATTGGAAAAGAGAACGACTAGTTGGCTTCGATCATTTATGGTAAGATGTCTAAGACTAATAAACGATACAAAATCAATCAATAGGAGAAGCAGGGTACAAGATGATACCCTGCTTCTTTTTGTTTGGAAACGTTATATGCTTTGAGTAGCAAAAAGGGGATTGAAAATGCCTACTATTATTGCGAAACCATTTGATCAAGAAATGCAGAACCTGTTAAGCGATATACACTCCGCCTATCACGCAGGGGAGCTTAGCCAAAAGGACAAATCAGAGCTTCCGGAAAACATTTACGTCATCGAGGCTGAGGACGAGATGGTTGGATACGGAGTCGTTTGGGAGTACGATAACGCCAAGCAGCTGATTCAGAAAGCAGAACAAGATTATTTTAGCGATGATGAGAAGTATTTGGAGCGGGACTTTTATATTGAGATTAAAAACAAAAAGAACTTTGTATTTATAGAAGCACTTGATGTTTTAAAGGAATTTGAAGGCAAGGGTTACGCTGCTACCTTTATTCAATGGGTTAAAGCAAAATATCCGAATAAAAAGATGTATGTATATACGTTGGATAAAACAAGGAACTTTTGGTATAAGCAAGGCTTTGAGCCTTTGGGAAATACCGTTTGGATGACTTTTAATTAAAGGTTGAAAAATGGGCATAGGCTACTGTCTCAAGGGTAGAGGTTTATGTCGATTATATCGTTTTATTATGCTATACTTACTTGTTATGTCTTAAAGGAACGGTTTTTGGAAATGCTATGCGATTATAAAAGCAGCATGATTGAGAATATAAGGCTTCAAATGAAGGAGAAAAGATGACTTTTAATGATCTAAATTTTAGCCCTGCAATACTGAAGGCGCTAACCAAGGAAAACTACACTAAGCCTACGCCTATTCAGGAGCAGGCCATTCCCGTCGTACTAGCGGGCAAAGATTTGTTTGGCTGCGCTCAGACAGGGACAGGGAAAACGGCTGCATTCGCATTACCCATCATTCAGTTATTAAGCGGCCAACCCACTAAACCGGGGGCACAGCGACGTATTCGCTCATTGATTTTGACACCTACAAGAGAGCTTGCCCTCCAGATAGAAGAAAACATGCGTGCGTACGGACAATTTACCGACCTGCGCAGTGTAGCTATCGTGGGCGGCGTTTCACAGAAGGTTCAGGAGCGTGCACTTCGACAAGGCGCTGATGTTATTATTGCCACTCCAGGCAGACTTATCGATCTTATTAATCAAAAGTTTGTTGATTTGCAATATGTACAAATATTAGTGCTTGATGAAGCAGATCGAATGCTCGATATGGGCTTTATTCACGACGTGAAGAGAATCATCGCCAAAATGCCAAGAAAAAAGCAAACACTCTTTTTCTCGGCTACGATGCCTCCAGAAATTTCGAAGCTTGTCAAAACGCTGCTTGTTAATCCGGCGAAAGTGGAAATAACTCCAGCTTCCTCAACAGTGGATCGAATAGAGCAATCTGTCTATTTTGTAGATAAAGGTAATAAACAAGATTTATTGAATGACCTGCTGCAGGATAAATCCATCGCTTCGGCGCTTGTATTTACTCGGACGAAGCATGGTGCAGATCGCGTAGTGCGCGGACTGACTAAAGTGAATATTTCTGCACAGGCTATTCATGGAAACAAGTCTCAAAATGCCCGCCAAAATGCGTTAACTAATTTTAGAAGCGGTGCAACTCGAGTACTGGTTGCCACAGATATTGCGGCGAGAGGTATCGATATTGACGAGCTTTCGCATGTCATTAATTTCAACCTTCCTAATATTTCAGAAACGTATGTTCATCGCATTGGCCGTACAGGCAGAGCTGGATTAAGTGGAATCGCCATCTCTTTTTGCGAAGTGGATGAAATTCCTTATTTGAAGGATATTGAGAAAATGATTCGCAAAACTATACCTGTAGTAACCGAACGTCCTGATGGGGTTCTGATCAGTTAAGCAACGAAGAAAGCCGAAATATAATAAATTGACCTAGGGGTGATCGTCTGAGAAAGCAAAAGCCAATGTCATTCGAAGATTTGTTGAAGGAATTGCAAGGACAGAAGTCGATTCAGGAAGATCCAAATCATGTTTCATTTGATGATTTGTTTAAAGAATCGTTTATGAGCAAGCATTCCAGCTTTACAAGCTTTAGCGCGTTTCTTGAGAAGGGCAACTTTCAAGTAGAAACAAGAGAAGATGTTCAGAACATTCCGGATGAGCTATTTGATCGACACGTTGCAAGAGAAACGGATTTTGCCAATTGGCAGTCTATGCTCGATACAGCAACTTCGGAATACAGCGGCAAGTAGAACAGTAGAAGTGCCAGCATTGCGTCAATTATAGGCAAGTAGAAGCTTGAGCCCATCGCGGCTCGAGCTTTTTTTTGTTTATTTTGAGGTTAATTTCACATTGTAATGAGCCATTCACGCTCTGTTCATATTCCAAACGTAAACTTCAGCTATCAAGAGAAGGAATGGAGATGGTTGAACATGTTTCTAGCGCTGCGCGAATTGAAATATGCGAAAGGCAGATATTTTCTAATTGGATTAATAATGGTTCTGGTCGCATGGTTAACCTTTATGGTTTCAGGATTAGCCAATGGGCTTTCATCAGATAATGCATCCATTCTAAAAAATATGGACGCCGATTATTTCGTGCTTCAGACGGATTCCGAGCATAAGCTGACGCGGTCCGCACTAGGTACCGAGAAGCTGGAGGAGGTCAGGCAATTAGAAGGACTCTCACAATCCGAACCGCTTGGGCAAACGATGCTTTCGGTATATCGGAATGATTCCAAGAAGAAGATAGATATTGCTTTGTTTGGTATCGAGCCAAGTGGAAAGGTAATGCCTAGTATTACTGAAGGGAAAAGCATGGGGGCGAGCAATGAAGTGGTCGTTGACTCCTCGTTAAAAGAACAAGGCGTGCAAATTGGCGATACGCTAGGTGATCAAGAGCTCGGCATTGAATGGAAGGTCGTCGGTTTTGCCACTAATCAGAAGTTCAGTCATACGCCGGTTGCATTTATGGATATCCAAAATTTTAATAAGCTGATGCAAGCATCCTTTGGTAAACAAACAGCTTCCTATAACGCTATTGTCATTCATACAGATAATCTAAACAAAGAATCATTGCAAAAAAGTGTAGCAGATACGGAGGTTATTACAAAAAAAGAAGCGGTACAGGGCATTCCGGGCTTTAAAGAAGAGCAAGGCTCCCTGACGATGATGATCGCTTTCTTAATTGTTATTGCCGCTTTCATACAAGCTGTTTTCTTCTATGTCATTACACTGCAGAAAATTAGCCAATTTGGAGTGTTGAAGGCAATCGGAGCAAAGACGTCCTATCTGGCAGCAAATTTAGTGGGTCAAGTATTGCTTTTGGCCATTGTGGCTGTTGCAATCAGTATCGGACTTACTTTTGGCGTAAGTGCGATTTTGCCAGCGAGCATGCCTTTTGAATTAGGTGTAAATATATTGTCTCAATATTCCGGTTTACTTATTCTAGTCTCGATTATCGGTGCGTTGCTGTCCTTAAATCGGATTGCAAAAGTAGATGCGATTGAAGCGATTGGGAGGGTTGAATAATGAAGGAAAAACTTATTCTTGAACATGTAAATAAAGTGTATGGCGAAGGTGAAACGGCTGTTACGGCGCTGCAAAAGGTTTCTTTAAGCGTAAAAGCAGGTGAGTTTGTCGCTGTTGTCGGACCATCGGGTTCGGGCAAAAGTACTTTTCTTTCCATAGCGGGGGCGCTGCTCTCACCGTCAAGCGGACGGATCTTAATTAATGAGAAGGATGTTACGAATTTATCCTCAAGTGAATTAAGTGAGGTTAGAGTCAAAAATCTTGGTTTTATTTTTCAAGCATCCAATCTTGTCCCTTATTTAAGAGTAGTGGATCAACTGCTGCTCGTATCGAAGCTAGCAGGTACTGATGGAAAAGAAGCGCTTGTGAAAGCTAAAGCGCTTCTTGAGAAAGTAGGACTGCTGCATCGGATGAATTATTATCCTGAGAAGCTGTCCGGCGGAGAACGCCAACGGGTTGCCATTGCTAGGGCATTCATGAATGATCCCGGCGTTATTCTAGCCGACGAGCCGACAGCAAGCCTCGATTCTAAACGGGGTAGAGCGGTAGTGGAGCTCATGGCTACTGAGGTTAAGCAACGGGTCAAGGCGGCTGTTATGGTCACCCATGACGAGCGTGTATTGGATTTATGTGACCGGATCGTAACGATCAAGGACGGTATGCTTTTTGAGCAAGATGATCATGCTGTTGCGAGCAATAGGCCTGATGCAGTCGCTCATAGGTAAATGAAGGTTGATTAAGCAGTGTTCTCTTGCACGTCTTGCATCAATCTTAGATGGGATGTCTCTGAAGGTCTATGACCTTTAGGGACATCCTTTTTTTTCTGAAAAACCCCATGAGGAAGACGGAGTGTGAGTTCATTGGCAGCAACTGTTTTGGGAAAATGCGTTTCGGATCACACACTGAATGTTTAATAAAGTAAGACCCTGCTGCAACAAATATTGGTTATGCATATAGTCAGGGTGAGAGTTAAGAGAGAAGGAGATTAGAACATGGGCAAATGGAAAACATCACGGGTTTGGCGCAGTATTGGTTTGCTATTGCTCATGCTTTGCTGCATGACGTTAATCGTATCTGCTTCTAATCCAAATACCCCTGAAGGTTTTTTAATTATCGCACATCGCGGGGCTTCTGGTGATGCTCCTGAGAATACGATGGCCGCCTTCGAGCAAGCGGAGCGTCTAGGTACTGATTTTATCGAATTTGATGTACAGCTGAGCAAAGACGGTGAACTAGTAGTCATTCACGATGATACGGTGGATAGAACGACGCAGTATACAGGCGCTGTGGACGATTATACATTAAATGAACTTGAAAATATGGATGCCAAAAATGATAAAAAAACAGACGATACGGATGAGAAGATCGTTTCATTCGAAGAAGTTATGCACCGTTTTGCTGGAAAGCTAGGCATGCTTATCGAGATTAAAGAATCAAAGCTTTATCCTGGCGTGGAAGAGAAGGTGGCTGAGGTCGTACGTCGTTATGAGCTTTTGCTCCAAGTTAATGGCTTAGAGGAGGGCCGAAATTTTACAGCGGTTGAACATGTGAAAAATAGCGTGGGTATCATTATTCAATCCTATAACTTTCAATCGACCCGTCTAATTCACTCCCTGCTGCCGGACATCCCAATTGCTGCGCTTATTCAGGAGGATCAGCATCCTCTGTCAGAGAAGACGCTGGATGAACTTGTTTCTTTCGCGGATTACATTCATTACAATCATGAATTGCTTGACGAGAAGATTGTAGAGCAAATTCATCATCGCAACCGGAAGGTCATGGCGTGGACGATACAGTCAGAGCAAGATATGATACGGATGAAAAAGCTTGGAGTGGATGGGGTTATTACCGATTTTCCGGGGTAAGGAGTATACGAGAAACTCTACTCCATCCTATACAAAATTATTCAATCAAATACAAATGTTGCCATAATGTGAGGTTTGATGAATAATAGGGGGAGAAGGGGGGATGGTCATGAAAATGGCTTTTACTGTCGATGTAGAGGATTGGTTTTGCAGTCCGAACCTGTCTCTTTCCGAATGGGCTGACTGCGAATTAAGGCTTGAGCAGCCCGTTCATCAAATATTGGACCTTCTGGACGAATATGAGGCGACGGGCACTTTTTTTGTCCTAGGCTGGATCGCTGAGAAAAGGCCTGATTTGGTGAAAGAAATATATCGAAGAGGTCATGAAATTGCATCACACGGCTATTCACATCGTCTCGTTTATAATCAATCAAAACTAGAATTTAAAGCGGATATTAGGCTGTCAAAAGATATTTTAGAGCATTTGATCGGTTCAAAGGTGAGTGGGTATCGTGCCCCCTGTTTTTCTATGACAGATTGGGGACTTGATATTTTAATAGAAGAAGGATTTTCTTACGATTCTAGTATTAGTCCGAATACACCAAATAACCTATATTCCAAGTTTAATTTGTCCTCGAAAGTTGCGCATTCTTTTAAAATAAAAGATCATCTATGGGAAGTGCCTTTGCCTGCTTTTCGCTTAGGCGGCGTTAATATTCCATGGGGCGGAGGAGGGTATTTTCGAATTTATCCTTATCGTTTTTTTTATAGCGGAGCACGAAAAATTATAGGCGATAAAGATTATTTCGTTTATTATATCCATCCCTATGATTTAGACTACGATCAACCGCAAATTTTTAACACCTCTTGGTCAAATGGCATTCGAAGATACTACGGATTAAGGGATACATACGCAAAAATAAAACAATTATTGTCGGATTTCAACTGTATGTCCATAAGTAAATATGATCCTCAAATCGGGGGGATACATTAGCGTGACCACGAAAACGGAGATTATGTCTAACCGGCGTTTATTGGATGGTGTCGCTTATTTATTTTGCAGAGAAATGGGGATTAGAAGGGTAAAGATACAGAAACCATCGGCAGAAGAAGTGAATACACTCCTTATGAACGGCATTGTATCCGAAGATCTTAAGCTTGTGGAAAAATCATTTGGTTACGCTTGTTATGAATATTACAGGCAGCTTTATGATCCCGATTCCTTTGACCACCTTCTTATCGCAGAGGCCAAAAATCGAAAGAAAATGCTGGACTTATGCTGTGGGGGAGGGGCTACCGTATTCTCTTTACTTCAGAACGAGCCGGATATTATATATGGAATCGATTCGGACGCGCACCAGATCGGCCTTCTAGAAGCACTGCTCCATAGAAGTGAAGCTTCTAACAAAGTAGTCACAACAGTAGCAGATGCGCACCATATACCGCTTGCAAACCATTCAGTTGATTTTGTCGTTTGTAGAGTAGCGCTGCAATATCTTCATGTGGAGCAGGTGCTGCAGGAGGTTTTTCGTGTATTGTCCCCGCGAGGAAGGGTGTTTTTTCTCGTACATGGTTCGGGATATATTTTGGATTATTTATTTGCGCGAAGAGCTATATTGAATAAAAAAAGTTTGAAATTTGCAATACATAAGTTTTTTCATTTAAGCAGTAAGGCTAAGGAGTTTAACCGCGCGCAAGCGAATTTTTTGACCGCAAAGGATTTGAAAGAGAAGCTGGCTGCTGCAGGATTTCGAGACATGAAGGTGCACACCCATAAAGAATGGATGAAAATGGGGGTGTTTCCAGTTTATTTTGCGGTAACGGCTGAGAACTAAATATAGTCTGCTCAAAGGCAACAGTAACCCAAGGTAAGTAGACTTGGGTTATTGCTGCTTGACTATGTACTTTGTTTGCCACTCTCGTGTCAAAGCACATATTAAATACTGCGTACGCTGTCTCTAATCATAAGTTCTGTACCCAGCATGACATGGTGAATGATTTCTTTACCTTCGAGCATTTCAATAAGAATTTGCGCCGCTTGGGAGCCTAACTCGTATTTATGCTGGTGAACGGTAGTAAGCGCGGGTATGCAATAAGCCGTCAAATCAATGTTGTCGAAGCCGATGATCGATATATCATCAGGTACCTTTTTCCCCATATCCTTAACGCCCTGCAAAGCCCCGAGAGCCATTAAGTCGCTTGAGCAAAATATAGCAGTCACTTCAGGACGGCTGGACAATAGTTGGCGTGCGGCCTCTCTTCCGCCATGCTCGGAAAATGAACCATTCAGCACAAGTGTTTCATCAAAGGGAACACTGCTGCTTTGCAGTGCTTGACGGTAGCCCTCTAGCCTAAGCAGGCTTACAGCTGCTTGCTCATGGCCGTTTATCATGGCGATATGGCGATGTCCCGATTCGAGCAGATGGTTGGTTGCCGCAAGAGCACCCGTTGTATTATCCGAAGTAACGTATCCAACGTTAGGACCTTGGAGAGTGATATCAATAAGGACGCATGGAATATCAGACGATACGATTTCCTCCAAATAAGGATCGTCTAATCGAATACCCATGATGATAACCCCGTCTACGCCTCGTTCCTGGCATAATGTTTTATATGATTTTACCTTTTGTTTCTGAGGTGTTGTACTGAATAGGACAAGGTCATAATCGAGTTCGCCTGAACGGTCATTTATTCCGCAAAGGACTTCGAAAGCGATATTGTCTTTGGAGCTGTCTCTTGTAACATTGGAGAGAAGGAGGCCAAGTGTCTTTGTTTTTTTCGATATGAGCGACCTTGCAGCCATATTAGGGCTATAACCGAGCTGGTCTGCTATAGTCTTAATTTTGAGCCGAGTGCCCTCGTTAACGTCGTCATAGCCGTTCAAGGCACGCGATACTGTAGTAACAGATACACTAGCAGCTTTAGCTATATCTTTAATCGTAACCATACAATACCTCCGAAATGTTGAAAACATGTAATGTATTATGATAAAAATTAAAAAATAAATTGACTCTTGTAAATGCTTTCATCATGATCTATAATTCGATTATAACTTATCCGAAACGTTTTGGAAAGTTAGATTGCTTCGTCGAAAATGAGTAAGCATATTTTTTTGCCTCTTTTCCGAAACGTTTCGGATAAACGAATGTTTGTTTGATTTAAGGGAATAAAAAAGCTATTACAAGAAGAAATGAGGGAAACACTTGGATTATCGAGTCATCAAAGAAAACGATCTATTCCTCATGACGGACCGGAATGGAGATATTCCGGAAGGTGATGTTTCAGGTCAGGGTCTTTACACAAAAGATACCCGGTTCATAAGCAGGATGGAAATCCGAATCAACGGTCAGAAGCCGATACTGCTGTCTTCAGCAGCGGATGAGAATTATATTTCTACGATTCGCCTTACCAATCCACATATGGAAGAGAAGGGCGAGCTTATCTTGTGGCGTGAGTCCGTAGAAATTGAACGTACACGCTTCATTTATGATGGAGCATTGTATGAGACGTTCAAGCTCACCAGCTATTATCCTAAAGCCATTAAATTTGATTTCTCCGTGTTATTGGATGCGGATTTTGCAGATATGTTTGTCGTTCGCGGCTTTCAGCACGGCGATTTGGGAAGAAAGACGGCAGAGAAAAGCGGCCAACGGGAAAGAGTAATTGGCTATCTTGGAGCTGACGATGTACGCCGTGAAACGAAGATTAAATGGGATACAAATGAAAGTCGCATAGGCGAGACAGGCGAGCTCCATTTCGATGTGGAACTGAACCATCGGGAAAGCCATGCAATCGCTTTCTATTTTGCGCCAATCATTGACGGCAATGAGCCGCAGCAGCACGATCCGGCGGAAGCGATGGTTAAGCTTAGACAATCGTATGCGGATTGGAATGGTTCATCCACATCCATCCAAACGGATGTACCGCTATTTAACAAGCTGCATCATCGCGGAGTGCAAGACTTAAGAGTTCTGCTTACGGATATCGGATATGGAGCATTCCCAGTGGCAGGCTTGCCTTGGTTCTCGGTGCCATTTGGCCGTGATAGTTTAATTACTGCGCTGCAGATGTTATCCTTAAACCCGCAAATTGCTAAGGGAACGCTGCTCACGATGGCCGCTTATCAAGGCCAGAATGAAGATGAGTGGCGCGATGAGCAGCCAGGTAAAGTGATGCATGAAATTCGGTATGGCGAACTAGCAAGCACAAATCAGGTTCCATTTACGCCGTATTACGGCACGATTGATGCGACGCCGCTATTCCTTCTATTAGCTGCCGAGTATTATCACTGGACCGGAGATGCTCAGTTTGTTAAAGAGCTAATGCCTCATCTTAATGCAGCACTCGCTTGGGTGAAGGAATATGGTGACTGCGACGATGATTCCTTTGTGGAGTACTATCAGAAATCTTCTAAAGGGATTGCCAATCAGGGGTGGAAAGATTCTGCGGATTCCGTTGTTCACCGCAACGGCGATTATGCAGAGGCTCCAATCGCGCTCGTCGAGGTTCAAGGTTATGTTTACCAAGCGCTTACAAGGCTTGCCCCTATATTCAAGAGCTTAGGCCATGAGGAACAAGCCGCTGGCATGGAGCAAGATGCAGAACAGCTTAGAGTTCGCTTTGAGCGCGACTTCTGGATGGAGGATGAGCAGTTTTACGCGATTGCGCTTGATAAGGATAAGAAGCGCGTAGATTCCGTCACTTCGAATTCAGGACATATTCTAATGTCGGGCATTGCTTCTCCTGAGCGTGCAAGCGCAGTTGCGAAAAGACTGGTTGCTCCTGACATGTTCGGTGGTTACGGCATTCGTACGATGAGTATGGAAGCAGCCGGCTACAACCCGATGAGCTACCATGACGGAAGCGTATGGCCGCATGACAACTCCGTTTGTTTGCTTGGTCTTAGCCATTTAGGCTTCCAAGAAGAAGCGATTACCGTCATGCAAGGACTATTGGATGCAGCAGCAAAGTTTGAGTATTACAGATTGCCTGAGCTGTTCTGCGGGTATGATGATTCGCTTGGTGCGCCAGTTCCTTACCCCGTTGCTTGTTCTCCGCAGGCATGGGCAGCAGGGACACCGCTCACATTTGTGCAAGCGTTGCTTGGGCTTCAGCCTAACGCTCTAACGAAGCAGATTACAATTAAGCCATCTTTGCTTCAAGGGATGAACGAGCTTCTGGTAGAGCAAATGCAAATTGGTAGCGGCGCTCTAAGCCTGCGCGTCACTCGCGGTATCAATGGCCCAGAGGTGGAAATACTGTCTAATCTGACAGGATATGAGCTTCTCATTTCATAGGTTTCACGCTTTATGCTTTATATACAAAGTTCATATTACTAAGGAGGTTGTATGTAAGATGAAGAAAACAGGGGTTTTAATTTTATCTTTAATGCTGGTAGTTGTTCTTATGTTAACGGCTTGTGGCAAGGGCAATGAAGGCAACAAAAACACAGGTAATACAGCAACGAACGGCGGTACAGAACAAGAGGCGACAAAAGAGCCAGCCRCTGAGAAGGTAACCGTTACACTTGCAGGTTGGGGAGCAAGTCCAGAAGAGCAGGATTTGCTAAACCAAACGTTGAAGGAATTTGAAGCAAAATATCCAAATGTAAAGGTTAATTATGAAGTAATTGCCGATCAATACATGGATGTTATCAAAACAAGACTTATTGGCGGTGAAGGCCCAGACGTCTTCTACCTGGATGCATTCGAAGCACCTGCACTCATTGAGCGTAATGTTCTAGAGCCGCTTGATAGCTATGTGACACCAGAATTTGATGTTGCAGACTTTGAACAGCCGATGGTTGACGCTTTCAAACAAGATGGCGTTTCCTACGGTTTCCCTAAAGATTTCTCTACGCTTGCAATGTTCTACAACAAAAAAGACTTTGCAGAAGCAGGAATTACTGCTCCCCCAACAACTTGGGATGAGCTGAAAGAAGCAGCAGTTAAGCTTACTAAAAAAGAAGGCGACAAAACGGTTCGCTTCGGCTTTGGTGTTGCGCCTGAGCTTGCACGTCAAATGTTCATGATTCAAGCATTCGGCGGTAAAGTTGCAGATGAGAATGGCAATGCTGCATTCGCGGCTCCAGATGCTCTTAAAGGTTTGCAGCTTGTAACGGATATGCACAATGTAGACAAATCATCCGGCGAGCCAAAAGAAGTAGGTGCTGGCTGGGGTGGCGAAATGTTCGGTCAAGGCAAAGCTTCCATCGTATTCGAAGGAAACTGGGCAATTCCATTCTTGGAATCCAACTACAAGGATCTAGATTACGGCACAGCTGAGCTTCCAACTGTAAATGGCAAACAAGGCACTATGGCTTTCACTGTTGCTTATGTAATGAACAAGGAATCGAAGAAAAAAGAAGCAGCTTGGCAGTTGATCTCCTTCTTGACTGGTAAAGAAGGAATGAAAACGTGGACGAGCAAAGGTTTCGCGCTTCCAACTCGTAAATCGGTATCACAAGAGCTTGGCTACGATAAAGATGAGCTTCGCAGTGCAATTGTAGCAGGCGCTTCTTATGCAACGCCTTGGCAAGCAGGCTCCACACTTCCTACAATCATGAGCAACTTCAACAACCAATTCGTTGATACATTTATGGGTAATTCGAAGCTTGAAGATGCAATGAAGAAAGCAGAAACGGTTGCGAATAAGGAAATCGCAGCAGCGAAGTAAGCGAGGTGAAGGAGGGAGAGCGCAAGACGCTCCCTCCTTCAATCTCTGATTTTGATATGAAAGGAGAAGGTGCAGCATGACCCATGTCTCTTCATGGAGAAAAAAGCTGAAAAATAACGTAACCGGCTATCTGTTCCTGCTTCCAACCATTCTAGTTCTTGGCACTTTTTTGTTCTTGCCTGTATTCTATTCCCTTTATTTATCGGGACATAAGGTCAATCTGCTTGGCGAAGTAAGTTACAAATGGGTAGGATTTAAAAACTTCACGCGTATGGCAGGCGATGAAAGAGCCTGGATAGCGCTTAAGAACACGGCATCCTTTGCTTTGTTTGTTGTGCCGCTGCAAACGGTGTTTGCTATTTTACTAGCTGTTATTTTGAATGCTAAGCTCAAATTCAAAAACTTCTTCCGTATCGTATTTTTTATGCCGACCATTACTTCGTCGGCGGTACTATCACTTATATTTATGTGGATATACAATTCAAACGGTCTTTTGAACCGAGTGCTTGAATTTATCGGTTTGCATGGATACAACTGGCTTGGAGATCCTGCGGTCGCCATGAAGGCGATCATGCTTATGAATATATGGTCTACCGCTCCATTCTTTATGGTTGTTTTCTTGGCTGCATTACAAGACATTCCTGATGCGCTGTACGAGTCAGCTATGCTTGACGGAGCAGGAGGCTGGAGGAGATTTATTTCCATCACGCTGCCGCTAATTAAGCCTGCGACCTTCTTTACGGTCGTTATGGGTATTATCGGTACCTTCCAACTTTTCGACCAATCTTATATTTTCTCAGCAGGTTCAGGCGGACCGAATAACTCGACCTTGACCGTAGCTCTGCTTATTTATCAATATGCTTTCAAAAATCTCGACTTCGGCTATGCCTCTGCGCTCGCTGTCATGCTGGCTGCTGTCATTATGATCGTGACGCTGATACAGCGTAAGCTATTTGCCGAAGAAAAGCTGAACTAGGAGGGCGACTAGATGGTATTTCAACAATCCAAATGGGGAAAGGCGATTCTTTATTTCCTGTTATTCTCATACGGCTGCATCACTGTTGCTCCCTTTCTATGGGCGCTTTCCTCTTCGTTTAAGCCGCTCAGTGAGATTGTTTCCGGGGGCATCAACTTTATTCCGAAAGAATTCACCTTGCAGAACTATTATGATATTTTCGTGAAAGAGCCGCTTTTCCTCAGGTGGATGTACAACAGTGCCTTGATTGCAGTTGTTGCGACGGTTTGCAATACGCTGTTCAACTCAATGGCGGGTTATGCACTTGCACGTATTGAATTTGCCGGCAACAAAATCATGTTCATCCTTATCTTAGCGGTGCAGATGATTCCAGGCCAACTGACGATCGTACCCGCTTACTTAATTATGAAGCAGCTCGATTTGTTAAACACCTATGCCGCACTGACTTTGCCGATGATGGCGAATGCGACGTTTATCTTTATGATGCGGCAATTTTTCCTCAGCTTCCCGAAAGAGCTTGAGGAGGCAGCCGAGATGGACGGACTTAATCGGTTCGGCGTGTTTTTCCGCATTGCATTGCCGCTTGCGATACCTGCATTAGCAGCTCAAACGATCTTCGTTTTCATGGGTGCATGGAACGAGTTCCTGAAGCCGCTCATGTTCATGTCCGATAAGTCGATGTTTACTTTAACGCTCGGTCTGAATACGTTCAAAGGGCAGTACATTAGCCACTGGAACTACATTATGGCTGCATCGATGGTATTTACGCTTCCAGCGCTGCTGATTTATGCGTTCTTCAATCGATTCTTTATTAAAGGAATTACGTTTACCGGCGGTAAATAACATAGTAACCAAACGGGGCTGTCCTGAGGTCATTTAGACCTCTTGGGACAGCCCCGTTTTTAATTGATTCACATATGCATAGTGAGACATAGTGTGCTCAGTGGGCAGGCTGTGAGCGATAATAAGGCTAATTTCTAGACCTATTTTTGTGATGAAGGCTGATTGGGCGAAAATAGGACTAGATTGTAGATCTATTTTAGTCCGAAAAGGATACAAAGAGGCGATTGGCAGCTCACGAGCGAAAATAAGCCTATTTTCTAGCTCTATTTTTACTAAGCGGGCTGATTGGGCGAAAATAGGACTAGATTGTAGATCTAAATTTGTTTGAAACGGATACAATGATGYAATTGGCAGCTCACGAGCGATAATAAGCCTATTTTCTAGTTCTATTTTTGCGAAGAGGGCTGTTTTGATGAAAATAGGGCTAGATTGTAGATCTAAATTTGTTTGAGTCGAGTATAGAGGGCATATGGCAGAAAAGTCTAAGTTTATGAGTGTTGCTCGATTTGATCATGCTTGCTGTGTAAGGTAAGCCAGCTCGTCATTATGGATGTCTAAAGTCGAATTTATCGTGAGGAACATCAAGACTGTGACCATTAATGATGACGGTATCGTTATCGCTCCAAGTGATGACCGCTTGATCCTCGCGAGCGCTCCAATAAATATTTTTGGTTTTATGATTGCGTTTATTGTATACCAATTCACCGCGAATCATCAAAGGAGTAGTCGCTCCTCCATTAATAAGGTACGCTTTTAAACTGTAAGTCCCATCAGGGGAAGCGGCCTCTATAAGAAATTTCCCCTTCGGCAGTCTGCCCATGTCATAGAAGAGCCAATAAACACCAGCACCAATAGTTAAGGCGAAGAATGTGCAGATAGAAATAAATATGATGAGCAGCTTTTTTAAAATTTTCTTTTTCTCGCTCGCCGCTTGAACATCAATATCTTCATCGAACAACGGTATCATTTCCTGGAAAATTTGGATAACATTAGAATATCACAAGTTACACTCCGGAGAAACCGAATGCGAATCATAACAACAATTAGATATAAACGATGCCCTGCCGAATAAAACAAAAAAAGCAGCCCAATCGGGCTGCTTTTAGTTTTATTAATCGGAGCTGGGAAGCAGCAAGAGCTTATTCCTTAACCGCACCAATGACAATCCCTTTTACAAAGTAACGCTGCAAGAAAGGATAAACCAACAGAATCGGTAATGCGCCGATAAAGATTTGCGATGCGCTAATGGTTCTTTGCGACATATTGGCAACCATTTGCGGATCAAGCTTAGTCATATCCTTTTGAACGATAATCGTTTGCATGAAGCTTGCAAGAGGCAGCTTCTCGGCATCCTTCATATAGATGATACCGTCGAAATAGGAATTCCAATGTCCGACCATAATAAACAAGGAAACCGTTGCAATCGCAGGCAAGGAGATCGGCAAATAAATCATGAAGAAAGTGCGCAGCTGGCCGGCTCCATCAATAAAAGCAGCTTCTTCCAGATCCTTAGGAACAGTACGGAAGAAGTTTAGCAAAAGAATAACGTTATAAACGCCGACTGTACCTGGTAGGATAAGCGCCCATAAAGTATTCATTAGTCCGAGCTTAAGGATGAGGAGGTAGCTTGGAATAAGTCCGCCTGCAAATAGCATCGTTACGACAAAATACCAAAGATAAACGTTGCGAGCGCGGAAGATATGAGAATCTTTGGACAGCGCATAAGCAGCAAGTGTACTAACTAGCATAGCAAGCGCCGTACCAAGGATAGTCCGCTGTGTCGACACCCACAAGGAAGTTAGGAAATTGCTATTGTTGAACGTCTTGGCATAGGCTTCTAATGTGAAACCGATCGGCCAAAAAGTGACCAATCCCGCGTTGGCGGGAGCGGACGCACTCATGGAAACCATGAGAAGGTGATATAGCGGCAGCAAGCATAATATGGAAAGAAGAATCAAAAACACGTTGTTAAATATGCTGAAAATACGGTATGGCAGTGTTTTATGGTGCATACGTTGTCACCCTTTCTAGAAGATTCGGTAACCGGCAAATTTATAAGCAAGACGATAAGAAATTACGATTAGAATCAAGCTGATCCCTGATTTAAACAGGCTAACTGCTGTTGCAAAGCTGAATTGACCGCTGAGTAGACCTTCACGATAGACAAAGGTGTCAATAATATCACCCTGCTGATAAATCAAAGGACTGTACAAGTTGAACACTTGGTCGAAGTTTGCATTTAGTACGTTACCAAGCGCCAAGGTTGCAACTACAATCGCAATTGGAATGAGAGATGGAATCGTAATATGCGTCGTTTGCTTGATACGGCCTGCACCGTCAACTTCAGCAGCTTCATAAAGTGCTGGATTAATACCGGCAAGCGCTGCAAGGAAGATAATCGTATTGAATCCAAATTCCTTCCACACATCACTAAAAATAATGGTGAAGCGGAACCAGGCGCCATCGCCCAAAAAGAAAATCGGCTTAATGCCGAATACATTGCTAATAAATTGATTAATAATTCCTGTCTGTGCGAGCATATCGATCAAAATTCCGGATAGCGTGACCCAGGAAAGGAAATGCGGCAGATAGACGAGCGTTTGGATGGATCTTTTGAGCCCCATGTTCCTGACTTCATTCAGAAGCAAAGCAAAAATGAACGGAATGATTAAGTTCAGCACGATTTTGGAGCAAGCAAAAAATAGGGTGTTCCACGTAATTTGCAAGAAATAATCATTTTGAAACATGTATTCAAAATGCTTCAAGCCTACCCATGGAGAGCCCATCATCCCAAGTGAAGCTTTATAGTCTTGAAATGCCATCATAATACCTGTCATCGGTATATAGGAGAAGATGAAAACCGAAAGTACCGCCGGCAGCACCATGAAATGCAGCATCCAAGGTTGTTTATATTTGTGTTTTGTTTTTGCTCGTGGTGTGGTCTCCAAAGTCACTTGCTTTTCTGTGTTTGCTTCCATAGCTATCCCCCGTTCCATAAAATTGGTTTGTGTATAATAAGAAACCCTGCTATATATAGTAACAAGCATTTCTCTTACTGGACTATAGGATAATGTTAGGATTGATATGGTTTTGTTAGGGGATATCGTCTGGAGGAATGAATGATGGAGATTAGTAACGGTCTTGCTTTTGTCAAAAGAAAGATGGGTGCTCGGTTTAGTCTGTTTTCTAAAATGAATGGGTTGATCTTAATTTTGTTCATCCCCATTGTGATCATGTATACGTATTCAAACGACGTGGCCTTTAACGTTGTCAGCAAGGAGCTTAAGCTATCGAACACGAGACAGTTGTCCTTTTTGTCCAGTCAAATTGACTCGCGGATTAATCAGATGGTCGATTTCTCCAATACATTCTCGAAAGATCCGAATGTGCAGAGATTTAATGGGCTTAAAATATGGGAAGATCGTTATGACCGCATGCAGACTAGGTTTATCGTTCAAGAGAAGATGGCACTGCAATCAGGCGTCATTAACATATGGCCAGTCAGATACACCGTATACTCGCAACAAAACAAAGAGTTGATATCAAATTACAACAATCCTGCTGAGTACGATGAGGAATTTTTAAAGCGAAACATGAGCGGGAAATGGACCTATGGCAATGGCGAAGCTAAGGCCGATAATGAACCTAGTTACTTTCATTGGTTTTATACCGAATCATATGGCCAGCAAGGCAAACTGAATGGAAGCAATCTGGTCATTGAAGCAAGCTTCAGTTATGAAAATATCCAAAACATGCTGGACACCTATAAATCAGGCGGACAGGGCGACCCGATTTTTTATCATAAAGGTGACGCTCCGATTACGAACCGCAGTGCGGATCAACAGCTTTCAGGAGAGTTGGTTTCCTACTTGGACGAGCAGTCGCTGGAAGACACAACACAGCAGGTAGTGAAGCTGCATGGTGAGAACTATTTGGTGAGCTCGGTTAAATCCACTTATTTGGGCTGGCATTTGGTTGACGTTGTTCCGCTCGATCAAATATTGAAGCCGATATCGATCACTCGCAATTTGTTTTATGTTTCGATGATTTTGTTATTTGTTGTGGGCATATCTGCTTCCATCCTGCTTTACCGTAATGTGCAGCGGCCGATCAGGCAATTGATTAAAGGTTTGCAGAGCGTACAGCGGGGGGATTTCTCGTTTCGGATCAGCTCAAGTGTAAATAATGAATTTTCATTTTTATTTTACCGTTTTAACGATATGTCACGACAAATCCAAGACTTAATTGAAAATGTGCTGAATGAAAAAATTCGGTCAAGGGAAGCCACCTTGAAGCAATTGCAGGCGCAAATTAATCCGCATTTTCTATATAACTGTCTGGGCTATATAATTAATATGGCACAGATGAAAGAACAGGAAGCGGTTGTGTCGATGGCATACAACTTAAGCGCCTATTATCGCTATACGACTCGAACGGAGAGACAAACCGCCGCGCTGGACGAAGAGATTAAATTACTTATTAATTATTTGGACATTCAGAAGCTGCGTAACGGCAGAATTGATTATACAATAGATATCCCATCAGAAATGCTGAAGCAGCGCATACCGCCGCTTATGCTTCAACCGATCGTAGAAAATGCGGTCATTCATGGTATAGGAAAATCTTATACATCTGGAGAAATTCGAATTACCGGCGAGATGTCAGACGGGTTATGCAAAATATATATCGATGATGATGGACCAGAGCTTGAGTCAAGTGCGCTTGAAGCTTTGAATGCAAAAATGAGCGAGCCATTGAAAGAGGAAATGGGCTGCGGACTTTGGAATACGAATCAGCGTATCATTCATCAATTTGGCGATAAATCTTATTTATGCTTCAAAAAATCGCCATTAGGAGGATTTCGGACAGAAATCGTATGGGAAACAGCATCTGGAGAAGAACAGAGACCTTATCCTACTTTACAAGGAGATACACAACATGCAGATGATAATCGTAGATGATGAAGCACACTGGGTAGAGAATTTATCGATGCACAAGCCTTGGCATACACTTGGTATTGAGCAGGTTCATAAAGCTTACTCTGCACATGAGGCGCTTCAAATTATAGAAACGAATCCCATTGATATTGTCATATCCGATATTTTAATGCCCGAAATGACGGGGCTTGAACTCATAGAGAAAATACGAGAACGCGATAAAAGAATGAAATGTATTATTTTATCAGGACATTCGGACTTTGAATTTGCCAAAAAAGCGGTTCAAAATCAAACCGTAGATTATTTGCTAAAGCCGCCATCGGATAACGAGCTGTTCAGCGCGGTTAAGACTGCGATTGACCAATTGCAAGCGGAGTGGGAAGCGGTCAGCTCACAGGAGCGGACAGAATATACGCTGAGGGAGAATCTGCCGCTACTGCGCGGTCAGTTGCTGATTGATGCGCTAAAAGGCTACCGAATGTCTGCTGATGAATGGACTCGAAAGCTTGAAAGCTACGGCTTGCCGTTCAGCTATGGAGATTGCACACTGCTGCTTGTACGTATGGAAGAGGAATTTGGGCAATATACAAGTAACGGTCAACAGCTGATGGAATATGCCATTATCAATATGGCGGAAGAAATCTTCAGTGAATTTTCTGAAGTATGGGGAGTAAAGGAGGAGCATGGTTATTTAGTGTTTTTGCTTCAACTGAAGGATAAGGTTTCAATCCCTGGAAAAGAGAAGATTTTGGAGAAGCTTGCGATTCAGCTTCAGCATAAAGTAAAACAATTTTTGAAAGGCTCCTTATCCATCGTACTATCAGAATCTTTCAAGTTTCCTGAACAGCTTCAGGATAATTATCGCAAATCATTTGCTTACTTTAGGCAAATCGTAGGGGACGAGCGAGAATTTGTTATGCGGGTTGGCGATATGGAGCCAAGCGTATCGCATGGTCCGTTGGACGCTCTTTATATGCCGCCGTCTCTGATCAGCTTATTAGAGGCAGGGCGCTGGGAGGCTGCGGAGGATAAGCTGGTGGGCGTTTGCGCGGAGCTCGACGAGAGATGGTCCGACTCATGGGAGCATTGCATGGAGGCTGGATTTTTGATCGCCTCCTCGTTCACACAGCTGGCACATCGGAACGGGCATACGCTGGTCAAGCTGCTAGGGGCAGATATGGAGCCTTTGCAAAGCGGAGAAGCTTTTACATCGATCAGCAAGCTGCGCAAATGGTCGCTTAACGTGCTTTCGAAGCTGAAGGACGGCACCTCAAGTGAAATTAAAGATATACGTTCTTCTTATGTGAAGAAGATTCAACATTTCGCGGAGGAGCATCTTCACGAAGACGTTTCTTTGCGAGCGCTCGCTGACCATGTGAATTTGCATCCTACCCATCTGTCCAAAATATATAAGATTGAGACGGGTGAAGGCATAAGTGATTATATATCACGTCTGCGCATGGAACGAGCCTGCCATAAGCTAAAAACAACAAGCAAAAAGATTTATGAAATTAGCATGGAAATCGGCTATTTGGACCCGGCTTATTTTATCAAAGTGTTCAAACGCCAGTATGGTGTAACACCGCAGGAATATAGGGACGGCAATCAATAGCCTAACAGAGTCCTATGGAAACTAACAATGTCCTATAGATACCCCCCCGTACAAATTGTTAAAGTTACTCATGTAAGGATCTTACACCGTAGGGGGAAAAGAAAAATGGCTAAATTCAAAAAAGCAGGGCTTCTACTTGCAGCTTTGGGACTCGTTTTCGTTACAGCTTGCAGCGGTAATACCGGCAAGAACGTAAACAAAGAAGAGTCAGGTTCAACGAATACTAGTACTAGTACAGCTGATAGCGCATTCGCCGCTGGCAAATACGATCCACCGATTGAAATCAGCACCGTATTGATGCCGATTAAGAACTATGGCGGTAAAGGCGATACGAAGGAAAACAACGTCCACGATCGTTGGATGCTTGAAACACTTGGTATTAAACATAAGGATACTTGGTATCCAGCAAGTGATGATCAATACAGACAAAAGCTTCAACTTGCTATTTCTTCAGGCGAGAAGCTTCCGGATTTTGTAAAGGTACCAACAAACGCTGTATTGACTAACCAACTTATCGATTCTGGTCAATTTATTGCAATTGATGAGCTGTTTGACAAGTACGCAACAAAAGTTTGGAAGGACCATGCTGAGAAAAACCCTGAGCTTTGGTATCCCTTCACAAGAGACGGCAAGAAATACAATGTGCCATTGATGGAGTACACGAACAATGACAACACGCTGCTTTGGCTTCGTGAAGATTGGATGGAGAAGCTGAAACTAGAGGCTCCAAAAACAATTGCAGATCTAGAAGTCATTATGGACAAATTCAAAAACGAAAACCCTGACGGCCTAGCGCCAAAAGATGTTTATCCACTAGCGATTTCTTTGAAAGGCGCTACGAACACTTGGATGGGCGGACTTGATTGGTTATTCGGTGCTTACGGTTCTGTTCAAGAGCAATGGAACAAAGATAAAGACGGAAATCTTGAATACGGTTCCGTAAATCCAGGAGCAAAAGCAGCACTTGCGAAGCTTCAAGAATGGATGAACAAAGGTTATATCCATGCAGACTCCGCTTTGTGGGATGAAGGCAAGTCAGCAGAAAGCTGGACAAAAGGCGCAGCAGGCATCTTGCCAGGCGCAAACTGGGTACCAGATTGGCCGGCTCCAGATTTGTTGAAAAACGTACCAGGCTCCAAATATAAAGCTTACCCGGTACCTGCAGGTCCGGACGGTTACATGGGTACAAAATGGCAGAACTCTGGCGTAAACGCTAGTATTATGATCAACAAGGATGCGAAGCATCCGGAAGCTATTTTCTTGTACTACAACTACTTGCTTGAAAACCTAGCGAATCCTACGGTTGGAAGCAAATATGAGCATGGCTTTGCTCAAGGCTATGACTGGGATATCGTAGACGGTCAACCAACGAGCAACAAGGATAAAATCCCTGGATTTACGAACGAATTCCCGTTCATTACAGGTCCGGCTCGTATTCCTGATCTATTTATGACAACTTTGGTTAAGCTTGCTGACGGAGTTGCTCCGGAAACACCTTACGAGAAACAAACGGCTGAATTCCGCAAACCTGAAAACTGGTATGCAGCAAAAGTCGTTATGGATCAAAAGGATATTCGCAAACAAAACTACTTTACAGGTGCAGCAACAGAAACAATGGTTTCGAAATGGAATTTGCTACGTCAATCCGAGATGGAAACGTTCAACAAAATCATCTACGGCAAATTGCCGGTTGATGCTTTCGATGAGTTTGTATCCAGCTGGAAAGCAAATGGCGGAGACCAAATCACGAAAGAAGTTAATGAGTGGTTCCAATCCGTTTCTAAAAAATAAAGATCTTGGCCCGCAGAGTCTTCTGCGGGCTTTTTTTTGTGTGATGGGTCATGCGGTGCGAATGGGGGAGGAGGTGGGTGGAATGAACAAGATAAAAAGGGGGAGAGAGCGGGTGGTGCTTGCGAGGTGGAATGTTGTTTATGGAGCGGTGTTGGCGGTGAGTAGATAGTTAGTAAGTCAGTAATTCAGTAAGTGAATGATTAAATGAATGAATGTCGGACGCTCATGTGCGGAACTTTGATAGCGGGTAGTCTGTAGTGGACTAGTGGGTGTGAAACGGTAATGGTGGTATGTTTGTAACGGACGCTCATGTGTGGAATTGTGCTCGCGGGTTGTGTGTAGTGGACAATTGGTTGTAGAACAGTAATGGTGGTGTGCTTATAGCGGACGCTTATGTGCGGAACTATGCTCGCGGGTTGTGTGTAGTGGACAATTGGTTGTGGAACAGTAATTGTGTATGCTTATAGCGGACGCTCATGTGCGGAATTGTGCTTGCGGGTTGTATGTAGTGGACTATTAAGAGTGGAACGGCAATGGTGGTGTGTTTGTAGCGGACGCTCATGTGTGGAATTGTGCTAGCGGGTTGTGTGTAGTTAGTGGACAATTAGTTGTGGAACAATAATGGTGGTGTGTTTGGGCCGGGAGCAGCGCGGATGTTGTGTGTGTGGCAAATGATTCGTTGTAGAATGCTGCTAAGTGGATGGATGAAGCAGACCTGCTTGAGCGTAACGGACACCAGAGCGCTTATTTGTGTAGAATCGGCTGTTTTTGTAGAGCTAACGGACATATGTTCCGCTATTTGGGCTAAAGTGCTTGAATTTATTGTCTTTTTACTAGAATAACGGATCCTATGTCCGTTAAAATCCAGATTAGACGTAATTATTGGAAATAACGGAACCTATGTCCGTTAGGTGCAAGCCTAAGTGCCCAGCACCGTTTTAAGCTTGTGGTTGTTGAGAATAACCGCATCCATGTCCGTTATTTCGAGTATGCAGCAGTATGCAGCATTCTTAAAAAAATAGCTGTTCCAGCACCRCAATTGCCTTCGTGATAATACACTTATAAGGTGCTGGGTTTGTTTATATGCTGTAACGTAGTGGCTAAATGGACTTCGAAATCATCTGAATATATGCGGCATACATACGTCCGAGCGCTCGCAATAACATCGGTTGTACAAATACGAGCACTAAGCCGATCCCGCCAGCTATCCACGAGCGCTGAGCAGAAGTAATCTCTGCGTAAAAAGGAAAGAAGGTCCAGGTGGACTGAAATAAATCGAAGTTGAAGAAGTCTGCACTCACCTTATAGGCAAATGGGGAAAGCATGACTGCATAGGCGGTAACGGGCAGGACAATCCCTAATGTAAACCCGGTAATACCAATCGGAAGCTGCAATAGGCTGTACAGAATACCTTGGTAGGTTTGACCCTTTCCAAGAAGACGAAACAATGACCGAGAGCCTTCCCAGCGAAGGGATAGTTGATCATCGACCCGATGATGCGATTGGGAATTACCTCGATACCAAGCTAGAGTAGATTGCTGTTCCTTGACCATCATCCAGCGACACGCTGCAAGTGTCGCCCACAACATGGGCAACCCAACCCACAAGATGATCAGCGGCAAGCTTACTGATAAACCTGTAACAGCTATTACAAATGCTATGATTCCTTTCGGAAGCGACATTAGAAGCATGGCCCAAGCTTTTAAGGCACTTTGTTTTTGCATGTTTAAACCCCTCTCATACCAACACTTCCTTCAGTATAGAGGGATCATTCTACTTAAGCATTGATCCAAAGACTGGATAGCGTGCTCGACTTTGGTCTAGTATTCTTATCGTTTTTTTGGAAAATAAACTCAGACCAACCGCTCTGTATCCTGCGTTCTCTCAACCAACACGCGCATTAAGCCTTTTAAAACATGAATTTTTTGGAAGCAAAAAGCAAATACCTGCTCTCTAGTCAGCTCCAGCAAGATGGTGCGGCTAATGGCTGTACAATCGGCGGAACGCGGCTGTCCGTCGATGATGGCCATCTCACCAAAGCATTGTCCGACCTCGAGTGTTGCAAGCTGCTCAGATCCTTTGTGCACTTGCACTTTCCCCTCAATAATTCCGTACATGGTGTCACCATCCTCACCAATGCCACAAATTCTCTCACCGGGCTCATACACGGATTCTTCCACCATTCGAGCCAGCTTTATAAAGTCTTCTTGTGAGCAGTGGGCAAAAAGGCTAATCTTCTGCAGCACAAGAATACGCCTAATAATCGTCTCGTTTCGGTCTTCAGCTTCAATTGACGCAAGAGCATGATCCTCGATAGTGGCTTCATCTATTGCAGCATCCAGAACGGCTCTTGAAACCTTCTCATTGGTGGTGCGCAATCGAAGCGACAACTGCTTCATCAGCTCCATAGCAATTTCGGTTCGATCAAAAATCATTTCGTAAAATGCACTCGAAGTCAGCTCGTATAGGACGACATCCTCTTCCGCTATTACGGTTGCAGAGCGAACTCTTTGTGTGATGACGCTTATCTCGCCAAAATAATCGTAAGCGCTGAGCTCATTAATTTTGTGGCCATGGATATAAATGCCTGTACGGCCTTGTTCAATAAGATAGAGAGAGTCACCAGGATCTCCTTCGCGAACAATTTCGACTCCTTTTCTTATCCATACCTTTTGCAGGCGCATCGCGATGTTGAAGAAATCACGACCTGTTAAACCAGCGAACAACGCTACACGTTTGAGCAAATGAATTTGTTTCATAAGTGAATCCTGCTCAAGCTTATCGTCTGATTGTGTTAAATAATCAATATTTAGATTAATCCAGGGATCGCTTTGATCATAAAACCACTGTATTGCTTCTTTAACATGCAATTCTGAGGGAGCTTCTTCTCCGGGAGTGGGAGACGATGAAATGATTTTTGTCATGTCAGTCCGCAATTTCCCTTTAAGCAGCTGGTCAATCACCTCAATGGCATTAGCCTGCTGCCTAGCATTGCCATCCTGCCAATTGGCATACACAGCGTGAATGGATCTTGAGTCATAAAGAAAGGCCAGTAGCTGAAAAATCCTTTTTACATGACGAACCCGCATCTGTTCAATCGCCTCAGCTAGATCACTCATACGATTTGTATTACCGATAAGTACAAGTTGCTCCACCCATTTAAAATAATAGGAAATCTCCTGATCGATCAAATGCTCAGCATGTTTTTTGTCAACTTGATTGGTTCCAGCATGAATCCGAGTTGCAGACTCAAGCGTTTTCTCCCTAAGCTCGCTGGAAAAGAGCAAATAATGCCTCAATAAGGCATCTAGTGCAGCTTGTGTTCCGATTTCCTCTAATACGCGTGGCAAATGAAGGTTAAGCTCTTTCGCAGTCATGCGGCTTTCAAGTATAGGAATGATGATGGCCTCATCATAGCTTGTTAATGCAGCAGTAGCTTGAAGCCTGACCTTGCTATCATCAAGAAGCGGAATAATGAACTGAACCAGCTCGGGTACTCGCAATGTGGAAGCAGACTCCAATGCCCGTATACGAACGAGATGGGAGGAGTCCTCGAACATCGGGATCAACGGTTTGTAAAAGCTGGCAATGCCAATTTGTCCGAACAGGCCTGCCATGGCAATACGCTCTTCTTCCTGCCCATTTTTGAGCAGCTCCTTTAATACGCCGACGGCTTGGAACATGCCTTCTATGCCGTAATATTTAATTAATCCGACGATGGCTGCTGCTAGTATATGAACATCTTCATCATGCAGATAGGCAGTAATGCGATCTAATTGCTCTTCCAGCGCATAGGCAGATAAGGCAAGGATGGCATGGGCGCGAATGGTGACTGATGATGAAGAAAGATGGGCTTCAAGCTTCCGTTCACCAAGGGCAGGCGTGCTTAATTGAAGGTATTTTAACGCTTCGATCTGCAGCTCCTGAACGGGATGCTGTAGCAGAGGCGTGATCTGCTCATTCATATCAAATTCTTGTATGCCGCTAAGAATCGCAAAAGCATATAAAGCTTGCTGCTTGTCGTGCCTATGCAGCGCTGCCGCTAAAATTTGAATACTTGCTGGATCTACGAAATCCGGCTCATCTTGCAGGTCCATGCTTTTCGATTGCAGAGTTGATAAAAGCATACTTAAATAGTTTTTCTTAATTTTTATCGCCGCAACTATACAGCAGCCAATTAACGCAAGAATAAAATAACTGAACTGCTCAATCGCGAACCATTGCGAAAGCACAATGAGACTGATTGCCGCGATCCCTTTGGCACCATTTCGTACGATGCCGTCGAGGAAACCTTTGGCTCTGCCGCGCCATTCGGGAGCAACGGGAAACATGATGAGCTGACTTACGGAGGAGTATATCGTATCGCCAAGCACCTTATCGCTTGCTTTAACTGCAGTTGCAATGGCAAGTACAGGCATGATGAGGAGAGCGAAGCTACCTGTAAACAAGACGATCGGAAAAACAAGAATGGCAGTCATGACACCGTAGCGGGTTATCATTTTGCCGGAAATGAATAATTGAACAACTAGCGCGAGCAAACCCGCAAATCCATAAAAGCTGCCCATAAAGCTGGCGAGCTCTTCATTTTGCAAGGTGCCGCGAAGAATAACTTTGAATTGATAATCAATAAGCGTTAGCGAGATTGTAAGTGTTCCGGCCATGATCGCCACATATTTAAGATGAGGTACGCTTTGGAATAAGCCTTGTTTCTCTTCAACGGCTCGCGTTTGTGCTTTAGATAATTTTTTAATAGTAGTTTTAATCGCGAAAAACTCGGCAGGATTTGGCACTCCTCGCAGAAGCTTAAGGACAAATAGCAGGCAAAGCAGCTGTGCAGCAGCATAGATGAAGATTAAATTTTCGGTTCCTAACGGCTGTACCAGCAGCTTTAGACCAAAGCCGCTCAAAATACCGCCAACAAGTCCACCGCTTCCTACAAAACCAATCATGTGTTTCGCTTTGCGCTGATCCATAATGGAGGTCGCAAACTGCCAGAAGCAGACGATCATCAAAAAGTTTAGTACATCATATCCGACGTAGATGACTGGGAAAATCCAGCTAAAGCCAATCCCGACAGCAAGTCGCGAAAGAAGTGCGAGCATAGAAGCAATGATTATAACTCTAACAACGAGTTGATCGGTGCGGAAGCGTCCGCATAGCTTTTGGTATATAAATCCGGTTAAGAGAAGGGTGGCTGCTTGGGGCAAATACATATACGATAAGACGGATGCGTCGTATCTGCTGAGAAATAAAGTATCTGCAGCTGTTCGACTGATAGTAGAAGCAGCGACGATGAAAAACAGATAACCGAATAAATAAAATATTTTGCTATATTCCGTTCGATCGGATTGAAATTGACGTAAGAGCAGAGTGAATGGATTAACGATACTTTTCTTAGACATGATACTTGTTCCTCTCCGTTTCTCTTCCTGCCCGCAATAGCTTAAGAAGTATAGTATATATGAAGAAAATACATATTGGAACAAAATTTGCCAGAATGCTGCGCGATACGTATGGTCTGCTGGATATGTAGAAATGTTATGCCATTGATGCATCATAAACGGCGAAAAGTAAAATAAACGCAAATTGGAGCCAATAGTAGATTCTTTGCTGAAAATAATGTCATGATTTACGCTGTCAGACATTGCAAATGATAATCGTTATCATTTATAATGATAATGAATGTTTATATGTAATGCTTTCACAGGGAGAAGGGAGTGATCCGACACGATGAAAATGAGTGATCACCTAATGTTATGGAATCATGCTTCGATCAAAGTGATGGATATACGCCATACGGTCATGGAACCAGGCGAGGAGCTGCGATCGTATCGCTTGCCAACCAGCGCTTTTTTTTATGCGATTCGCGGCAGTGCGCAGATGTGGTCGGATGGAACGATGCACATGGTGAATCGATTTCATGTTTTGCATGGCGGCAAAGGAATGTGCCTTGATATTACCGCTCATGATGCTTTTGAATATTATATGATTTTTTATAAAGCTATTCTCTCTTTGCCTTCTCGCCAACCTTTAATGAAGCTAATGGAGACGGAGAACCCATTCCAACTGCAATATAGCTTTGTACCTCATTATCCGATCCCCTTATATCATAGTGTTGAGCTAATGAGCAAGGAATGGCGTGAGCCAGAACTGTTGGAGAAATTACATATAAAAATGCTATTCTATCAATTTGCCTATGAGCTTTTAAGTCAAATGAGCAGCCAAAACGTGAAGACCCAAAAGGTGGACCTCGTGTCACAGGTGGTTCGTTATATTCATGAGCACTCTTCAGACCGAGTGACATTGGACGAGCTTGCAGAGCTGCTGGATTGCAGCGTCAGTTACTTATCAAGAAAATTCAAGCATGCGACAAGTAAAAGTCCCATTGAGTATTTGATTGCTGTTCGAATCGACAAAGCTAAGGAACTTTTGCAAAATACAGATGCAACGCTGCAAGAAATAGCCGAGAGCGTAGGTTTCTCAGATGACAGTTATTTCAATCGTATGTTCAAAAAACATGTAGGCATGTCGCTTGGTCAATTTAAAGCAAAGGTTCAAAATAATCCTGTGGATCGTTCAAGATATACAATTGTCCCACGCAGAATCAGGCGTTATAGTGGTAATGGTTATGAAAATCATTATCAATACAAGAAAGTGGGAATATTCAAAATGTATAGAGGATCAAGAACACCAATGGCTGCATCATTATTGCTTTGCTTTGTTTTATTTCTCAGCGCCTGCTCTGCGGGTACGTCAAATACGAGTTCAACAAATGGAGGATCGTCTGCACCAACCACTAATGTGTCTGAAGCAGCTGCAACCGACTCCACACCAGCAAATGTTACCCGCGTAGTAAAACATGCGATGGGGGAAGCAACGATAACTGGCGCGCCTGAGCGTGTTGTCATACTTACAAACGAAGGAACGGAAGCGCTTCTTGCCGTTGGCATTAAACCGATCGGCGCGGTGCAATCTTGGATTGGCGACCCTTGGTACGACCATATCAAAGATGAGATGCAGGACGTTACCGTTGTAGGCGATGAACTTCAGCCGAATATTGAAATGATCGCGAGCCTGAAGCCAGATCTAATAATCGGGAACAAGGTGAGACAGGAAAAAATATATGATCAGCTAAGCCAAATCGCGCCGACCGTATTCGCAGAGGACTTGGTTGGAGATTGGAAAATCAACTTTAAGCTTTATATGGAAGCCGTGGATAAGACGGAAGAGGGCGAAAAGGCGATGGCTGATTTCGACAAGCGTGTTGCTGAAGTGAAAGCGAAGCTAGGCACCAAGGCCGATACCAAAATTTCGGTTGCTCGCTTCTCTGCTTCTCAGGTACGAATCTATCAGAAGCAAACCTTCTCGGGCGTACTCTTAAATGATTTAGGATTTGCACGGCCTGAGTCACAGGATAAGGATTCATTTATTGAAGTGATGTCCAAAGAAACGATTCCAAGCATGGATGGGGATGTATTATTCTACTTCGTCACGGAGGCAGCAGGGAAGACAGATGCATCCAAGGTGGTAGAGGAGTGGATGAACGATCCGTTATTCAAAAAACTAAATGTCGTGCAAAACAACAAGGTAATAAAAGTAGATGAAGCGATTTGGAATTCTGCTGGAGGCTACAAGGCTGCAAATTTATTGCTCGATGAGATTGTTGCCTATTTTGATGTAAAGTAGCTTAGCATTGTTAGTCAGCAAGCTGACGTCGTGACTATCAGACGTCAGCTTGTTTTTGATGAAAGGGGTGAAGTTAACATGGCATTAAGGCTCCATAGCCGCAAAAGAAAGCTGGTGAGCCTGGGGGCAGGCGCCGTGTTGCTGCTCATCGGTATGCTCGTTAGTATCCTATATGGCATCCATCTATTCGAATTAAAAGATTTATGGCGTGCCTATACGCAATTTGATGGTTCGGATGCACATTTAATTATTAGAAATACGCGAGTTCCTCGAGCATTAATCGCGGCAGCAGTAGGGGCGAGTCTTGCTATTGCGGGTGCAATCATGCAAGTGTTAACCAAAAATCCGTTAGCTTCTCCATCTATATTTGGCATCAATTCAGGCGCTGTTCTATTTATTGTTGTCAGCTTGGCTATGCTGGGCTCGTCACTAACCATGAATGGAATGGTTTGGATTGCTTTAGCAGGCGCAGCCACTACTTCTTTGCTTGTTTTTACACTGGGAATGCAGGGTAGAAGCGGATTTGAGCCAATTAAGCTTACGTTGGCCGGGGCTTCTGTAGCTGCATTTGCTTCCTCTTTATCCTCAGGCATTATGCTGATAAATAAAGAATCTCTTGATTCTGCATTGTTTTGGATGGTCGGTTCTGTATCTGGGAGACAATTATCTCATCTAACTATCGTATTTCCTTATATGCTTCTAGGATGGGTCTTAGCGCTGCTATTGGCAGGCTCTTTAAACGTCATGGCTTTGGGTGATGATAGTGCCAAAGGCCTTGGCCAGCGAATGATGCTTATACGGGTTGTATCTGTCCTTGCTGTTGTACTACTAGCAGGAAGCTCAGTTGCGGTGGCGGGACCAATTGCGTTCATTGGATTAATTGTGCCTCATCTTTGCAGATACATATTTGGAAATGATTATCGCTGGCTATTGCCCTATTGTGGGCTGGTAGGAGCAATTCTCCTCGTATTCGCTGATATTGCTTCACGGTTTATCCTTATGCCCAAGGAGGTGCCTGTAGGTGTCGCTACTGCGCTTATTGGTGTTCCTTTCTTGATTTATGTGGCGAGAAGGAGTAAACATGCATAAAGGAATAGGGAAATCTATCTTAATACTCGCAATATTAAGCATCGTACTGATTGCTTTGTCTATTCTTTGTTTATCCATAGGCGGTGTAAGCATTCCTATTAAGGAAATCTTCCTTTCACTGCTGGGTAAAAATAAAGAGGGCAGCGACTTAATTATTATGCAGTTCCGTATGCCGCGAATTGTGGCAGCTGTTTTAGTCGGCGCTGCCTTGGCGGTTGCTGGTGCTGTGCTTCAAGGCGTGATACGGAATCCGCTTGCATCACCAGATTTGCTGGGTGTGACCGGAGGGGCGTCAGTTGCGGTTGTAGCTTTTATGACGCTATTCACAGGATACAGTGTTCACTGGATTCCTTTTATAGCTGTCGCGGGGGCCTTCGTTATTGCTGCTCTAAACTATTCGCTAGCTTGGAAAAATGGGGTTTCACCGTTCAGGCTCGTGCTTATTGGTATTGGCATATCGACTGCTATGGGGGCACTTACGATATTTCTGCTTATTAGCGGACCAGCCTATTTGGCTGCGCAAGTGCTGAACTGGATGACCGGAAGCATCTACGGGACGAGTTGGAAGTATATTGAGGTGTTGTGGCCTTGGGTCGCCATCTTCATTCCTTTATCCATTCTCTATGCAAAAGAGCTGAACGTACAATCCTTAGGTGAAGCAACAGCCATCGGACTAGGCAGCCGACTTCAATTAAGCCGCATGATCCTGCTGTTCTATAGCGTAGCGCTTGCAGGGGCAGCGGTCGGAATTGCTGGAACTATTTCCTTTTTAGGATTATTGGCGCCACATATGGCTAGAAAGCTTATCGGCCATTCTTATAAACTAGTAATCCCAGTATCCGCTCTTCTGGGTGCGATGATTTTGCTATTGGCTGATCTGGCGGGGAGAACGCTTTTCCAACCGCTTGATATACCAGCCGGCGTCTTTACCGCAGGTATAGGCGCTCCGTTCTTTATGTACCTTTTGTTTAAACGGAAAGCTTTTAAATGATGTTGTTCGCTCAAAAAAGAAGAACGGCGACCGATTATGGTCGCCGTTTTTTCTTGTATAATTATTCTAGGAAGCTTTATAGCCAAGCAGGCTAAGAAAGTTAATATGACAAGGAGGCAAGTTATGCCCATTTATAATAAATTAGTCCGCGATCGGATTCCAGAAATTATAAAGCAGCAAGGCAAAACGTTCACTACGAGAATACTTGAGAACGAAGAGTATCTGAAAGAGCTGCGTACGAAGTTGGTAGAAGAGACGAATGAATACCTTGAAGCAGACTCTAAAACGGAATCGGTCGAGGAGCTAGCGGATATTATGGAGCTGCTTCATGCGCTTGCTGAATTCCACGACATAACGATTGAGAAGCTGGAGCAAATTCGTGTGGAGAAGGCTGAAAAGCGCGGAAGCTTTAAGGAACGGATATATCTTATGGAGGTGGAGGAGAGCTAGCTAAAAAGAAAATCCCCCGTATTCTGTACAATTCAGGGGGATTTTCCGTGCTAATAGCAGCAACGATTAAACATGCTGCTATCCTAATAGCCTTATTTTCTGCTGCTTAAATTCATCTTCCGTTATAAGATTATCTCTCAACAATGAGGAAAGTTTTAATAATTCATCGGCAACTGAAATTTGATTAGCGTTAGGCGGCTTATCCGTTTCATCCACTTGCTTAATTAAAAAACTCAACATAGCATGCCAATGCGTAATTTCATTATCAACGGATTTGAACATTATATTGTCTTTAGTAATGCCCTTTGGGAAATTCTCAAACGTAATGAGATGGAATGGTGTTGACATATTATTAACAACGATAAGAAGTTGAACTTTCTTGATTAGATCAAGAGTGGTTCTTGAAGCGCTTAGGCCACCAATAATAGCTCCAGTATTTCCAGCCATAGATCTGCCAAGCGAAGCTCTGCCAATGATGTCCGTTCGTGAGGAAGAGGTTACTGTAAAACTGTCATGAAGAATGGTTGACTGTAAAATATCTTTATAGAAGAAAATCTCGCATTTGTAATTGTATTCATTCTTGCTTAATAAAGGCTCCGTATTAGTCTCCTGATTATAAATGATACATATTTTTTTATTTGTTTCATCCAATGCAATATAGCTTTCTTTATCAACTGACATAAATTCTTGTGAAAGTTTAAAATCTTTTATGCCTGGCACCATATCTTTAATTTGTTTTTCAAGATTTATCGATAATTGATAATAATTTTTACTTTTCCGATTAGCGGCAGTAAGTGTGAATAATATAAAACCTGAAAATCCAATTAGCATGATGGTTTCATGACGCGCAAACATACCAATAATACCGACAAGCAAAAATACTGCCAAAAAAAATACAGATGGATTTCTATACATCGTTTCTCCCCTATCAAAAACGAACGCAAATGGTTGGATTTGATCATTCGTTTACTTATTAGGAATATCGTACCATGAAAATCTTCAATTTGTCATAACAATCTTCTCCCCATTTTCTCCTGCCAAACTCTCAAAGATGGTTTATACTAAAAACAACAGAAAAAATCGAATTCGAGGTGAAAGAGAATGGCTTATATGGTCCCAGAGGTTATCCGGACGAGTGCGACTGCTGGGGAGCGGTTATTGTTTCGTACGCTGAAGGATTATCTGCCGAGCGATTATGCGGTTTATTTTGAACCGGAAATTGGGGGGAATCGCCCTGGCTTCGTAATCATAGGCCCAGATCTGGGATTGGTCGTTCTTGAAGTGAAGGACTATACGAGGTCTGCTCTATTCGAGGTTGATCGTGACGAATGGCGTTTGCATGCATCTGGAGGTCAGATCGAAGCTGTAATGAACCCTTTTCAAGAAGCAAGGGAGAGCTTGCGGCAGGTGGCGGGCGAGCTAAGAAATGATGACAGCCTCATTGAACAGAAAGGCAAATTTCAAGGACAGCTCAAATTTCCGAACGGCTTCGGAACGGCTTTTACACGGCTGAAGCAGAAGGATTTTATAGAAAATGGTTTGTACGATGTCATTGCAGAGCAATTTGTGCTTTGCCGCGACGAGATCGACCCTGAGGATGCTGGATTTACAGCCGATGCCCTCATTGAGAAGATCCATGGCATGTTTACGGCACGCAAGCGCAGCAGCTACATTTTATCGCAAGRGGAGATCAGGCAGATTCGTAATCACCTCATACCTGAGGCGCGGATCAGCGCGGAATTTCTGCAGCCTGCAAATCAGAAGCAGCAGGAGCAGTTCGTCCTGTCGCATCACAATATTAAGGGTATGGATCTGCATCAGGAAAATATGGCAGAACAGCTTGGTGATCGCCATCGACTTATCCGCGGCGTGGCGGGGAGCGGGAAGACGCTTGTCCTCGCAAGCCGAGCCAAACATTTGGCCAATCATCATCCAGAATGGAAGATTCTTGTCCTCTGCAGCAGTATCGCCTTGTCCCGAAGTCTTCGGCAAATGATTGACCGGAAGATGGAGGAACCGGAGGATTTGCTTGACTGGATTAGACTAGCGGAGCAAAAGGAAGGCAAGCCTCGCGACCAAAACGTCGAGGTCTATAATTTTCATGAGTGGCTGCGAGCAGTGCTGAACGTGAGAGATACGGATGTCGCTAAGCTTATTGGCAAGCTGGAGAAGAAGGAAGCTATTTTACCTACCTATGAAGCAATCCTTATTGATGAGGGTCAGGATTTTCAGCCAGAATGGCTTAAGCTTCTAAGTTATTTGCTTAATCCAGCGACACAAAATTTGCTGCTGGTTGAGGACCGGGCACAATCGTTCTTTAAACGGAAATCGAGCTTGCTGCAGGACACGGGGCTTGATTTTCGCGGACGTTCGCGCATTCTCTCCATTAATTATCGCAACACGGCTCAAATCGCGCAGTTTGCTTGGGATTTCTATCAACGGCATTCTCTGTTTCAGAACAAGGTTCAGTACGGAGTGTCGAAAGGGGTAGAAATTATACCTCCTCAGAGTACACGGAGAAGCGGGCCTGAGCCAATATTGGAGCGTCGCGGGAGCTTTCAGGAAGAGATGAAGACTGTCATTGAACAAATGCGATCCTTGCATGACCATCATAAGATTGCTTATTCAGAGATGGTCATCTTATACCGAGTAAAGGACAATTACTACTCCTCCTTCACGGATATGATCAAGAGGGCGCTTAAGGGGCAAGGCTTTCCCGTTTATTGGATCACAGAAAATGCCGATTTGAACCAGGAATCAGACATAGTCGGCGATGCGATTAATGTATCGGACATTGACAGTGTGAAGGGGCTCGATTTCCGAGCGGTCTTCATCGTAAATGCCGAGAACATGCCTTTCTCATTGGAAGAAGTGGAGGAGCGGGAAGTATCGCTGTTTTATATTGCTATGACACGCGCATTGGATTGGCTGCACATCTCCTACAGCGGGGATTCCAAGTTTACGCTTTATTTGGACGAAGTGCAGCAGCAGCGGCTGAAGCAGGAGCATGCTATAAAGAAGATGGGATGAAGCGAATGCTGATTCCAGTTGAAAAAAGGTTGTCCGAGAATGTATCGGGCAGCCTATTTTGCTGTCGTGAGCTTGAAGAGGGTTGGCTTTAGGCTTCACAAGGAATTTGAGGAACTTTGTCGAATGATAGACGAATCAAAAAAATGGGAGGCATCGTCATGGACACAAGACAATGGATGTCAATATTGCTATGCTTTGCGACCGCTGTAATGCTGTTCGTGGCGTTCCTCTCCTACCGGAAACGTCATTTGCAGATGGCGAGAACTATGATTTACATGATGACAGCGGCGTCCTTTTACGCTCTAGGCTACACGTTTGAAATTTTTAGCGACAGCTTAAGCGGTGTGAAGTTTTCTCTTCAGGTCGAGTACATCGGCATCCCCTTTGTCTCTGCATTTTGGCTACTGCTCGTTATCCAGTTTACAGGACTTGCGCCACGCTATCGGAAGCAGCTTGCGGTCTTGCTGTTTCTCGTCCCGACTGCGACTTTCCTCCTTCATCTCACTAACGATTGGCATCATCTTATTTACAAAGAATACGTCTTGAACACGATTAAGACGGTTCCCTTGTACAATACGGTGAAGGGACCGTGGTATTCCGTACACGCAATTTACAATTATACGATTCTGCTACTCGGCATTTTGTTGTTTATTCCCATGTATTTGCGGGCATTGCCTATCGTGCGGACACAGATTGTTGTCCTTATTTTGGGCGCGGCTGCTCCTATGCTGTTCAATATCGCCTACATGTTCAGCAAAGTCATCGATTTCACGCCGCTTGGTTTCGCTGTATCGGGCGTTGTTTATGCTTGGGGCATTTTCCGGTTTAGGCTGCTTCGTTTAACACCGCTTGCATATGCCAAAATGTTCGATACGATCCGCGACGGTGTTGTCCTGCTCGATTATGAGGATCAAATTGTGAACCACAATCGCGCAGCAGAAGAGGTATTTCCTGAGCTTGGCTCGGCAAAAAGTTTTCCTGCTTTCATCAAGGACTTGCTGCCAGACTGCCCTGAGCTGCTCGAGCGAATTGCCGCAACGGAATTCCGAGATGATCGGTTTTCGCTTCAGCGCTTGCAAGGCGATCGGCAAAGGTATTATATTTGCAGCTTGTCTTATATTTATGATACAGGTGTGACGCCTATCGGGAAAATGTTGATGCTCAGCGATATTACGGAGCTGAAGGAGAACGAGGAGAGGCTGCGCGAGAAGTCTGAACGGCTGTCTCGGCTGAATGCCTTCAAGGACAAGCTGTTTACCGTAATGGCTCACGATATCCGTGATCCGATCGCGCTTCTTGTTAGCTTGACTGAGCTGCTGGGCGATGAGCCGAGCGACACCGACATCGCGAATGCTGAAGTATTTCAAGAGATTAGGAGGCAAGTGCGCGGTACCTATTATCTCGTCGATAATTTGCTCGACTGGTATCGCAGTCAAAATGGGGAAGTAGCGTTTCGACCGCTCACGTGGAATTTGCAGCAGGTCGTTCGCCAAGCCATCTCGTTAGCCGGAGCAAGGGCTGGCATGAAGAACATCAGTATCTCAGAGCATATCGACGAGAGGCTGACAGTGAATGCGGATAAAGAAATGCTCGATCTCATTTTCCGAAATTTGCTTTCAAATGCGATTAAGTACACGGACATTGGCGGGGAAATTGCGATAAATGCATCGATCGATCGGGACCAGGTGACGGTGACTGTACGCGATAATGGGAGCGGGATAGACGAGGAAACAGCACAACTGCTGCATCATGATGAACTGTTTTTCAAGGAGCCTGGATTTGCCAGTGGAGAAGATGGTGGAGAGATGAGGTTTGGTCTCGTATTAACCCGAGAATTTCTTCGCATGCATGGCGGCAGTCTTAGGTTCGATAGCTTGCCTGGCGTAGGTACAACATTCTTTTTCACATTGTCCGGCTCATCGAGTCGCGGCGGAACGATGGAAAGGGAAGGAACGGCGGTGATAGCTGATGAAAGTCATATTGATTGACGATGAGCCCGTCATGCATTTGATCATGCGGAAGATGCTCGTGAAATATGCTGAGCTTCAGGTGACGGGAACGTTTGTAAATACGGATGCTGCGGCTGCATTTCTGAGTGAAAATCCCGACGTCGAGCTGGCGTTTGTGGATATCTCCATGCCCGGTGATAGTGGACTTACATTCGCTGCAAGGCTGGACGAAGCAGGCTGTAAGACGCAAATCGTGTTTGTTACCTCGCATAAGGATTATGCGCTAGAAGCTTATGAGTTGTCCGTGCTTGATTATTTGGTGAAGCCGGTGACTCAGGAGCGGCTGGAGCGGACGATTAACCGGGCACTGGAGAGCAGAAAAACCGTTCAACCGCTGCAGCAAGCAGATACTGCGATTCGGGGTATGAGCCGTGTCAGCGTTGCCACGCTGGGCGACTTTTTTGTGCGTAATGAATCAGGACGCGTAAAGTGGATTTCCAGCAAGAGTGCTGAACTCTTCGCCTATTTACTGCTGAATCGGGGTAGACGAATTTCGCGCTCCCGCCTGGTTGCAGATATATTCGCGGGTATGGCGAGCGTGAATGCTGAAAAATATTTAAATACAACCGTGTACCAGCTGCGTAAATCATTGGAGCCGATAGGGCTCCGAGAAGCTATTCGTTCTGAGAATGACGGTTATGCGCTGGAACTGGACGATGCAGTTATTGACTATGTTGAATTTGAGCGCCAAACGGAAAATCTGGGAAGTATCGACGCAGGCAACGTGGAAGAAGCACTTATCGTTGAGAGGCTCTATACGGGTGATTTGTTCGGCAGCAAAGCTTACGTATGGGCGATTCATGAGACAGATCGGCTGTCAGAGCGGTATGCTTCTTTTGTCAAAAATGCAGCAGAGACGCTGCTCACCCTGTCGAACACGGCTGCGGCGTCGAAGCTTCTTCTGAAGCTGCATGCCCGTAATCCGCTTGAAGAATCGGTCGTCGAGCTGCTGATGAGGAAGCATGGACTGGACGGGGATAAGAAAGGGTTAACCGCACAATACACCGACTATGTGAGGCTTCTAAAGCGGGAACTGGGCATTCGTCCATCCCAAGAGCTGCTTATGCTGTATGATTCTCTTGTCAGCGGACTTTCCGAAGTAGGCAAATAAATATTTTGAACAGGTTGCAAAAACCGCGAAGCCTTGATGCTGCGCGGTTTTTGTCGTTTTACGCGAAAATCTTTTATTATTCTTTCATCGCAGCCTATTAGACTTAAGCTTAAGTGCTGTTAACGTTGCCGAACTTGGGCTCTATCAAATACAGAGTAAGCTCTTAAGCCAATTGGCGAAGATGGAAGGGGAAATCATTGTGAGGAAACAAAAAGTTAGAATGTTAAGGAGCCTGCTGCTCAAGTGGATGATGATTGCTAGCCTAGTTGTCGGTCTGGTAGCTCCCGGCATAGGCAATGCGAGCGGACAAGTCTTCGCGGCATCTGCAATTCCGGCCAAAGTGCCCGCTGCATTCTCAGATCTAGCGGGCCACTGGGCGGAAAAGACCGTCAGGGAGTGGGCAGGCCAAGGTTTAATTGAGGGTTTTCAGGACGGAACCTTCAGGCCAAATCAAGCTCTAAGCCGGATTGAATACGTAACGCTGATCAACCGGCTATTCGCTTTCAAAGGGGCGGGGACTAAGCAGTTCTCGGACGTCGCTCCGACCGCTTGGTATGCAGTGCAAGTGCAAGCAGCCGCGGAAGCAGGGTACATCGAAGGCTATGGCAATGGAGCATTTCGGCCAGAGCAGAAGTTAAGCCGGGTAGAAGCAGCTGTTGTGCTTTCGCGCCTTGTGCCGGTAATAGGCAAAGACGGTGCTAGCCTGCTCAGCGAGTTTAAGGATCAGGCTAGCATTCCGGGTTACGGACGCGATGCATTGGAAGCCATTGTTGAAGCGGGCTATATAAGCGGTCTTACGGACGGCACGTTTCGGCCGGTTCAGCCGATGACAAGGGCGGAAGCCGTCATGATGCTAGATAGAGTGCTGAAGCAATCAACTAGATCGGCAGACGGAATAACCGTTAGCGCAAAGGTTCTTGAAACAGGCGGCACATGGGGCAAGGCGCGAGGGAACTTGGAAGTTGCTGGCGACTTGACCATTCAGGCTCCAGGCACAACTCTTCGCAATGTAACGATTAAGGGAAATCTAACTATAGGGAAAGAAGTCGGCGAAGGAGATGTGTTCCTTAAAGGTGTGAAGGTGCTTGGCAGCACGTTTGTAAACGGCGGCGGGCAGCACAGCATACATATTGATGATTCGCAGCTAGCAACTGTCATCGTCGACAAAGCAGATGGACGAGTTAGGGTTGTTATCGGTGGAACAACGATTATAAGACAGTTGGATGTGCAATCGGAGGCAAATATTGAATCTCCGTTATCGGAAGGCAGCGGGATAGAGGGAATTACGATCTCCTCTTCCGGCGAAGTTATTTTGTCCGGCAAGTTTAAGCAAGTCGAGGTTAAGAGCGATGTGCAGTTAACCATTGCTTCTGGATCGGTAGAGAAATTAACCGTTAGTGAGCAGGTTAAGACATCAACCATTTCACTTTCGGAAGGCGTCAGCGTTAGCAGCATGGAACTGCATGGACCAGCGAATGTGAAAGGCAAAGGAACGATTGAGAAAGCAATTGTCGACGCTCTGGGAGTTGTTTTTGAGAAGGAGCCTGCTCAAAAAGAAGTAACCGAGAAAGGTGGCCTAATTGGAGGTGGAGCATCCGGAGGAACTGGTTCGCCGGGCGGGCCAACGGGTCCAACCGATCCTCCTAAACCAACAGATACACCCAAACCAACAGAAACGCCAAAACCAACCGATCCGGTTGATATAACAGTAACCGCGATTGCGAGTCAAGCAGGAGTAACAGGATTCAGACTCGCGTTTAGCTCGCCAGTACCGGGGCTCGCCGCAGCACATCTGACACTAAAAAACGCTGCGAACGGAAACATTACCATTGCATCAGTGGCTACGCTTAATGGGGGCAGCTCTTACTGTATTACAGCCGCTCTCACGGAGGGCGAGTCTTATAAGCTGACGATAGCTAAGGCTGGGTTTCAGTTTGGATCTGAGATTTTATTTCAAGTTCCAAAGACGGAGCAGCCTGCCATTTCGGTTGCAGCATCCGTATATGGGTCCAGCAAAACGGGGTTCTCGTTGCTGCTGAGTCCGTCGGTTGTTGGATTGACGCAAGCTGAGTTTACACTCAAACACGGCAGCGAAAGCATCGCAGTAGGTTCCGTAACGGAGGGTATGGGCGGCAGCGCTTATGATTTATCAGCGTCACTTGCCGAGGGTGAAACGTATTCGCTTACGGTTGCCAAGGAAGGGTACTATTTCGGCAGCGCAGTATCGATATTCGTTCCGATTACTGATCCAGAGGTTGTATCTGTAGTGGCCTCAATATCCGACGTAAGTATAGCTGGCTTCACAATCAAGCTGGATACTCCTGTCGCGGGGCTGACAGAGGATCATTTGACATTAGCGTTAAACGATCCAGGCACTGAGATTGGAGTGACGGAGGTCACAACTGATGATGACGGCAGAACTTATGCTGTCAAAGCGGAAATGGTCGAAGGCGAGACATACTCACTAACGATACGGAAAGCTGGATACAGCTTTGGCGCGGCGCTTATCGTTGCGGTTGCCCCGCCCAGCAGTATTTCTGTCCATGCGGCCGTTAGCCACATCTCGACATCCGGCTTCATGCTGGAGCTCGATCGTACCGTCCCAGCTATCGATGCTCTAAGCTTTATTTTAAAGAATGCTGCTGGAGCGGACATAGGCATTAATATGCTAAGCGCAGTATCTATCGGCAAAGAGTATGAAGTGTATTCCTCCCTAACGAAAGGCGAGACGTATACCTTATTGCTAAATAAAGAAGGTTATGCTTTTGGCAGCGAAATTGTCTTAAAGGTAGAACCTTCCCCAATTCTATCAAGTGTAGAGTGGGTCAATCGTCAAGGCTTTCAGTTGAATTTCCCAAACGACACGGTCGATTTGGCTAAGGCCTTGATCACAATAGAGGATGGAAACGGCAAATCGCTTGCTGTCACTACTGTCAAAACGAACGTGGATGGGCATTCGGCTATCCTATCAACCGATTTAATGGCTGCTGGGAGCTATCGGTATAGAATTGATGTGGATGATGACCGCTATACGATCGGTACGCTTATCGTTCCAGAGAAGATAGCCGTATCGAAACAAACGGCGTTTGATCCGTCCAATGCAGGGATTATCGTGCACTTCAGCGTACCTGTTCCGGGATTAACCGAAGCAGCGTTTTCTCTAGCGAATACAAATGGTGATCAAATGGCAATAGACAGTGTATCGACTCTGGATAATGGCAGCAGTTATTTCGTTAAATCGGCGGCCATGCAGTATCAACCCTTAACACTAAAAATAAGCAGTGAGGGTTATGACTTCGGAAACAGTGTAAACGTTGTTCGAACAACGATTAACCCATGGTATATAGGCGTTGGTCCGAATAATGTCATGGTTGGGCTTAACCCGAATATAGCAGGTTTGACCGCAAATGATTTCAAGGTCATGGATGCGCTCGGGAATGCGGCAGCCATAACGAATGTCGTGTGGGATCCTCAGCAAAGATTTTATGTTGTCTCTTATAACGGTTTGAGAGGAAAACCATATTTTATTAGCGTTGTACGTGAGGGCTTCGACTTTGGTTTACCGAAATCGGTTACGCTCGCGGAGAAGAATACAATAACTGATATTTCCTATACAGGATTCACCTTTGTTCTTAATCCTCCTGCTTCTATTGATACGGTCAACGGCTTTGTTCTCAAGCGGGCCGACGGAAGCAGCATAAAACTCCGCTCTGCAGTGACAAGCGACGGCGGTTGGAGTTACCGGATTGCTGCTGATCTGACTCCTGGTGATTACGTACTGAAGGTCAGTGCGACAATGGATCAGACGATTTATAACGTTCATGTTCCGGTCGTTACAACCATTTCGGCGGATCAGATAGTCGATACGGGACTTCGGGTTAAGCTTAGCTATGCCATTGCAGGGTTATTGCCCGGTCAGTTTCTTCTTACTCRCAAGAGTACAGGAGAGCGGGTAAYGGTACAAGACGCTGTGACAATGGATGGCGGTCTTACCTACAGGCTGAAGGCTGACTTGCTTGGCGGCAGCTATAACCTGAGTCTTCCTGGTCATCTTCCATCGCAGGGGATCGACTTTGAAGCGGGAGAAACAATCAACGCGGGGAAAGCGACCATTAGCAAAATAGCCATGAATGGCTTTGATCTGACCTTTGAACAAGCGGTTCCTGGATTACTGCCTACTCATATTCAACTGACAGATAATCAGGGCAATGGGGTTAGCGGACTGGTGCTGACAACCGCCAATGGAGGATTATCCTATCGCGTCAGTGCAAATCTGATCAGTGGTCGCGACTATACGGTTTCCTTCCGCAAGGATTACGTGAAGTTTGACGGGCTGGTAACGTTCTATGTCAATCAATTGGTCACCGGGGTTATTACTGACGTCTCCAAAGACGGGGCAGTAGCGGTTACTTTCTCTACTCCTCTAAGGCAAATAGAGTACGGGCAGGGTCTTGCGGTGAAAGATGAACAAGGCAAACGTTATCACCCAAGTACGCTCGTCATGTCTGCCGACGGAATGAGCTTCGAGATGTCTTTTGGCGGTACGTTTGCTTTGACACGCGGACAAACATACGCCTTTGATATTGAGGTGGATGGTTATTCGTTCAGCCACCTGACCTTTACCGTGCCTTCCGAAGCAACCGTTGCCGGATTTTCTGCTTCGGGTGTTACCGTGCATTTTGACATTCCAGTTATCGGACTTGGGAAGAAAAATTTCGTCATTCGGGGAGCTCAAGGGGAAACGATAAACGTAGCTTCGGCGAACACAACGGATTTCGGAAGCAGCTATGTATTGGAAGCAGCGCTGATTCCTAGTAAATCGTATATCGTTCTGGTAAAGCCGGATTTGACTTATCAACGTTACGAGCCAGTATCCTTTGTGTTTACCAAGCTCATTACCGCTTCTGTATCCGAGATGAAGAAGGATAGCTTCAAACTAAGCTTTAGCGAAAAAGTTGCTGATTTGAAGCCAGCCGACATTATTTTGCGAAAACCAGACGGTCAGCAAATTCCGTACACGGAATACTCTTTATCAACAAAAGATCAGGGTTTAACTTATATGGTGGCGATTAAGGCCGTGACTGGTGCAAAATATTCGCTTGAGCTGAACCGAAGTGAATTTACGCTGGCGTCGCCGATTTCGGTGGACATTCCGGTAACAGGCTCACTTCAATTGAGAGGTACGACAGCAACGAAGATTTATGTCGATGTCTACCCGCTTATTTCAGATTTGACTGGTGACAACTTTAAGCTGACAGACAGCAAAGGTCGGCCGATCGGATTTACGCTTCATTACGAAGGAGGCGCATCCTATTCTCTCATTGGCGATTTTAATGTATCCGAGACATATAGCTTGGTCATTACTTATCCGGGATATGACTTTGGAAATCCGCTGACCGTTGGGCTGAAGGTTCGTGCCGATGCGATACTGTTACGTCAGTCGCAGCAGGGATTCACCATCTATTTCTTCCCGTCGATTCCGAATCTTCAAGCCGCAGATGTGATGGTTAAAGACAATAACGGAAATACAGTGGCAATTGAATCCATTCATTCGAGTGATGACGGAGCCAGCTATACAGTTACGGTTCCTTTAAAAGGAGGAATCACCTATACCGCTAGTGTAGAGAAAGAGGGCTACATGTTCTCTACGCTCGACAAGATTACACTAAACTCAAGATCCATTTCGGCCGTGCAAGCAACGGCTTCGAGAGTCACATTGCATTTTAAGGAACAAACGATGTTAAATACTTCGGATATTCATATAGTGGATGAGAACGGGGTAAACGTTTCGATTCGCACGAACGTGTCAAACGATGGAGGTTATTCGTATGAGCTCGGCGTCGCAATCGTTCCTGATAAGGTCTATTCGGTGTTCATCTCAAAAATGGGCTACGACTATGGTGATCCGCTAGCTTTCTCCATTCGCTCTGTAGGCGTTCGTTTTGGCGGGATGATTAGCGGGAACAATCAAGCTTTTATATTGCATTTAGATCAGCCAGTTCCTCATTTGCGAATAAGTGACTTCCAGCTTAAACGTGTGGAGGGCGGTACAAAGGCAATTACCTCCGCAACTACGAGTGATGGGGGAAATACTTACCTTATTGAAGCTGAGTTTTGGGGAGCGGAGCAGTATACAATCACCGCTGCCAAGTCCGGGTATGATTTTGGAAGCCCGATTGTGGTTGACGTTCCAATCATAGCAAATGCCGCAGTGCTAAGTTCAGGCGCTTCGGAAATTGTCATTGGTCTTAGCCCTGCTGTATCGGATTTGGATGTAAGCCATGTGGCTATCACAGACGAGGAGGGCAATCGGCTTACTGCAGCTTCGGTCATTACGGAGGATGGCGGACTAACCTATCGGATCAAAGCCTCTTATAAAGGAGGCAAAACTTACTCTTTTGCGCTAAGCAAGAGCGGGTATGATTTTGGACAAGCGTTGTCGGCTTTGCTGCCAAGCGCGATTTCGGTGACGCTGGAAGGCGCTGCCGAGTCGGGGCTTGTCGTCTCTGTCGCACCGGGACTAAGCGGACTGTCTGCGAGCAGCTTCGCGCTAAAGGATGCCGAGGGCAAGTCGGTAATTATAATAGCTGCAACAACAAATAACGGTGGAAGAACGTACACATTATCCGCAGCACTTGAAGGCGGGAAAACATACAAACTGATCATAACAGCAGCAGGATATGATTTTGGAGCGGCCTTGAACGCTTTTGTGCCGGTACCAGTAAATCCAACTCTATCAAGTGTCAGTAAGGATGGGTTTAACGTGTTGCTTGATTCGGCTGTTCCGGGCTTGCGTGCAAGTGACTTTAGCTTGCGTAATGGCCAAGGCGCTGCAGTTGCCATCGCCTCTATTGCAGCCGAGAACGCTGGTATCGAATATGCGGTACATGCCTCACTCGAAGAGGGAGCGGCTTACAGTCTGACTTTAACGAAGAGCGGCTACGCATTCAGCAGCGGACTTCCGGTTCTTGTTCCAGCTGCACCTATTCCGGAAGCGCAGGTGCCGATCCGTATGACAGCAAGCCATATGACAACTAACGGTTTCACATTGGAATTAAGCAAAGCAGTCCCTAATTTGGATCTCACATGGCTTACACTGCTTGATGACCAGGGACGTGGAATTGGATTCCAGCTTGTAAATCCGAACGGGAACAGTCCAGATGCGCCAGATGCAGGACGAATCTACAACATCATTGCTCCGCTGTCAGCAGGTGTGAATTACAAGCTGATTGCTCAAATACCGGATCGTGTGGTGGAAGGGCCGCTAGATGTTTATGTTCCGATGACGGAATATCCGAAAAGTTTAGCTGCTGCTAGAAACGGCTTGACGGTCACTTTCGTTGGAGCGGGGCCAAAAGATCTGCAGCCGGAAGATGTGAAGCTCTTGTCAAAAGACGGGACAGAGGTCACAGTCACTGGAGTGACAGCGGGTGCAGAGACAGGGTCGTTTTTAATTAAAGCGAATGTGGTTGGAGGGAAAACGTACACCGCAGCTTTTAGCAAGCTAGGCTATATCTTTGCTGGGCAGGAAAAATTAAATGCCGCTTATGTGCCGATTGTTATCACTGCAACGTTTGTTCGAGTGAATGAAAATGGATTTAATCTGCTCCTTAGTGCTCCGATAGAAAATTTGAATATCGAAATGCACAATGGCAGCGCAGTCTGGTATCGCCCAACCTCTGTTTCAACGCCGGACTTTGGGCAAACCTATTTTATTAATGAATATATCGGATATAACAAGGAGTTTAAGCTTCGTCTGAGCAAGGACGGGCATGACTTTGGAGGGGATATGATCATCAGCAACGTGAGTACACCTCCCGAGCTGATCGATGCCGTATCGAGTGAAAACGGCAAAGCCATTACTCTGACCTTTGATAAGCCGCTGGCTGCTGTTAATTCGGGGTCAACGTTTTCTGTGAAAATCAACAATCAATGGCAAAGCGGGGTTATGACTAGACTGACCTCCGATGCAACGAAAATCGAGTTGACTTGGAGCAGCAGCGGAGCGGTTATCAGTTCGACATCGACGATAGCCGTCGCTTATAGCGGCATCAACCGGGTCAAGGCAGTTAATCAGACGTATTTGGCCACTTTTGGAGAATTCCAGGTAGCTAATGTCGCTACGCTGGATGGTTTCCTGCAAAGCCATTCCACCCAGTACGATGCCGTTTACCCTGTGCATGTACTGCGGGTTGATTATGGCAAGACTGCGTTAGAGTCATTAAGACTACTACGGCAAGCTGGATTTACCCCAGCGAACTACGCAAAAGCGGTCAAGAAAGAATATGGTTTGGATTGGAGTGCGTTCATCCGCCTATTATACGAAATAGATACAGATGCGCCTACGTTGTTTCAGGCTTTAAGCGCGTCGGGCTATATTTCCAACTATGTCAATCTTATACCGGATCTGGTCACTGCAGGTTATGAGGCTGAAGATATTGCGCTGCCGCTTCGTAATTTAGGCTATCAACCTCGAGATATAATGGCGCCGTTTAAGCTAACGGGGGTAACAGCCGCTGCAGCAGCCTATGTTCTGCGTTATACGTATGCGGAGACTAGCGGCAACGCAGCCGCGGCATTAAAGCTAGGAAAGTACACTATTAGCGAGACTAGGAAAGCCGTTCAATCGGTTTACGGCTTAACGAACGTGAGCACCATCGAAGCTTTGGCTGCCGCGAAATTCACGGCAGCAGAAACCGCAGTTGTCATTAAAGAGGCTTATGCTGCAACTAGCGTAGATAATGCGAAACTGCTTGGCAGTGCTGGTTTTCCTGCTAACAATATAGGAATTGCGCTGCGAGATCTGTATTCGTTCAGCGACGTCAACGAGGCTGTTCTGACTTACTTGGGAGCAGGCATTGAGACTGGACAAGCTTACGTTATCTTAAAAAGCACCTTCGATAAGCAACAAACAGCTTCAGCTATGCTGGCGGCAGGTGTTGCTTCTGCCCAGGTCGCCAAAGGAATTCAAACCTCCGGGGATGGTGCAACCGTCATCGTTGGCGCAATGAAGAGCGGATCATACGAGATCGGTGATATCGCCAGCGCCGTACTCGGCGCATGGGGTTCCGAAGCGGCTGGCCTAAGTGAGGCTATGAGAGGATTTACGGATCATGGTTATGACATGGAAAGCAAGGCGGGATTGCTTCGAGAAAGCTTCGGGGCTGATATCGCAACGACCATCAGCGTGTTGTATCCGGGGGTGAAGGGCGACCAAAGAAAGACGATGCTGTTGTCATTAATTCGTGCTGGTTATGAGCCTGCGGAACTTACGGCTTATATTCTGAATAATCGAATGGCCAGCAGCCGTTCGGAAGCTCTGACGCTGCTGAGACAGTCGGGTATGTCTACCGCGCAGGGATTAAGCACAATTCGTAATGCCGTCATTCGCGGAGGCGCGTCCTTCACGATGGAGGATGCGGTGGAAGTTATCTTCCGCAGCTATGACCGCTTCGAAGCTGGAGATGTATTACATGCGCTTCGAACAACTTTTGCAAGTGATGAAACGGTGAGTACGGATGCCACTACTCTGGCCCGTTCGCTCACAAGCATCAAAAGCTGGGAGAAGCTAGCCATCGGTCAAGCTCTAAAGGCTCAGTTAGGCTTGACGCTGCAGCAGTGGGTAGAGCTTGAAAGGACTAACGCATTCGATTATTTTAAATGTCCTTGCAGTGTATCAACGGTTGTAAAGGACTCGCAATATTTGTTCCCGGGAACGTCAATACAGGAAGCGACAGTGGCGATGAGCCTCTCTAGCTTCTATACGCTGGATGACATTATTGAAGGAACAATTAACCTTTACTCTACTGGCGGAGTTCGTGCGAAAGGATTGCCGTATTTGACCGCAGCGCTGAAAAACTCGGGGTATAAATTTGCGGAAATTGCACAGGCATTTGAAGCGCGGGGCTGGACGGAATGGATTGGTGCTTTCAGCAAACAAGGCATAGCCGCTAGTGAGGTTGCTGCCTATCTGAACCAACGGACCGAACCGCTGACGATAGGGCAAGTCATCACACGCCTTGCTCCATATTCGGTAAGGGATATTGCATTAGTGCTTAGAACGGAATACGGCTTGCCATCGTCAGAGGCGTCTGCGCTTCTGCTTGTCAGCTATTCGTCAGAGGAAGTAGGTACTGCCATCGCTTCAGCTTATGGCGGAGACCCTATGACGATTTGGATCAAAGTGCTGAAGGAGCAAGGCGCAACGGCCATTTCTGTCATCAATACGCTGGGTGCGCTGTATCCGTCTTATTTTGACTCAGGCAAGGTTGGGCCGGCACTGATTAAGGGTGGATATTCGAAAGAAGAAGTAATGGAAGGACTTCTCATCCACACCCGAAGAATGGGTAATATGAAATCGACCATAGCGATTCTGCAGTCTTTGTACGGACAAGAGCAAGTGACGATTGCTGGTCTGCTTGACGCTTCGTCCAGCAAGGAGCCTAAGGACGGTATTGCATTTCTTAGAATGAGCGGTTATTCCTTATCCGTTGTTGCTCGCAGCTTGAAAGATTATTATCAGCTTACTTCCAGCGAAGCTTCATATTTGCTGGCAAAAGAATATCCTAACGACATCGACGATATTCTGATAGGCCTCGCTTCCTTATACGGTCAAGGACTTGATGAAACAGTTGCAGGCGCGTTGGAGCAGCAAGGCATCACGACCTTTGATGAAGCGGTTAATTATCTATACGTCACAGGTTTCCCGATGAAAGATATCGTGAGCGTTGGCAAAAACCATTTTGGCCAATCGCCTGGGGCAATCGCGCTCTGCATGTCAGCGGTATACTTGTCGTCAAGCAATGTGCTTATCCAGGCAGTAGCTTCAGCTTTTAATCAATCCGTTGAGTTAACGATGTATCAGCGGCAGGCAGCAGAAGGATCAGTATCCTTTGCCAGTGGAATTGAACTTGCTTATAAGGCGCAATTCAGCTTAGTTTCGATCGTGAAGATGGCAAAGGACGGTTATGGTATTTCATCGGGTACAGCTCTTCAAGCACTGCTGGATACTGGCCGGTATCGCCAGAGTGACGTGCTTTCTGCTATATCGAATGTGTACGGCAGCTCCCAAAACGCAAGCATTGTTGATTCTCTAGAGGCTCAGCATCTGGTTACGTTAAAGGATGCAATACCTTATCTGACAAAGATGAGATTCAGCCTCCGGGATATGATTCAGGTAGGGAAAGATTATTACCAGCTCGATTCCTCTAAAGTGGTACAAGCTTTAATGGATGGTTCAGTCGATGAGGAGAGCCGGATTTTGGCTGAAGTTTCTGCTGTTTACGGTTTAGCGTTAGAGCAGGTTACGATTCAGGCCATGATCGATCTGGGTATCGGAAAGTTGTCGGATGCGATTCCGCAGCTTAAGCTCACCTATAGCTTGCGGGATATTATCCGCATTTCCAAGGATTATTACCATATGACTGCTGGCGAGACACTAGCCATTCTTTCCGAAACAAACGGATATTCATTTAATGAGTTAGTTGCAACTGTATTTGAAGTTTACGGCAAACCGATCGAGGAAAGCTTGTCCAGCCTGCTTAAGAAGAGCAAAATCTATACGCTGGAGGAGGCTGTTCCACTCCTGAGAGGCATGGGCTATACGCTCCATGATATTGTGGGTGCTGCCAAGGATTATTTTGAATTTGCAGCAGACAAAACGATAACGGTCCTAACCGCTCTCCAAGTAGACAACGAGAAGGTTATTGAAGTGACAGTAGCTGCCGTTTATGGGCAGTCATCAGAGTCTACGGCGCTGCAGTATCTAGAAGAAGGAGGAATCACGGACGCAGCAGCGGCCATTCCTTACTTGTGGAAATCAGGCGTTCCGATGATAGATATCGTACGCGTGATGAAAGGCTTTTATGGTAAGACAGCCGGCGAAACCGCGGCATTGCTTATTGGCAGTCAGCTGTTCGAGCTGAACGTCATTCTGAGCAGCGTAAATGCAGTGTACGGACAAGCGGTGAATGGCGCTTTAATCGAAGTGATCAAAGCAGGAGGAGTAACATCAGCGGAAGCTATGGCGGATCAGCTCTTGCATGCAGGTTACCGCATGGAGGACATCGTTAAGGCGAGCAAGGAGCAATATGGCAAGACGAGAGAAGAGGCGCTTGCGATTCTTCAGGGACTTGCCGTTTATCAAGAAACGGCCATTCAATCAACGCTTAATAAAGTGTACGGAGAGGCCTTTACTCCGGTGAGCATTATCAAGGATGTCCTTAAATTGAAAGGTGTTACGACGCCACAAGGAGCGATTGTGTTCTTGCGGGATGCCGGCTATGAGATTAAGGAAATTGTCCAATATCTTAGGTTTGACTATAAACTCGACTCAGGAGCAGTTACTGAATTGCTTTCTCCCTATTATCCGGCGGAAGTAATTGGACTTGCTATAGTGGGAGTCTATTATACCAACACAAACCTAAGGGTATTGGAAGATATTTTCCCGGCAACCACCGCATTTGTGCCACTCAATGTTGTGCGGTTTATGAAAGCCAAATTCACTGTCGCGGATATCGTACTCGCTATGAAGCTGGTATTTCAAATGGATGCAGCAACGATAATGGAAACTATTCCGGAAACCTTAATTCCGCAGGATCAGGTACGGATGGCCGCAGGTGAAGTATTCGGCGGCAATCCGCTAATTGCTTACCTCGCCCGTATGAAGTCGAAAGGAACGGACGCCGCCGGGATTGCTACCGAGCTTGAACGGCAAAACCTGCTTGGTCCTGATCGTTCCGGATATTTGATCGACACGTTATTGACGCTTGGTTTTGATCGAGCCAGCATTATCCGTGCTTTCTATATGTTCTTCACGGCCGGCAGAGGGACGGCAACAACAATCGAGGAGCAATCGGCGCTGTTCGTCAAGCTGGGGTATACGAAAGCGGGAGACATCATTGACGTGTTGAGGCAGAATGGGTACGTGAACAGTACCAGCTATGCTTATCGTGTATTCACAACCGTTAAAATGACATTACCGAACGTTTCTATGGTCGATATTGCGAAGGAAATGAAAAATCGCGGTTATGACGGTAGAGAGATTTTGAACACGCTGAATCGGTATGACGCGCGAGAAGATTCGATCTTTACGCTTCTAAAGGAGTATGGTTATAACGCAGAAGAGGCGCTGCGGTATATGAAAGAGCGGACGCTCGAAAATAAACTATATTGGCTGCATAAAAACGGATACGCTGTCGGTGAATACTTAAAATACACCTTCAATTGGGATAACGACACGATTTCTATTTTGAGGCAGTTGGACATACCTTCCGCCGACCTCTCGAAGGCTTTGCACAGCAGTGGCTACAGTCTTTATTATATTTCCAAGTTCTTGTACGACGGAGGATTCAAGGAAATTGCTGAGCTTACTAGAGCGCTGCTGGCGGTAAACGCCCACGTACAATGGGTTCCTTACAATTTGCTTGAGCTGGGTCACTGGTCGCTTAAGGAGATAGCCAAGGGTATGCTTGATTCTGGGCTGATCACTCTCGTAGAGCTTAGCGATGCCATACGGATGGCTAACAACAACAACTTGGATGAGACGTATCTGATTATTAAGGAAATATCGACACGTGAGCAGCAAGCTTTTTACGATGATCTGTCCAGTGCGGAACGCATGCTGCTCAGCAATAATGAAATTGCCATTATCGTTACATTGACGACTCTTCGGGGCGACAGAGTAAGGATAGGTGAGGCGACTAAGCTAATGCGAAATACAGAGAGAGTGGACTATAAGGACTCCGTCATTATGACAGCTCTTTCTGGATATAACGTCCTCGATGCTCTTGATGCGGTATGGGATGTTTATCGCTTTGAAATTGGTGTCGCTATTCTTAAGACGATGATCGGTCAGACTTGTACGAAGGTACTTACGGAATTCAAGGATTACTACAGGCTGGGAAATCTGGTTTACAAGATCGTATCAAGAGTGATGAAATAATTTATTCAACCACTGAAGCAGAATTTCGCTATTGCTAAAAGCACCCTGTCAAAGCCATTACTCATGATGGCTTGATAGGGTGCTTTTTATTATGATTTAGTTTCGCAGCTAACTTAATTTATTCTACTCCGGGATTGTTTGTTTTCCTGTAGTTGACATAATGTATTCTTCACTTTAAATTGAATATAAATACATTATAGTGTATAAATATTCGCGAGAGGTGAAATCATGACTCATTTATTATCACTAAGAGAGTACGACGCGGACACCATTCACTCCATCATCAGGCAAGGAATCGAGATAAAGAACAACCCAGAACGCTATTACCACGCAGCAGAGCGAAAAGGTCTTCTTATGCTTTTCCAGAAAACTTCTACTCGTACGAATCTATCGTTTCAATCCGGGATTAACCAAATGGGCGGGTACTCAGTCGTTATGGATTGGGATGCCAGCAACTTCAGCATTTCCCCGATCCAGTATGAAGCGCAGTATGCATCAAGAAATTGTGATGTGATTATGGCGAGATTAAAGAAACATTCCGATGTGCTCGAATTAGCGAAGTACTCCAAGGTTCCCGTCATTAATGGCTGCTGCGACAAATATCATCCTTGCCAGGCTCTTGCGGACTTGATGACCATCTATGAGGTCGCAGGTACTTTTACGGGAATAACGCTTACGTACGTTGGCATTCATAACAATGTTGCCAATTCTTTGGTCGCAGGGTGTATGGCGGTGGGAATCAAGCTGTTGCTAGTTACTCCGATCATTAACAAGCCATCTTGGGATGAGGAGCTTATGCAAAAGGCTTTTCAAAGTGGATTTGTTGAAAAGGTTATTGATTTGCCTAGTGCGGCAGCCAGATCTGATTTTGTATATACAGACACTTGGATCGATATGGAGTTTTTTTATGAAGACCACTATCAAGATGAGAAGAAGCGAAGAATGGAAAAGATGCTGCCTTATCAGTTGAACAGAAGCAATCTTGCAGGACACTCACCGTATCTTATGCATGACATGCCTATTCATCCGGGCTTCGAGATAGAGGAGGAGTTAGTGGAATCGGAGCGTTCCATCATCTATCAGCAAGCTGAGAACAGGATGCATGTTCAAAAAGCGCTGCTTATGCATTTACTTAAATAAAGTTATCAAAAAAGCTCATCCACGCATACTAAGCGCAGTTGAGCTTTTGATTTTTTTTTGGATGGTCTCAAAATGAGCCATGACCGGCTATGATCTCTTTAACCTGCGTCATTGTATCATTAAAGCGGGTGTCATCATGGTTCCATATGATCACATCAGCATGCTGCATATACTCGCTCTTTAGTTCAATCTCCTCCGCGCGTTGCACCCTTTTGGCGATTTCCTCAGGCATTCCGCCTCTTATTGCCAATCTTCTTTTAATGGATTCAACATCCGCACCTACATAGATCGCAATCACATGATCATACCGCTTCTTTAAAGCGAGTACGCCAGCAAGGTCCATTACAATATGGGCATTCCTATTTTGATCGAATACTTCTTCAATGCTGGATTTTAGTGTACCGTAATAATGCTCGTTGTATCGTGTCCATTCAATAAAGGCATCTGCACGAATGTGATTTTCAAACTGGCTCGTTTCCATAAAAATATAATGAATCCCGTCTGACTCATTCGGCCTCGGGAGTCTGGTTGTTGAAGTAATAATTTTTTGAAAGCCGCTAAGGGTCAGCTCTTTCTGGATTTCGGATTTACCTGAAGCGGAAGGGCCATAAAATGCGAATATTTTCCCCAAACGAAAGCTCTCCTTTATGAATTGTTCAGCGATCTCTTCTAATAAAGACCATATATTGTTAAAATGTTTCTAAATGACAAGGAGCTGGGAGCGAGCCTATGATTCTCTATAAACATTCTTCAAATTCATTTTATAATGATACGGATATTCAGAGGCATATTAATATAGAAAATGCGAAGCAAAGAATTTCAGTTCGGGATGACTTTGAACGTGATTTTGGCAGAATCATTCATTCAGCTGCGTTCCGACGCTTACAGTCCAAGACACAAGTCATTGGGATCAGCGAAGGAGATTTTCACCGAACACGGCTTACTCATTCCCTTGAAGTATCTCAAATTGCAAGAGGAATTGCCACAACCTTAAATGAAAAAAACAATATTTTTAAAGAGACGGAAAGTAAAATAGATATTTCTCTTATTGAGGCAGCTGCTTTAGCTCATGATTTGGGGCACCCGCCATTCGGGCACCAAGGCGAGCGTGCATTGAATAAATGCATGAGCGCATTCGAACTAAACTTTGAGGGGAATGCGCATACGTTCAGGCTTTTGACGAATACGAATAGCGATGGGGACATGGAAACGGGCCTTGATTTAACAAGAGCTGTTTTATTGTCCATTTTGAAATATCCAGCCAGCATGAAGCAAGTTAATAATCCCGAGATCACGGGCAAACCGCCTAAATGCAGTGTTTTTGAAGAGGACGAGCATGTATTTCAGTGGGTGATTGAGAGCTTTTCGCCTGAAGAGAAGGCTTATTTCATGCAAGTTTCTGACTTGCAGGCTGGTAAACATAAGAAGACTTTAAATAAAACGTTTGAATGCTCTATTATTGAGCTCGCAGACGATATTGCTTACGCAACCTATGATTTAGAAGATGCCTTCAAGCTTAACATGATCAAAATAGATGATCTATGTGAGGTAGCAAATAAGCATAAGCATATTTCATCCGCTAGAATTGCAGAGTCTTTACGGGTTTTTATGGAGAACAGCGGGGAGCGGTATAAACAGACGAAGCGTTTTTTCGCTGATTTGGTTTCTGGATTCATACATGAGATTACGGTTGTTGAGACCCAGCCTGCATTCTCCTCCAGCCGGTTGCGCTATAAGGCAGTAATTACTGAGGATGCTATGGAGCTGCTGGAGGATTTGAAGAAGCTGGTCGAAACGCATGTGATCTTCTCACAGAAGGTTCAAACCTTTGAATGGCGCGGCGGCAAAATAATTGAAAAGCTCTTCGATGCGATGTTCAATGATCCAAACCTGCTTCCAGAAGATAAAAAGCTAAGCTGGCATGCAGCTGATGATCGGATGAATGCCAGATTGGTTTGCGATTACATTGCTGGAATGACAGATACCTATGCATTAAAAATGTATTCTCGTTTATATGAAGCTGCTGGAGGCAGGTTGTTTGATATTTAATTTGAATGCTTAAGAGCAGACGTTCAATTTGTTCTTATCTATTAAGTGCTAGGCTGCAATAGCTGCACGCAAGCACCTTCCTCTAATGAAGGAAGGTGCTTGCGTGGTATGAATAATGGAAGCATTCTAATTAGAAGAAGAGTAAGACTATAGAACATAAATCTCGCTATATTTAAAGTTTATAAACTATTTTCAAAAAAACACTTGCATTACTAGACGAGTACATGGTATATTCTATTTCTGGCCGAGAGACACACGCGGACAGCAAGCAAAACAAGCATGACAAACGAAAGAATAGATTGCTCTTTGAAAACTGAACAACGAGTAATAACTGCCCTTACGATTCTAACGAATCGTGAGAAA